>NZ_PXWF02000209.1 GCF_003011895.2 Massilia glaciei | reverse complement strand
CACCAGGATTGCGCCACGAATTCCTCGATCCGAGTCCAGTCGAGAATATGAATCACCTTCTCCAGTTTAGGAGTCAACGGGCCGATCTCGTTCTTCAATTCCGGCAGCAATTCATATTGAATGGCGGTCCAGCGTTGCATCATCGTGTCGGCTTGTGTAGAATTCATAAGGTGGGGATAATAATGTTTCCTAGATAGCTACATTATGCCAGAAATGGCTATCCCCATCACGTCCTTTTTGCCTCGAAAAAAATAAATCCCCCTTGAAATCAGCCTTTTGCAAGTAGCTCATGCGTAGCTGGACTGGCTGGGCGCCGTGCTGACGGCATTGCGCTGATGTTGGGACTCCGCAAGGCATGGTTTACCTCGCGACCGGCCACCACTACATGCGCAAGCCGATCAACGGCCTAGCGCTGGTGGTGCCCGAAACCCTGGGACTCGATGCGTCGAGTCGGCATTGGTTCTTGTTCTGCAACCGCGGCCGCGACCGGATCAAGATCCTGCATTGGGGCGCGAACGGGTTCTGGCTGCATTGCCACCTGCCGCACAGCGGCATCAAATAGCAAATTCCTTTCGTAACAGTACCGTCCTCGTTCGGTGTCATGTGTCCGCCAACTCAAAATTTGGGATGCGATCCCCCATTCAAGAATGGTTCGGTAACGTAGCATTCACTTGCTCCGCTGATACCATGATTTATTAGGAACTTTTTCCAAGGATTGTCGAAATGACCCTGATTTCCTTTGCATCGTCGGTGCTACCTGAGACGTTATAAAGGCCGGGCTTGTAATCGACAACGGTAGCCCCGGTCGACAGAATGCCGATTGCCTGGTTGCGTTTGACGAAATCTAGAACAGTGGTAAAACGCTCCAAATCGTCCTTCATCTCACATCCATCCAATGGTATTTGGACCTAGACTAACTACGGTATCCCAGATTGCCTTCTAGAAAATCACGAATTGTCACGGGCTTTCAATTGGCGCCATGAGGAAATATTTTTCCGATAAGCTGATGAGTATCCCAATAGTCGCTATTGAGCCAATGAAGCGGACGACCACC
>NZ_PXWF02000208.1 GCF_003011895.2 Massilia glaciei | reverse complement strand
CAAATATTGGCGGACGTAACATGGGGACGCAATGGTCCGACGCCGCCATCATGCGCAGCAATGGTTACACCGTGACGACATCGCTGCACTACGATGCGCTGTTTCCGATGCTGGCCCTGAACCGATTCGACTATTTCCCTCGCGGCTTGTACGAGGTCTGGAATGAGGCGGAGGTGCATCGGGACGAGGGTCTGCGCATCGAGAAAAACATCATGCTCTACTATCCCGCGCCTTTTTACTTCTTCGTCAATAAAAAGGATGTGGCGCTGGCCGAGCGGATCGAACGCGGCCTGAAAATGGCGCAGGAGGACGGCAGTTTCGATCGCCTGCTGCTCAGTTTCCCCTGGTTTGTACGTGGCATGCAGGAGCAGAAAAACAGCAAGCGCAAGCTGTTCGTGCTGGACGGGCCTGCCGCCCAGCCATGAGACGTCCGTACGATGCTGGTTAGCGGCTGGCCGGCCGGAAATTAGACAAGAAACCGCGCCGCTTCCGGCCGGTCCGAATCGGCCGAACTGCTGGGCAGCATATTGGGGCCTTGGCCTGTCCAACAAACGGTTCAGC
>NZ_PXWF02000207.1 GCF_003011895.2 Massilia glaciei | reverse complement strand
GGTTCAGCTCGTGGCGTCGCTGCGCTCGCACGATCGAACCTTAGTCTTTAGGCTGCGCAAATTCTACAGATTCTTGCGACAACCTGGACTTTAAATATGGGATCCACGACCGCAAATCGTCATTTGAGGCTTTCCCTGCCGGACCCAGCGCTTCTAGGAAAATCAGCGAGTCTCGCAAATCAATCAGTTCGGCGCCGGCCGAGCCGGTCTTGTGAGCCAACCCCTCAAGGATGACAGTCAGCGACGCTAGTGCAGCGCCCTCTGGCGGAGACCTTCGATTGACGAATGGTTTTCTGAGCGCTAACAGACCGGATTGGGCAACTTCAATCGCTTGCGCATGCATGCCTTGACGCTCAAGCTTTGATGCGCGACCGACGGAAGCGCTTGCTCGAAGGGCAATAAGGAAGCTTCGTGCCGTTGCGAACATGAGAGGCCTAACGTTAAAATTCAGGTACGCCGGAGGCGTCGCTTGGAATGCTTGGCGGTTTCAAATTCCAAGCG
>NZ_PXWF02000206.1 GCF_003011895.2 Massilia glaciei | reverse complement strand
ACGAGCCTGGCGGCGACCAACACCGCCAGCGGCGGGCTGTTCATCGAGGAAGCGAGCGCACTGATCCTCTCGGGCGCCGGCACCTACGCCGTCGACCTCGGCGGCAGCAACGGCGATATCGGCGTCGTCACCACCGATGGCACCCTGACCGTGCTGGGCACCGTGCGCAGCACTGGCGATAGCGGCAACATGCTGTTGCGCAGCAACGAGTCCGTTGAAGCGACCGTGGCCGACCTCGACGTGCGCGCCGACCTGATCTCGAGCAACGGCAACATCAGCCTGGCATCGACCGACAACATCCTGGTCGACGACCTGGCGCCGGCGGCGCCGACCCTGAGCACGCTCAAGCTCGGCAAGACCATCGACCTGCTGGCGGCCGACAACATCAGCATGGAGGGCCTGGCCCGGCTGCTGACCAACAATGGCAACATCCGCCTCGAAAGCACGGCCGGCAGCAGCACCATTGGCATCGTCAACGCGGGCACCGGCATGGCCGGCGGCAGCATCAGCATCATCGCCGGCACCGCGATCGTCGACGCCCAGCTCGACGACGCGGCCGTCGCCACCGTCAACCTGCTCTCGTATGGCCTGCGCCTGAGCGCGGGCGCCGGCATCGGCGCCGACGGCTCCGTGATCGAAACCCAGGTCTCGACGCTGGCGGCCAGCCTGGCAACCGGCAGCGCCTTCCTGCGCGAAGCGGACGGACTCTCGGTCGGCACGGTCGGCCCGCTCGCGGTCAACCGCGTCGACGCCGCCGGCGCCTTCGCGACCGTGTCCGACGCCGCCATGAGCGGCATCTCGACCACCGGCGCCTTCGGCGTCACGCTCTCGTCTGGCGGCAACGTCAGTGTCGACCAGGCGCTCACGGCCGGCAGCAGCGGCAACCTGCGCCTCGACGTCACCGGGACGCTGGCGCTCAATGCCACGCTCGGCAACGGCAGCGGCAGCATCAGCGTGCTCGCTGGTGGCACCATCAGCCTCTCCAGCCTCGGCCGCCTCGTCACCAGCGGCGGCACCATCGACGTCGCCTCGAGCGGCGGCGCGATCGACATGCAGGACGGCGCGCTGGCCCAGACCGACGGCGCCAACATCCGCTTCCAGGCAGCGTCCGGCATCACGCTCGCCCTGCTCGACGCGCGCAGCGCGGCC
>NZ_PXWF02000205.1 GCF_003011895.2 Massilia glaciei | reverse complement strand
ACTGGAGCTAAATGGATACCCCTTGCTTATGTACAGTCATTGAGGGTCACGGCCAAGTATCGTCAAATTATTTTTCGCACTTTCAGCCGGCGCCACGTGATGAAGAACTCTCAGCCGGCGCCGCGTTGAAGAACTCTCGCCACGGTTCTATGCCGGCTGACGGAGTGGCGCCGCCAGATGCGGCCCCTGGCTCTTGACATTGCCGACGGCGCGGTCGACCATGAACCATTCGTACGATCCGGGCCCGAGCGCCACCGAACATATCAGCTGCTCGGCCTGTTCCGGCTCGAGCGACGGGTCCAGCAAGAGCGCCGACCGGCGCGATATGTAGTGTAGGCGCACCGCCTTTGGAGGTTGTAATGCCAAACCCAGTCCCACCAAATGCACCAAGTAAGAACCCCGGTCAGCCTTCCGGTGGCGGTCGTGGAAACAACCCACCGAAAGGCAAATAAGTTGGCGGCCAGGCGGCCTCCGCCGCGTGGCCACACCAAGGAAAAGTCGGCGTCGCAGGCATTTTCGAAATTCCGCCATTATTCTGATAGTCACAGCCAGCTTGTCGACCGCGAGCTGGCTGGTGTCACCACTGCCACTGGCCGCAAAATGTGGAAGAGAGGTTGGTTGCTGCTGTGCAACCCGGTCATGCGTCAGCACATCGGCCAGCAAGAGTGAAATCAGCGCCGCTACCTTCACGGCTTCCGGGCCGGTAATGGTGGCTGTGCGCGGCGGCGTGGAAGTGCCGTGAATTCGGCGACATGAAAGTGCCTGGTCCTTTGGCCTTGATTTGATGTGTTTTTTGTGGGATTGGCGAACCGGGGATATGTAGACCTGACGACGAAATGCCCATGGATTGGGCATCGTCGTAAGTGCTTGGCGCTTAGTTGTAGCGGCTCGCATTTCAAACCGACTGTGCTCGCATTTGGCGCGTTTGCCGGCTCGAATTAACTGCAAATGAAAGTTGGCTCATGCTCACGCTATCTGCGAACGTGCTTGCAATCGACGGCGCCGGCTCGCATTCCATGGTGGCGTGCTCGCGCTAACTGCAGGCGCCGGACAGCCATGGATATCGTATCGTTGGGGTCTAGACAATCGGGCGACGATGTCTCAAAAGTGCCGTATCAACCCATGTGAGACACGAAAAGCGTCTCGATGGCAGCGCCTCGCATGGGTGTACCTCTCTTAGACGGCGGGATGAACGGAACGCGG
>NZ_PXWF02000204.1 GCF_003011895.2 Massilia glaciei | reverse complement strand
GGCGGCGGCGCCGCCGGCGCCGCCGCCACAAGCGCCCAAGCCGCCGCCGCTGCCGGCAGGGCCGCCGCGGCGGCAACCGGTCAGGCTGCGCTATTGGCTGCTCGCGCTCGGGGTGCTCTGGCTGATCTGGCTCGGCGCCAAACCGGACACCCGCAGGACCGATGCGCGCGTCAACGAGGTGATCGCGCTGGCCGCCGATTGCAAGCTTCCCAATGCCGACGCCGAAATGGTCATGCTCAAGACCGAGGGCGCGCGCGCGGTTCAGATCGAGCGGGTGCAGGAGGCGATCGACAAGGCCAAACCCCGTTGCGAGAGAATACGCCTGCGCGCCGCGGCCTGGAAAACAGCCAGCGCCGCGGTCGACGGCGCGCTCAGGGAGGGCACGTTCACCAAGGCGCGCGCGGCGTTGGCCGGGTTCGCGCGCAAGTGGGGCGACGACGCCAATACGCGCGCACTGCACACGCGGATCGACAAGGAGCAGCAGCGCGCGCAGGATGCCGAGTCGGTGCAAAGGCTCGTCGGCGAGGCGCGCTCCGACGTCGCGCGCGGCGACTACAGCGGCGCGACCCGCAAAATGGAGGTCTGCGTGTTGATGGTCGACGCCGATCACAGCCAGTGCATCGCGCTGCGCGACCAGGCCAACCGGCTGCGGCAGGCGATGCTGCGGTGCGTGGCCGGAGGCAACGAATGGTTCGGCTACCAATGCCGCTTGGTCGTTTCGCCTGATAATTAGTCACAAAACATTGTAAGAAAGATATATTATCAACGCCATACCGATGCGTGAGCACATTTTGGAGATGGCGATGAGATTAGCATTTACCCTGATGGCGTTTTTAACGGCGGGCGCCGCGCTGGCGGCCAACGGCGAAACCGCGCCGCGCGCCGACGCTTCGTACTACGTCAACAGCTTCGATGGCGCCGACCTCAAATTCAGCCGGTTCAAATGCGTCGCCCTCGTGTTTCCGGTCAATTCGGCCTCGAACGAGAGCGTGCGCCGGGTCGACAAGGCGGTGCGCCTGTGGCGCGACTGCTTCGCGCGTTTCTCGGCCAGGTTCGACGCCGCGCTGCCGGTCGGGAAGGGGATCCCCGAAGACGTCATCAAGGTCATGAGCGCGGCCGACCTGGCCAAGGCCAAGGCCGCGATGGAAAGCGTGTACGTGCAGATCGCGGCCGATGCGACGATGCAGAACGAGCAGGTGCGCCAGGGCTACGACAAGTGGCTGGCCGCGACCCGATCGTATTCGAACAACAGCGTCCTGAGCGGGGCGACCGAGGCCTCGAAACGCAGCTTCAAGAACGACGAAACCGTCGTGCAGCCCGAGTTGCCGGGCGGGCGCAAGCATTGAGCCGTTCGAGCCGGTTTGTAAGTCGCGTTGAATCAACATAAATCTCAAAAACCACACCGTCCCCGCGCATGAGGTTGGCGCGCGGGCCTAGGCCGGCGCCATCTGCACCGCGATCCCCGACAACACCGCGTTGCCCGACAGCGGGTCGCGCAAATGTTCGTCGAGCAGGGCGTTCAGGTTCACGCCCGGCCGCTCGGCGGCCACCCCCATCCGCGTGCCCGGCAGGTCGTGCCCCCAGCCGTGCGGCAGGCTGACCACGCCCAGCATCATCTGGTCCGACAAGGCCACCTGCGCCTCGATGCTGCGCGCGCCGTTGCTAATGCGCGCCATGGCGCCCTCGGCCAGGCCGAGCCGCGCGGCGTCGTCCGGGTGGACCAGCGCGGTGCAGCGGTAGGCGCCCTTGGCCAGCGCCGGCAGGTTGTGCATCCAGCTGTTGTTCGATCGCAGCTGGCGGCGCCCGATGATCACCATGTCGGGCGCGGGCAGCGCCAGCTGGGCCGCCACGCGCGCGAGGTCGTCGAGCAGCATCTGCGGCGCCAGTTCGATTTTTCCCGACGGCGTGCGCAGCGCCTCGGGGATGCGCGGCGCCATCGGCCCGAGGTCGATCCCGGAGGGCGCGGCCTTGAGGCGCGCCAGCGTCAGGCCGCCCGGGTTGGCGCCGAAGCGGTCGCCGTAGGGGCCGGTGCGCAGCGCCAGGTCGAGCAGGCGTTCGGGCCCGCGCAGGGGCGCGAGCGCCCGGTACACGGATTCGCCCCCGGCGCCCATGGTGCGCCGCAGCTCGTCGCCAAGCGCGGCGTCGTCGAGCGCGCCGATGTCGGCCTGCGCGCCCAGCCCCTGCGCGATGGCGGCGATGCGCATCACGCTCTCCCATTCATCGGGCTGGCCGGGCGCGCGCGCGAGCACCGGGGCGCTGTAGCGCGCGTGGTTGCGGTGCGAGAACTGGGCGAACGTGACGTCGTAGTGCGCGTCCTCGAGCGGGGACGGGCCGGGCAGGATCACGTCGGCGTGGCGCGACGTTTCGTTGAGGTAGATGTCGAGGCTGACCATGAAATCGAGCTGACCGAGCGCGGCGGCCAGGCGCGCGCCGTTGGGGGCCGACAGCACCGGGTTGCTGGCGATGGCGATCAGGGCCCGGATCCGGCCCGGGCCGGGGGTGTCGATTTCCTCGGCCAGGCAGGTGATCGGCAGTTCGCCCGACACCTCGGGCGCGCCCGAGACGCGCGAGCGGTGGCGCCCGGTGACGACGCCGCGTCCCGTGCCGGGCGCGCCGCGGGTGTTGGCCGCGAACGCGGGCGCCTTGGGGAACATGGCGCCGCCTTCCTCGTCGAGGTGGCCGGTCAGGATGTTGAGCGCGTCGATCAGCCACGACGCGAGCGTGCCAAACTCCTGGGTGCAGGTGCCGATGCGGCCGTAGACGGCGGCCCGTTTGGCGCCGGCCAGCTCGCGCGCCAGCGCGCGCATGACGCCGGCCCCGACGCCGCAGCGCGCGGCCACCCGTTCCGGCGCGTAGCCGCGCACGGCGGCCTCGAGCTGTTCGAGGCCGTTGACGTGCCGGCCGAGCCGGCCCAGGCGCACCAGGCCCTCGTCGAACAGCGTGTGGACCATGCCGAGCAGGAGGAACACGTCGGCGCCGGGGCGGATGAAGTGGTGGGCGTCGGCCACCTCGGCCGTCTCGCTGCGGCGCGGGTCGAGCACCACGATCCTGCCGCCGCGTTCGCGCAGCGCGCGCGCCTTGCCGCGGAAGTCGGGCACGGTCCACAGGCTGCCGTTCGAGACCATCGGGTTGGCCCCGAGGATGAGCAAAAAGTCGCAGCGTTCGATGTCGGGCACCGGCACCGACAGCCAGCTGCCGAACATCAGGCCGCATGAGAGCATTTTGGGGACCTGGTCCACGCTCGAGGCCGAGAACATATTGCGGGTGCCGAGCGCGCGCGCCATGCGCGGGAAATACAGCGACAGGCCCATCTTGTGCGACACCGGATTGCCCAGCACCGTGGCCAGCGCGTCGGCGCCGCCCTCGGCGATGATGGGCGGCAGGCGGCGCGCGATTTCGGCGTAGGCCTCGTCCCAGCTGGCCTCGACGAATTTGCCGCCGCGTTTGATCAGCGGCGCGCGCAGGCGGTCGGGGTCGTGCTGCAGCTCCTTGAGGCCGATCGCCTTGGGGCACAAAAAGCCGGCCGAGAACACGTCGGCGTCGTCGCCGCGCACGCGCACCACGCGGTTTTCTTCGAGTTCGAGGGCGAGGCCGCAGCAGGCTTCGCAAAAGGGGCAGATGCGGCGGACGCTGTCGGCGGGCAGTGGCATGGGGGGCTTTCGGGAAGGATGGCGGCAAGGCGGTAAAAATCGAACGGTCGTTCTATTGTGCGCACGGGCGCCGCAACTGTCAACCGCGATTTCCCGCGCCGGTGTATGCTTGCAGGCAATAATATTGGCAACCACTTGGACGGGGTACGACGATGAAAAAAGCAACTGCAATGGGCGCCGCCGCGCTTGCGATGGGAATGCTGCTGGCGCTGCCGGGCTGCGGACAACGCGACGCCGACGCGCCCGGGCCGGCCGAGTCGGCCGGGCGCGCGCTCGACAACGCGGTCGAGAGCGCGGGCGACAAGGTCGCGCGCGAGGTCAGGGAGAGCAAGCAGGCCGCCGACGCGGCCGCGCGCAAGGTCAGCGATGGCGCCGAGCAGGCCGGGCGCAACGTCACCGACGCGGCCGAGCTGGCCAGGACCCGGGTCACCGACGCGGCCGCGACGGCGCGCCAGAACGTCCACGACAGCGCCGAAGCTGCCGGCGCCAAGCTCGAGGACGCGGCCGACGACGCCAGCAAGGGGCTGAGCAAGGCGACCGTGGAAGTGGGCAAATCGGTCGAGCGCGCCGGCGAGAAGATCCAGGATTCGGCGGGCAAATAGCACCGCCGTAAGCTCAGAGGCTGAGAGTTTTTCGGGCGGGCTGAGCGGGCATGATCGAAAGACTCTCAGCCTCTCAGTCGCCATCCTCGCGGAGGCGCGATTCATACGAGCTTGCCGATACGCGCAGTTCGACCTGGATATCAAAATCAACGTCATTGCTGCCATTGGCAGCAATGTCCCCGCGAAAGTGCGATCGCATGCGTTTGCCCCATCCTGCGCATGCGGTTTTGCGCCTTCCTAAAGTTTGGACGCGCAGTTCCAGGGCCTGAAGGTTTGAACTCTGCGTGTAGGCAAGCTCGGCATGGGTCCCCGCTGAGGGGGGCGCCGAGCCCGAGGATGACGTTGGCTGTTTTTTCGATGAAGACGGTTTCTCGATTTCTGCCGCGTTAAACACCGGGTTTCGCACTAATGCGCAGCTTCCGCTCCGGCCTCGTGGTTGCTGCCCAGTACGATCGACAGGTCGACGAAGCCGCTTCGCCACGCGCGCTCGAGGTCCTGCTCGATGTCCTCCATCGAGGTCTGCGCGAAGTTGGCGAAGCCGCGCACGCCGTAGGCGCGGTTGCGGCCATGCGCCTTGGCCAGGTACAGCGCCATATCGACCAGGTTGACCGCGCGCTCCCAAGGCAGCGGGTGTTCGCCCGGCGACAGCGGGAACGGCGCGAAGCCGATCGACACGTTGACCGTGATCGCGTGGCCCTGATAGTGGATGGTCTGGGCCGTGATGCCGACCAGCAGCCGGCGCGCGATCTCCTCGACGCCGCTGCGCGGGATGGCCGGCAGGAAGGCCAGGAACTCCTCGCCGCCCCAGCGCACGATCATGTCGGTCTCGCGCAGGATCTCGCGCAGGTTCTCGGCGATCATCTTGAGCACCAGGTCGCCGGCGGCGTGGCCGTAGGTGTCGTTGACCTTCTTGAAGTGGTCGATATCGAGCAGGAACAGAGCGCCCACGATCTCCTCGCCCGAGGTGCCCGAGCCGCGCTTTTCGACCTGCATGTGGGTGCGCATGAACTCCTGGAAGTGGCGCCGGTTGTACAGCGCCGTGAGCGGGTCGCGCGAGCTTTGCTGCTTGAGCTCGAGGTTCTTGACCTCGAGCTGGGCGTTGGCCTGGCGCACCTTGCGGTAGAGCAGGGTGACCACGATCGAGGACAGCGCGAACACCAGCGCCAGCAGCCACCAGACGCGCTGCTGCAGCCGGCGGTTGTCGATCTCGGTGGACTTGACGAGGTTCTCGCGGCTGAGCAATTCGATTTGGCGCTGCTTCTTGTCGGTCTCGTATTTCTCCTGCAGTTCCCAGATCGCCTTCTGGCGCTGCTTCTCGAACAGCTCGTTCGAGAGCGCGCGCTCGCGGTGGTAGGCCTTGACCGCCCCCTGCAGATCGCCGGCGCGTTCGAGCACGGCGCCGTATTCGATCAGCACGCCCTGCAATTCGGGTTTGTTCTCCGATTCCTCGTAGTGCTTCAAGCCGGCCTCGAAATTGCGCTTGCCCTCGGCCAGCCGCCCCATGCCCATGTAGGCTTGGCCGATGTTGATGCGCGCGGTCGCCACGCTGCTCTCGTCGTTGATGCGCCGCGCCGCCTCGATCGCCTGGTTGCCGTAGTCGATGGTGCGCGAATAGTTGTGTTCTTTGAGGTAGCTGTCCGACAGGTTGACCAGCGAGTAGACGATATCCGAGTCGGCATCGATCTGGCGCTGCAGCGCGAGCGCGGCGAGCAGGGCGCGCAGTCCGCGCTGCGGCTGGTTGGTCGAGCTCGCGAGGATGAATTCGGTGCTCTTGAGCGTGGCCTGGCGGCCCGGCGAGGCGGACTTCTCGGCCAGCTTGAACGCTTCGTCGAGCGCCTCGAAACCGCGGTCGTATTCCTTCATCTGCGAATACAGGTTGGCCAGCGAGTCGAGCGCGATGACCAGCGTGACGGGGTCGTTGTGGCGGCGCGCGATCGCCACCGCCTCCTGCATCTTGGCCAGCGCCGGCGGGAAATTGCCCTCTTCGCCATGCGACTGGGCCGACGCGATCGCCGACGTCACCTGCAGCGGCACGTCCGTGCTCAGGTCGGCGAGCCGCTCGGCCTCCCAGGCGTAGCGGTGCGAATCGGCCAGGCGGTTCAGGTCGTACGTGGAATAGGACTTGGCCAGCAGGCCCTTGGCCATGGCCCGGTTGTCCTTTTGCGCCCGGCCGTAGGCGTACAGCTCCTCGCCGAGCGCGTAGGCCTCCTGCTTGAGGCCGATGCTGAGTTTGGCCAGTCCGAACTGGAACAGGAAGTCGGTCTTGGTGCGCAGGCCGGCGGCGCGCGCCTGCGCCTCGAGTTCCCTCAGTTCGGGCAGCGCCTTGGCCGGCGCGAAGCGGCCGACCTCGCGCAGATGTTCGAGCCGCGAATCGAGGCGCGAATCGAGGCGGCTCGGTGCCGGCGCGGTCGTCGTCTGCGCCCACGCGAGCGCGCCCGCCAGGCACAGCGGTGCCAGCAGTAGGCGGCGCACGGCGCGCGGCGATCGTTTGGTCGAACCTGCCAGCATCGTTCCCTTTGGTGACTTGAAAATGCACGCGCGCTGCCGTGCGGACTGCGCCCAATTATATTCTTGTTGCAGATGAGAAAGACCGTTTTTTAGTTGTTTTTCGGCTGCAACAGGGATTTTTCGTGTCAAAAAACACAAAGAAGATAGTGTTTTGCTAGCTATCAATATCAAAACGTTATTTGCCGCCCATACCGCCAATTGTGCCGCCTGTCACAATCCCCGCGCGCCGCGGCGGGGCTTGGCTTACATTGGGCGCATCCACCCAATCTGGCAGTCACGACAAACACAAACGATAGGTATCCCCATGCTCGAAATCCGCAACGTGGTCAAAACATTTGGACGCGACGTCACCGCCGTCGGCGGCGTCTCGCTCTCGCTCGGATGCGGGTTGGTGGGCCTGATCGGGCACAACGGCGCGGGCAAGACCACGCTGATGCAGATGATCGCGACCCTGACCAGGCCGAGCAGCGGCGAGATCGTGTTCGACGGCGTCGACATCGCCAAAAAGCCGGGGCACATCCGGCGCAGGCTCGGCTTTCTGCCGCAGGACTTCGGCGTCTATCCGAACCTGTCGGCGCTCGAGTTCATGCAGTATTTCGCCGCCCTCAAGGGGGTGCGCGACCCGGCCCGCATCCGCCAGCTGCTCGAGCTGGTCAACCTGCACGATGTCGCCAAGCGCCCGGCGTCGAGTTTTTCGGGCGGCATGCGGCGCCGCCTCGGAATCGCCCAGGCGCTGCTGGGCGACCCGGACATCCTGGTGGTCGACGAGCCGACCGCCGGCCTCGACCCGGAGGAGCGGCTGCGCTTTCGCAACCTGCTCGCCGACCTCGGCTACAACAAGCTGGTGATCATGTCGACCCACATCGTGTCCGACGTCGAGAGCATCGCCAGCCACCTGGCCATCATGCGCGGCGGTAAGCTGCTGGCCTACGAGACGCCCGCCGCCATGCTGGCCCAGGCGCGTGGCCAGGTCTGGAGCGCCAACGTCGACGCCGCCGCGTACGATGAGCTGCGCGCCACGGTGCACGTGCTGCACGCGCAGCGCCAGGGCGAGCGCGTGGCGCTGCGCATCGCCCATCCGCACGCCCCGTTCGCCGGCGCCACGGCCGCCGAGCCGACCCTCGAGGAAGCCCTGATGGCGCAGCGCTACGCGGCGCAGGAGCTGGCGGCATGAAGGCGCATCGGAGCCCGCACCTGAGCCCGCGCCTGAACCTGCACCTGCTCAAGGTCCTGATCCTCAACGAGGTGCGGCTGCGCATGCGCCGGCTGTCGACCGTGGTCACGCTGGTGGCGATCGCCGCCATCGGCTGGGCCATGATTCCCGACCCGGCCACCAGCACCAACGCGCTGATCTCGGTCGACGAGATGCGCGTGCTGTACACCAGCAGCGCGATGGCGCTCGGCAGCGCCTGTTTCGGCGGCACGCTTTTCAGCCTGGCCGGCTTCTACCTGGTGCGCGGGCGCATGTCCGAGGACATCCGCAGCGGCACCGGCAGCGTCATTTGCGCGACGCCGGTCGGCAACACCGCGTTTCTGGTCGGCCGCTGGATGGGTGGCGTGGCCTACCTCGGCGCGCTGGTGGTCGCCTTCATGGGCACCATGATGGTGTGCCACGCGGTGCGTGGCGAGGGGCCGATCGAGCCGCTGATCTACCTCCAGACCTACCTGATCGTGCTGCTGCCGATGGTGCTGTTCACGGTCAGCTGCGCGATCCTGTTCGACAGCTACACCCTGTTGATGGGCAAGGCCGGCGACGCGCTGTATTTTTTCATGATGCTGGCCCAACTGATGATCATGGCGATCGTCGAAAAGCACGCCAGGGAGGGTTTTCATCCACTGCTGCTGGTCGATTTCTCGGGCATGGCCTCCACCTTCTTCAACCTGGCGACCCATTTCAGCACCACCAACCTGTCGGTCGGCGCCTCGCCGTTCGACGCCAAGCTGGCACCGATCACGCTGCCGGCCACGATCTGGAGCGCTCAGATCGTGCTGGCGCGACTGGCCAGCTGCGCCATCGCGCTGCTGCCGCTGCTGCCGGCGGCCTTGCTGTTCCACCGTTTTTCGCCGGACCGGGTCAAGGTCTCGCGCGCCAGCGTGCGCCGCTCGCCGCTGGCGATCCTTAACGGCTGGTGCCAGCCGCTCGCGCGGCTCGCACAGCCACTGTTCCGCGGCGCCGCCGTGCTGCCCGGACTGCCCGGACGCATCGCGGTTGAACTGGCGCTCACGCTGGCGGCCAATCCCTCGGCCATCGCGGTGCTGATCATAGTTTGCGGCGCCTCGCTGGTGGTGCCGTCGGCCAAGCTCGGCGCGCTTGTGATAAGCGGTGTGATGTTCTGGGGCGCGCTCGTGTGCGCCATCTCCACGCGCGACTACGACTCCGACATGGAGGCGCTCAGCGGGGCCGTTCCCGGTGGCGCCGGGCGGCGCTACCTTGGCCAGCTCGGTGCTACGGTCGCGCTGGGCTTGATGATCATGGGGCCGATCGCGCTGCGCTGGTCGTTTGGCGAACCGCTGCGCGCCGCCGCGGTGGTCACAGGCGTGTTCGCGCTGGGGGCGTTGGCGAGCATGTTCGGGCGCCTGAGCCGCACCTCGCGCACGTTTTTGGCGCTGTTCATGTTCGCCTGCTACGTCGCGCTCAATGGGAAGCAGGCGCCGATGCTCGATATGGTTGGTTTCAGCGGGGCGACGAATGTGCAGGCATTGCTGACGCAATTGGCCGTCGGCGCGGCCGCGTTGCTGGTCGGGTATGCGTACAACCGCCATCAGGCCAGGTAGGATCGCGGGACGGATGTCCATATAGTAAGATTCACTACTTGCAAACGCTATCGCCATGGGACGTCGCGCTTTTCGAGACGGCACCCGTACTTGGATAGAATGAGTGTTCGCTAGTGCTCGAGGAAATACAGCTGAAACGGGGCCAATGCACTGAATCTCATGCCGGCCGGCACTGGCCCTCGCGCCCTCATATCACCAGTCGGCAACGCATTTGATATCCCTTAAGACGTTTAGGCTATGCTGAAAGATACCGATCCAAATCCGTATAAGCCGCCAAGCGTCAGCATGGATGACTTGCGCGAATCGGACGAATTTTTTCGGGAACGCCGGGCTGCAGGCATCCGGTCGACAAGTCGGTTTGCTGTTTGCTCCGGCATGTTTTTTTTTAGCTTTGCGGTTGGCCTGCCTTATATTCTCAGATGGCAGGTTGGGAATGTTTTGCGGGAGTATGGCGCCGAACAGTACATTGAAATTGTTGTTGCCAGCGCGATGGAACGGATCGGAATCGGACGTATTCTCACCGGCATATCCGCCGCGCTCAGTATTGCAGCAGGTGTGCTGATGCGGATGCGTGCGGCCCCTGGCCTACACTTGTTGATGCTGGTAAGCGCCGTTCTCGTTGGTGAGATAGTCATCGAGGTGGCAATGCATCCGAGGGACACAAGCGTCCTAGTGATTATTCGAGGTTTTTGGTGGGCATTCGTCTTTTTCTCTGCATTTCGGACAAACAAGTGGCTATAGCAACTGCAACGGGGTCGATACGAATCGGAAGCGTTGCGCGCGCGCACGATCGCGTCAAGGAAGTCCGCCATCGGCCAACAGCGGCCATTAGCCCCACCGCAAATTCACTTTCAGATTGGTATGAAATGATGCGTCCCGAAGTACTCTTATTGCTGATGTTGGCACCTTTCGTGAGTCAAGTGTTGACGCCGACGTCAAATTAACCCAGGACGCCGGCATTTGTTGCCCCACATTTTTTCTTCTAAGGCCCAGCCTCGTGTGGCGTCGATCCGATTTCACTGGGTCAGTTGAGATCGGCCAGCCTGGGGCATTTTGACGTCGGCGTCAACACTCAGCCGACTTGTGTGTAACGAGGTGCTCTCTGATGCCAGTGATAAGATCGCCGGAAATGGGCGCTGCGCCCCAAGCCGCATCAGGCCGCCAGGTCGCGGCCCAGGCTGGCAAATCCCTCGCTGGCATGGGGCGCGCAATCCCATAGCCTTGTGCCAGCACGCAGCCCAAGCGCAGCAGCGCGGTGCCGTGCGCCACCGTCTCTACACCCTCGGCAATCACCTCGCGTTTGAAGGCGGCCGCCAAGCCAATGACACCTTGCAAAATGGCCAAGTCATCGGGGTCCTCGAGCATGTCACGCACAAAGCTCTGGTCAATCTTGAGCAGGGCGACACGCAGGCTCTTGAGGTAAGTCAGCGACGAGTAACCGGTGCCAAAGTCATCCAGAGCAAACTTCACGCCCATGTGGCGACACTCCTCAATCACCTGAGACACCTGTACCATATCTGCCAGCGCACTGGTTTCAAGCACCTCCAACTCCAGCTTGGTGGGACTGGCTTTCGGGTGCTGGGCCAAAATGGTTTGCAGACGCGCCACAAAGTTGTGTTGTTGCAACTGGCGTGCGCCGATGTTGACGCTCACTGGCATCTCCAGCCCGGCGATGTGCCAAACCTCAATTTGCCTTAGTGCCGCGTTAATCACCCATTCACCCACGTCCACCGCCAGCGGATGGTCTTCGATCACGGGTAAGAACGCCGCCGGGGCCAGCAGCCCTTTTTCGGGATGCTGCCAGCGTATGAGGGCCTCGGCGCCAATCACCTGTCCGCTGTGCATATTCACCTTGGGCTGGTAATGGAGCACGAATTCGCCGTTCTCCAGCGCAAGTCGGATGCGCTCCAGGCTTTCGTGGTGGACCCGTATGGTGCTGTCCTGCGCCGCATCGAAGACGAGGTAGCGGTTTTTGCCAGCGACCTTGGCCTGGTACATGGCCTGGTCGGCCTGGCGCAAGAGTTGATCGGCGTCGATGTCTCGGATCTGCGGGTAAAAGGTGACACCCAGACTGGCCGAAACCTGCAGACTCAAGTCGCCCACTTGCACCGGCAGTGCGGCGGCCGCTAGCAGCCGATTAATCAGCGGTATGCTGGTCGACGGGTCCTCCAGATCGATCAGTACCGCCACAAACTCGTCGCCGCCCAGGCGCGCCAGCGTATCACCGTCGCGCAAGGTCTCCTTCATGCGCCTGGCCAGCGTGATAAGCACCTGATCGCCGGTGCTATGCCCGTAGCGGTCATTGATGTCCTTGAATCCGTCCAGGTCCAGGTAAGCCACCGCCAATTGCTGGCCACGCCGCTGTTCCTGCGTCATGACTTGGTGCAGGCGATCGGCCAGCAGCACGCGGTTGGGCAAATGGGTGAGTGCATCATAGTGGGCGATGTGTTCGAGCTTGCTTTCGTATTCTTTGCGCTCGGTAATGTCGGAAAACAGGGCCACGTATTGCTGTGTGTTGCCTTGCCCATCGCGCACCGCGCTGATGGTGAGTAGTTCGGCGTACACCTCGCCATCCTTGCGCTTGTTCCAGATTTCGCCGCTCCAGTGGCCCTGCTCGGTCAAGGCGGCCCACATGGCTTGATAAAACGCTTTGTTTTGGCGACTGGATTGGAGGATGCGCGGGTTCTGGCCGATGGCCTCGGAATGGGTGTAGCCGGTAATGCGGGTAAACGCTTCGTTGACATCGATGATGATGGCATCGGGCCCGGTAATCATGATGCCCTCCAGCGCATGGGTAAATACGCCGGCCGCAAGCTGGAGCTTTTCTTGCGCCAATTTGCGCTCAATGGCGATGCTGGCCAGATTGGCGGTTTGCTCGATGAGGTCGATATCGGCTTGTGCGGGTGTGTGCGGCGCACGGTGGTAGATGGCAAACGTGCCCAGCACCCGGCCGCTGGCGCCGCGAATCGGCTGTGACCAGCAGGCTCTCAACCCGGCACAGGCTGCAAGTTCTTTGTAGGTGGGCCAGTAGGGGTGGGTGGTGATGTCGGTCACGATGACCCTCTCACCGGTAAAGGCTGCGGTGCCGCAGGAACCCACCCCTATCCCGATTTCAATGCCTTCGAGTGCCGCGCCATAAAAATCCTGCAAGCTCGGCGCCACTCCTTTTCCGAGATGGCGGCCTGCGCCGTCGAGCAGCAGGATGCTGCACAGCATGTCTGGGTGGAGTTGTTCCACGCCGCGCACAATGGTTTCAAGCAAGGCCGCGAGGGTCTCATTGGCGGCGAGCCGCTCCAGTGTGTGGCGTCGAAAACGCTCGTATTGCTCGGCTTGCTTACGCGCGGTGATGTCCTGCACCAGGCCGGACACACGAACCACCCGCCCGCTGGCATTGCGCTCCGGAAAGCCCTTGGCGCTGCAGGGGCGCTGCGCGCCGTCGGGCTGCACCGTCATCAGCTCCAGTTCATACGGCGTACCGTCCGACACGGCCTTGCTCACCGCAGTAAACAAGGTTTGTGTGGACTCTGGCGTGTACAACTGGGCTTGGCCTTCCAGATTAGGAATGCCCAAGGCCGGGTCGCGACCGAAAATGCGAAACATCTCTGGCGACCATGACACGGTGTTCGTATCGACGTCCCATTCGAAGCTGGCCAGGCGTGCCATGTTTTCAGTGCGCTCCATCATGGTCGTGCTTCGGTGCAAGGATTGTTCTGCGTGTTTGCGTTCAGTTATCTCGGTCGCGGTGCCGCGTGCTCCCACGATGGCACCCTGTGCATCACGCACCGGTTCGCCGCGCGCCAGCATCCAGCCATGGCTGCCGTCGACCCTCAGCATTTCCAGTTCCAGCTCATACGGCGTGCCTGAGTCCATGGTGCGGGCCAATGCAGCAACCAAGCGCGCCCAACTCTCGGTAGCAAACAAGGTCGATGTCTGTTCGTGCAGCGGCGCTGTTTGCCCCGGGTTCAAGCCGAGCATGCGGTACATCTCGTCTGACCACACTTGCGTCCCCGACACATCCATCTGCCAGCTGCCGACGTGGGCAATGCGCTGCGCTTCCTGCAGTCGTTGGCGTTCGACGTCCAGTGCCAGGTTTGCACTGCGGGCGGCGGCTTCGGCGCGCCCAATTTTTTGGCGGTGCTTTTGCTGCTGAAACAAAAAAAACACCATCAGCAGCGTGACGCCCAGGCCGCCCATCAATGCCAAACGTGCGCCGTTCTCTTGCGCCTTGGCATAGAACGCGGGGCGCGGATGCAAGACTAATTTCCAGGACTGAAGCGCGAAGTCCACTGTGGCGCTGGGGTCGTCGGCCGTCGCCAAGCGAAGCGGTGTGCTCGATTGCTGCAAGTCGGACCCATTGCCATAGGCGGCAAAAAGCGGCGCGTCCGCCGGTGATCCTGCGTCAAATACGAGGAAATCAAATTCGGAGGCGTCGGCCACACGGGCGGCTTGGTCAAACAGGGTGGGCAAGTCCGCCACCGCAGCCAGGTAACCTTTGGCGGTCTGGTCGGCGCCGAACACGGCGGTGGAAATGGCCAAGGCCAAGGAGCCGGACTTAACCACGCCCTCTTTCATGAAATCAAAAGTCCCTGAGGCCACCGGCTGCCCATTGGTGCGCGATTGCAGCTTGGACGCCATACGCTGGGGGCTAAAACTCATGTCGAGCCCCTCAGTGCGGTAGCTTTGCGGCCAGCCAAATAGCACCGGGACGTATTCGTCACGCCCGTGTACAGGCTCCCACCCTGTGCCGCTGGCATCGGGCTGCACCACGCGGAAGTTGGGTCGCCCCATTGTTTGTGCATCCGCCTCAAACTGCGCGAGCTGTGCCGCTGGCACGATAGGCTGCCACTCAATCAAATTTACGCTGAGCTGGTTTGCCACCATTTTTTGCATGTAGCGATTGAATTGCTCGCGCGTGAGCTGCGGATTGGCCTCGATCATCAGCCCTGCGTTTCGAACAGCTTGCGTGGTGTGTGCCAACTCCAGATTGAGAACACTCACAGCGGCTTGTAGGGCCGTGTTTTGCCGCTCTTTCGTCTTGAGTAACTCGGCTTTCTGCAAACTGTTGCCCGCGAGCAGGCTCAGGGCAATGCCCCCCGCCATCACGACCAGCAAAACGAATTGATCACACAATGCGGCGCTAAGGCGTGGCACGGAATTGACAGGTATGGGCATGGATGAAAGAGTAGCATCCCGTTTGGGCGCGCGCTACCCATCGCGCTCTAAAATAAGGCCGCAACGCGCAAGATGTAGGGGCCCAAGAGAAGCCGGACGTTGCAAAAGACCGTCTCAACGTTTATACAATCAAGGGCCCCAGCGGAGAAGCCGGCAGACGTCAGAGGCTGAGAGTTTTTCGGGCGTGCCCGAGCAGCCCGCCAGAAAGCGGCAGATCGAGGCGCAAAGCACAGCCATAGCGGGCTATGGCGAGCATTTGCAACGACGAACTGGCGTTTTCTGGCGGGCTGAGCGGGCATGAACGAAAGACTCTCAGCCTCTCAGTCTGCAGTCGAGTTCAATCGGCAGGAGCCGGCCAAGAGCCGACGGTGGAGTTCCTCTCCCTTTTTCGAAATCATACTATGCCAATTTACGTGAAGCGACACTGGAACGAGACCAGAGGTGATCAGTACGATGCGTGGGGCACATCATGGTGGTACTTTGAATTCGGTACTGATGGCTGGGTGACTCGGCAGATTGAACAGTACAATTCCGGTATGCAGCTTCGCTATGGGCCTGAGCATGAGACTGACGAATTTGGGGGGGCACGCTCAAGCCGCGCTCACGCTATCGGAGCCGGAGTACGTACCGATTTCTCAGCAGGAATTCGATTCGCTTTGGCAGCACTTGTAGTACATCGGCAAAAAGCAGACGGTCGCGGCGAAGACAGCAACAGCGACTCTCAATGCATATTGATTGTTCAGGTCGCTATAATCAAGATGTGACTCAACATCTATCAGCATCTATCACTTTCCATTAGCCCATGCTCGCCCAACTCGCTCTTGCCATCGTCAGCGTAATATTCATTCACTTGCTGGCGATAGCCGCATGTGCGCGCGTACTGGGCATCGCGATTCGTACAGTCACCCTTGGCATCGGCCCTCAAGTCCTTGCCATAGGTCGCTTGCGCCTTGCTTTATTTCCGAACGGGGGAAACATCCGGCTGGCGATGCTGGCTGACGCACCAGAAGGGGAACCTGTGGCTGGGGCCTTGGACCTCGCAGCGCATTGGGAGCGAATATTGCTTTCCTTGAGCGGGCCGTTGGCCTGCTCTTGCTCGGCGCGCCGGCGTTCGCCCACTTCACCCTAGCGTTCGAGTTCGATAGGGGACAGACCCCTGTTTAGCGGCAACGCGGAATTCGCGAATCCTCTTTTTGGCTCCTACGTTATTAAGATACAGGGATCTGTTTCAGGCTGATCTTCGTGCAACGTTTCCAAGGGGCAGGCGTCTGTCCCCGTTTGTTCGCGTTTGTTCGGGATTTGTCGGCGACCCAATTGCGACGGTTGACGTTCAAGGCGGCCCCGGACCTGAACGACTCGATCGGAAAGTTCATTGCAAAACATAACGTGGCGCCGAAACCGAGTATCTGGACCGCGAAAGCAACCGACCTCCTGGCCTAAGTCACGCGCGCACGAACGAAGCGGAATAAACTTCAATCCGTGTGACTCGCTGCACTAACTGTCGCGAGCCTTCTGGACAACGTTGACCGTCACGCTGGCATCCTGATTTTCGACACGGGCCTTGAACCAGCGCTCCAAACGCTCGCGTTCCTGGCGCGACAGAGCACTGCTCATGGTGAGGGACAGGAAGGGCACTTCGGCAATCCCTGGCACGGCAGGGGTCCCGCTTGCGGCATCAGGCTTGGCGTCGCTGGTCAGGGCCTGGCCGTAGCCCACCATCGCTTTGCGTAGGGTCGGGTACTGGGCGCGCAACTCGCGCAGTACGCTGGCCGTCTTGTGCCCGCCAACTTCATCCGCCTTCTTGTGGGCGTCCAATCGACCGCGCAGTTCCAGAATGGTAACGTCCCGCTCGCGCAATGTGTCAATGTTTGTGCGATACAGGTCCGCCAGAACGCCTTCCTTAAGCTGAGCCACATCGATATTTTGGGAGGCGCCCTGATGAACCACGAGCGAGGCCCCCGCCAGACGGGAATTCGCCAGGCGATCTTTGAGTACGTCCAGCGCAAGCTGCTTGATCGGATCGCCTGTCAGCGTCACTTCGATTGTTTTACTGTCCGGCGCCAACGCTAACGCGACCACCCAAGTGTGCTTGAACTGAAACTCGCGTTTGATGAACGCTTGGGCGTTGGTGCGAAAAACTTCGGCTCGCACCAAGCCGAATGCAAGATATGCGCTAGGAATCGTGGTGGCTAGTACGATCACCAAGAGTGCGGTCTTGACCCGGCGCTCGACGTGGCGGTCGACAAAATTGCGGTGAGGCAGGTGCAGAAAGCCGGTGACCAGCACCATCGATACTGCGATGAAGACACTGTTGATCGAAAACAGATAAAACGCACCGACGACAAAATCCCATTTCATGTGTGCCAGGCCGTACCCGGCCGTGCATAGCGGCGGCATTAGTGCGGTAGCGATCGCTACCCCTGGTATGACGTTGGATTTTTTCCTGCGGGTCGCCGCCACGCTGCCGGCGAGTCCGCCGAACAGGGCGATCAGCACGTCCCATATCGTGGGCGTGGTGCGCGCCAGCAGTTCGGTCTGGGCCTGCGATAGCGGTGTGACTGCAAAATACAACGTCGAAGTCATGATGGACAGGCCCGTGGCGATGGCTAAACTGCTCAATGCGCGCCGGATCAGGGCGAAATCATAAATTGCAACGCCGTACCCGATTCCCATAATCGGACCCATCAAAGGCGAGATCAACATCGCGCCAATGATGGCGGCGGCGGAATTCACGTTCAGTCCGACGGAGGCGATGAGAATAGCAAACATCAAAATCCAGGGTGTCGCGCCCCGAAGCTCGATGTCACCCCGAATGCGACTGTCGATCTCTTCATGCGGCGCCTGATCGTCGCGCAGACTGAACCGGCGGGCAAAAGCGGCACGCAGTCGTGGCATGGGACTGATATAGTTGTGTGGTTGAGCAGTTTTCATTCAGGCACTTTTTTAAGCAAAAGCACGATGATAGCCCATCAGGAATTCCGCCTAAAATAGTGTGGACCGGCGGGGCCGTTGGACAACCGGTGACTGTCGGCTAAGGGGCGTAAGCGGGCAACAGGCAGCATTCGGACAGTGTTTAGTCAGCCGCCCGAAAGCCTCACATTGCCAGCTGTTGCAGCAGGTAGAGGCGCTGGTAAAACCCGCCCTCGATCTGCATCAGTTGCTCGTGGGTTCCCGCCTCGGCGATGCGCCCGTGGTTGAGCACCACGATCTGGTCGGCTTCGCGGATGGTCGAGAGCCGGTGCGCGATCGCGACGATGGTCACGCGCCCACGCAATTCGTTGAGCGCCACCTGCACGATCTGCTCGGTCTGGCTGTCGATGTGCGAGGTCGCCTCGTCGAGCAGCAGCAGGCGTGGCTTGCCGGCCAGCGCGCGGGCGATCGCGATTAGCTGCTTCTGGCCAGTCGACAGGCGCGAGCCGCCTTCGCCCAACTCCGTGTCGTATCCCTGTTCGAGCGCGCTGATGAAATCGTGCGCGTGCGCCGCGCGCGCGGCCGCCTCGATCTCGTGCTGCGCCAGGCCGCGGCCCATGTCGATGTTCTCGCGCGCCGACGCGGCCAGCAGGAACGGGTCCTGCGGCACCAGCCCGACCTCGGCGCGGAAGCGCTCGTTGTCGATCGACTCGAGCTGGTGGCCGTTCATCTCGATCGCGCCCGCGGGCGCCGGGTAGTAGCGCAGCATCAGCGAAAGCAGCGTCGACTTGCCGCTGCCGGTATGCCCGACGATGCCGTAAAACGCGCCCTGCGCGATGTCGAGGTTGAGGTCGTTCAGCACGTCGTCGCCCGGGTTGTAGGCGAAGCTCAGGTGGCGGATGCGTAGGGCCGGCGGCGCAGCAGGGACTTGGTGCGGCATGCCGCGCCCCTGCGCAGCGGGCGTCCCTTGCAAGGGACGCTTCCCCGGTTCGCTGTGCGCGGCCGTGTGCGTGGCCGTGGCTTTGCCGGGCGCGTGTTCGGGGGCGCCGGTCTCTTCGAGCAGGGCCGACACGCGCGCCGTCGCCACCACCGCCTGCTGCAAGCCGCTGAACTGCATCGTGATCTGGATCAGCGGCTCGATCACGCGCGCGATGTAGCTGATGAAGGCGTACAGCACGCCCACCTCGACCGCGCTCATGGTGCGCTGCCCGAAGCTGAAGATGACGATCGCCAGCAGCAGCACATTGAGCAGGTCGAGCGCGGGCCGCAGCAAAAAGGCGTTGGCGCGCAGCTCGGCCAGGCGCGCCTTGTAGTGGGCCTGGTTGGTGGCGCCGAAGCGCGCGCCGAAGCGCCGCTCGGCGTTGCTGGCCTGGAGCACGCTCATGCCGCCGATCGATTCGGCGATCTGGCCGTTGATGTCGCTGCGCAGCGCGCGCGCCCGGTGGACCGCCGGCGCCGACAGCCGCTGGTACAGCCAGACGATGGCCACCACCGCCGGCACCAGCGCCAGCACGATCAGCATCAGGCGCCAGTCGAGCCAGGCCATGGCCGCCATGGTGCCGACCAGGACGATGCTGCTGTCGAGGATCACGAACAGCACCTGGATGTAGAGCGTCTTGACGGCCTCGGTGTCGTTGGTCACCCGGCTCACCAGTTGGCCCGTCATGGCGCGGTCGAAGAACGCCATCGGCAGCCGCAGCACGTGCCCGTAGACCCATTCGCGCAGGCGCCGCACCGAGCGCATCGCCAGGCCCGACAGGCGCACCAGCTGCAGGTAGCGCAGCCAGCTCGCGACCCAGCCGGTGACCAACATGGCGCCCAGCATGGCGGCCATGCGCGGCCAGTCGAGCCGGCGCGGCAGCAAGTGTTCGTCGATCAGCATCTTGCCCAAGATCGGGCCGGCGACTTCGAGCGCGGCGGCCAGCACCAGCCAGACCACGGCCCAGCCCAAATGCCTGCGTTCGGGTTCGGCCGCGCGGCGCAGTAGCGCCAGCGCCTTGCCGGTCTGGGCCAGCGCCGGTTTGGCGGGGGTGTCAGGATGCATCGAGGCTGGCCTCCAGTTGTTGGTAGCGCCATTGGGCGGCGTACCAGCCGCCCAGGGCGACCAGTTGGTCGTGGGTGCCCGACTCGCTCACGCGGCCCTCGCGCAGCACCACGATCAGGTCGGCCCCCGCCACGGCCGAGAGGCGGTGGCTGGCGATGATCACGCTGCGCCCCGGGCGCTGGCGGCGCAGCGTCTGCAGGTGGCCGAGGATGCGCGTTTCGGTACCGGTGTCGACCGCCGACAGGGCGTCGTCGAGCAGCAGCAGCGCGCTGTCGGCCAGCAGCGCGCGCGCGATCGCCACGCGCTGGCGCTGGCCGCCCGACAAGGTGATGCCGCGCTCGCCCACGGGCGTGTCGTAGCCCTGCGGGAAGCGGGTGATGTCGTCGTGGATGGCGGCCATGGTCGCGGCCTGTTCGATCTCGGCGCGGGTGGCGTCGGGCCGGGCCAGCGCGATGTTCTCGGCCAGCGTGGCCGAGAACAGAAAGGGCTCCTGCGGCACCCAGCTCTGCGCGCCGCGCAGGGTGGCGAGGGCGTAGGCGTCGAGCGGATGGCCGCCCCACGTCGCTTCGCCATGCTGGGCCGTGAGCTGGCGCAGCAGCACGCGCAGCAGGGTCGACTTGCCGGCGCCGGTCGGTCCCACCAACCCCAGCGTCTGGCCGGGCGCGAGCGTGAGCGAGACGTCCTTGAGCGCGGCCGCGTCCTGGTTCGGGTAGGCGTAGCCGACCCCGCGCAGCGCCAGCGGGCCGGGCGCGATTTGTTCGAGCGTGCCGTGGTCGTCGATCGACAGCGGGGCGTCGAGCATCGGTTGCAGGCGCGCCAGCGCGGCGCGTCCGCGCCCGATCAGCGAGAGCACCCAGCCGGCCGCGAACATCGGCCAGATCAGCTGGCCCAAGTACATCGTGAAGCTGGTCAGCGCGCCGATGGTCAGCTCGTTGTGCCAGACCAGGTAGCCGCCCAGGCCGAGCGTGAGCACGCCGGCCGCCGTCAGCGTCAGGCCGAACGCGGGCTCGTAGGCGGCCTCCCATTTTTGCACCGCGTCGCTGGCGTCGGCCGCTTGTCCGGCCAGTTCGCCGAAGCGCGCCGCGCTGCGCTGCTCGAGGCCGAGCGCGCGCAATGTGCGCACCCCCGAGAGCGACTCCTGCACATGGTTGTTGAGCGCGGCGAAACGGTTGAGCGAGTCGCTCGAGGCGCTGTGGATATGGCTCGAGATGCGCCAGAACGCGTACGCCATCAGCGGGAAAGGCAGCAGCGCGACCAGCGACAGGCGCAAGTCGACCCCGAGCATCATGATCCCTAACACCATCACCAGCGTGAGCGTGCCGTCGAAGCCGGCGAGCATGGCTTCGCCGGCGGCCATCTCGATCGCGTCGATGTCGTTGGTGGCCAGCGCCATCAGGTCGCCGGTGCGCTGCTGCTGGAAGAACGAGGCGCCCTGGTTAGACAGGCGCGCGTAAAAACGGGCGCGCAGCTCGAGGCCGAGCTGGTAGGCCGCCGCGTACAGGCGCATACGCCAGTTCACGCGCAAGACGTAGATGGCCACGCCGATGGCGATCAGTTGCGCGATTTCGGCCAGCAGCTGGTCCTGGCTCATGGTGCGCGCGGCCATGCCGTCGATCATGTTGCCGATCTTGCGCGGCACCCAGACCGTCAGGGCCGCCACGCCGATCAGCATCAGCGCCGAGGCGGCGTACGCGCCCCAATGGCGCCGCACGAAGCCAAACACCAGCGTGGATAAACCCATACCCCGTCCCTTGTCAGCGGGGCCCGCGCACCATTGGCGGGCCGAAGCCCGCTAATTTACTCCGTTTGCCGAAGCCGCGCTGAGCAGGGGGTTATTTCTTCTTGGAAGGCGCCGCAGTTTTTTTTGCGGCGGTGGCCGTTGGCGCGGCCGCTTTTGCGCTCGGTTTGGCGGCGGCCTTGCTTGCCGGCTTGGCCTGCTCGACCGGTGCCGGCTCGGCTTTGGCTTTGGCGGCGGGCTTGGCCACAGCCGCTGGCGCGGGTTCAGCCTTTTCTGCCGGCTTGGCCTTTGCCACCGGCGCGGGTTCGACTTTTTCTGCCGGCTTGGCCTTTGCCGCCGGCGCGGGTTCGACTTTTTCTGCCGGCTTGGCCTTTGCCGCTGGCACGGGTTCAGCATAGTCTTCGGCCCTTGCCCTGGTGGCGGGCTTGGCGTCGGCGACCGGCTTGGCTTCGGCCTCGGGCTTGGCCTCGGCCTTGGCAGTGGCGCTCGCTTTGTTGTCGACCGCCGCCGCCGGCGATTCGGGCTTGGGTGCGGAAACCGCCGCCGGCGCCGGGGCGGCACCGTTTTCGGCCACGCTGGCCAGCAGCGTGACGAACTGCCGTACGGCGGCGCTCGAGGTGTCGACGGCGGCGCGGCTCGCCTGCATGTTCAAGGCCATCAGGCGCTCCGTGTTCTCGAAGCATTTGCCGAAGAACGCCGTCAACAACCCGAGCTGCGCCTCGAAGTCCGACTTGCCGGCGGCGGAAAACTGTTCTGAAATGTGGCTCATGAGCGTCCTTTGGGGTTGTTTGTGATGCAATGCAATATTTCCTAGTCTATCCTGAAAAAGGGCTTGAACACGGCTATTTTCCACCGTATTCTCAAACGACGAGCGCACCGCAGCATCGAATTGTGCCAAGAAATATTTGCTTGGACGCGGCCCCCGCTCTATCGCTACAATAAAAGCTCAGAGCGCTCAGGAGAAATGATGGATCTCGTCATACGCAACGCCAGCCTGCCCGACGGCCGGCGCGATATCGACATCGCCATCGAGCACGGCCGCATCGCCGCGCTCGGCCCGCGACTGGCCGTGCAGGCCGGGCGCGAGATCGACGCGCAGGGCGACCTGGTCACGCCGCCGTTCGTGGACGCCCATTTCCACATGGACGCCACATTAAGCTACGGCCTGCCGCGCGTGAACGCCTCGGGCACCTTGCTCGAAGGGATCGCCCTGTGGGGCGAACTCAAGCCGCAGCTGACCCAGGAGGCGCTGGTCGAGCGCGCCATGCAGTATTGCGACTGGGCCGTGGCGCGCGGCCTGCTCGCGATCCGCACCCACGTCGACATCTGCGACGACCGCCTGCTGGCGGTCGAGGCGCTGCTCGAGGTCCGGCGCCGCGTGGCCCCGTACATCGATTTGCAACTGGTCGCCTTTCCGCAGGACGGCGTGCTGCGCAACAAGAACGCCTTCGCCAACCTCAAGCGCGCCATCGCGATGGGCGTCGACGTCGTCGGCGGCATCCCCCATTTCGAGCGCACCATGGCCGACGGCGCCGAATCGGTGCGCCTGCTGTGCGAGTTCGCGGCCGATAAGGGACTGCGGGTCGACATGCATTGCGACGAGTCGGACGACCCGATGTCGCGCCACATCGAGACGCTCGCCAGCGAGACGCTGCGCCTGGGCATGCAGGGCATGGTGGCCGGCTCGCACCTGACCTCGATGCACTCGATGGACAACTACTATGTGAGCAAGCTGCTGCCCTTGATGCGCGAGGCGGGCGTGGCCGCGATCGCCAATCCGCTCATCAACATCACCCTGCAGGGCCGCCACGACAGCTATCCCAAGCGGCGCGGCATGACGCGCGTGCCCGAACTGCTGGCCGCCGGGGTCGAGGTCGCCTTTGGCCACGACTGCGTGATGGACCCGTGGTACAGCCTCGGCTCGGGCGACATGCTCGAGGTCGCCCACATGGGCCTGCACGTGGCCCAGATGACGGGGCAGGACGCGATGCACCAGTGCTTCCTGGCCGTGACCGAGGCCCCGGCGCGCATCCTCGGCCTCGAAGGCTACGGCATCGCGCCCGGCCGCCACGCCGACCTGGTCGTGCTCGACGCCGGCAGCACGGTCGAGGCGATCCGCCTGCGCGCCGGGCGCCGCCTGGTGCTGCGGCGCGGGGTGGTCGTGAGCGAGGCGCCGGCGGCCGTGGCGACCCTCAAGCTGCCGGGCCGCCCGGCCAGCACCCGTTTCCGCCTTGGCCGGAATGAGGCCTGAAAGCGCCATGGGAATGTTGATTTAGTGCATTATTAGGGTCTGTAGAGACAAAAAAAGGAACTCCAGTGAAGCTTGCCAACATGAAGATCGCCACCCGCCTGAGCGCGCTCGGCATATTTTGCTTTATCTCCGTCTCGGTGCTCGGGACCGGCGCCTGGTTCGCGCTCGACCGCGCCCACCAGACCAGCGACGCGGCGATGCAGCGCGGGGCCGACATGGCCACCGCGACCGACGCGGCGCGCATCGCCCAGGTCGCGTTCAAAACCCAGATCCAGGAATGGAAAAATATTCTGTTGCGCGGCGGCGACCCCGAGCAACTCGAAAAGTACACCAAGGCCTTCAAGGACAGCGGCGTGGCGACCCGCGCGAACCTGGCCAGGACCGACAAGCTGCTGACCAAGCTTGGCATACCGACGCCGCTCGTGGCCGGCGCCGCCCGTATCACCGAGGAGCTTGAAAAAAACTACCTGACCGCGCTGGCCACCTTCGACGGCACCAACCCGGAAAGCTATAAGCAGGTCGACGCCATGGTCAAGGGCCAGGACCACAGCGCCTCCGACGCGATCGACGCCATCGCCAAGTTCACCGAAACCCAGATGGTGGCGGTGTTCGAAAAATCGACCAAGGATCTGAGCGCGATACGCCAGGCGGCGGCGCTGCAATTGGCGCTGTTGGGCATCGTCCTGCTGGTGGCCGGTTCGGCCTTCATGGTATGGCTCACGCGCAGCATCACCGGGCCACTCAACGAAGCGGTCGGCATCGCCAACACGGTCGCCAGCGGCGACCTGACCTCCAACATCCGGCCCGGCGGCAGCGACGAGATCGGTATTTTGCTCAACGCGCTCAAGGCCATGCACGACAGCCTGGCAGACATCGTCGGCAGGGTGCGCGCCGGCACCGACGCCATTTCCCAGGCATCGATCGAGATCGCGCACGGCAACCAGGACCTGTCTTCGCGCACCGAGGAGCAGGCCAGCTCGCTCGAGGAGACCGCCTCGTCGATGGAGCAACTGACCTCGACCGTCAGGCAGAACGGCGACAACGCGAGCCAGGCCAGCAAGCTGGCCGCGGCGGCGTCGGCGGTGGCGCTGCGCGGCGGCGACACGGTCTCGCAGGTGATCCACACGATGGGCGCCATCAACGACTCGTCGCGCAAGATCGTCGACATCATCGGCGTCATCGACGGCATCGCCTTCCAGACCAACATCCTGGCGCTCAACGCGGCGGTGGAGGCGGCGCGCGCCGGCGAGCAGGGCCGCGGCTTCGCGGTGGTGGCGGCCGAGGTGCGCAACCTGGCGCAGCGCTCGGCGGCGGCGGCCAAGGAGATCAAGACCCTGATCGGCGACTCGGTCCTGCAGGTCGAGGCCGGCAGCAAGCTGGTCGACGCCGCCGGCACCACCATGGAGGAGGTGGTCGCCAGCGTGCAGCGGGTCGACGCGATCATCACCGAGATATCGGTGGCGACGGGCGAGCAGAACGCGGGCATCCACGAGATCAGCGGCGCCATCGCGCAGCTCGACGCGGTCACCCAGCAGAACGCGGCCCTGGTCGAGGAGGCGGCCGCGGCGGCCGAGTCGATGGAGCACCAGGCCAGCAGCCTGGCGCACGCGGTCAGCGTGTTCAAGATCCACGCCGACAGCGCGGCCGCCGCGCCGGCGCCGCGCGCCCCGCTGCGCAAGGCCGGCCAGCGCCAGGCCAGCCGGCGCCAGATCGATGCCACGCGCGCGCGCATCGGCGACGAGGCGTCCGCCAAGCCGGGCAAGCCGGCGCCGGCCACGAGCGACTGGGAAACGTTTTAACGGGGCGGCAGAAATCGCGAAGGCCGCGAATTAGTGCGCGGGAAATCGCGCAGATTGAGAACTTCAGTAAAGACCCAAGCCTACATCGTCCTCGGGCTCGGCGCCCCCGCCAAGGGGGGCGCCGAGCCCGAAGACGATGTTGGTTTTTGCTATCAATCCGCCCGATTTCAGTTGCGACCTGATCTAATTTCAGATGCAGTCCCTTGCGGTGTCAAGCAGATTATTCCGGACAGCACTGCGTGCTGGCGGCGCGGCCCGCCACGCCCCCACAGATCAATTGCCAAGCGGCAAACGGCGCTTTGGTCGATTGGCGTCAGTTCTTCACGCCACGCCACGGGAAAAACCAAAGCAGCGGTTTTTCGACGCGCGCCGCCCACGATTTCTCGTTGTGGCCGGCGCCGTCGGCCGCGTGGAACAGCAAATCGGCGCCCTCGCGGTAGCCCTTGGCCAGCATCGCGTCGCGCATGCGCACGGTTTCCTCGAGGCCGTCGTCCTTGGTCCCCGCGTCGATGTAGAACTTGACCGGCACGCGCGCCGGCAAATTGGCGATCATGTCCCTGTTATTCCACCAGAACGAGCTCGATACCCCGCCCGCCTTCGAAAACACCCCGGGGTGGCGCTGCGCGATGGCGACCGAGGCCACCCCGCCCAGCGACGAGCCCATGATCGCGGTCGACTCCCTGCCCGGCAGGGTGCGCAGGGTCTTGTCGATGTGGGGTTTGAGCGTGTCGACGATGAAGGCGCGGTAGCCATCGAGCTTGCCGCCGCCGTGTTTGGGGTCGCAGCACGGTGTGTATTCGGGTATGCGCTCGGGCGTGTTGTCGATCCCGACCACGATGATCTCGTCGAGCTTGCCGGCGGCGACCAAGCGGTCGACCGTCTCGTCGATGCCCCACTCGACGCCGTAGGCCGCGGTCTTGGCGTCGAACAGGTTCTGGCCGTCGTGCATGTACAGCACCGGGTAGCGCTTGGCCGGATTCTCCTGGTAGCTCGGCGGCAGGTAGATGCGCAGCTTGCGCTTGTTTTTCAGCTGCGGCGATTCGAACCCGTCGACGATCGACAGCTTGCCCTGCGGCGCGCCGAAGAAGGGGTAGATATCGGCCGTGCTGCCGGCCGCCAGCCGGTAGGTGCCGCCGATCGCGACGCGCCCGTCGCCCAGGCTCGGCTTCATGCTGATGTCGCCGAGCGCGTCGGGCCACGAATAGACCCAGACGTTGGCGCCCGCGGCGGCCGCCGGGGCCCCCTTCGACCACGTCATCGGCCCCTTGTCGCCGCGCACCATCAGGCGCGACTGGCCGGCGTCGTAGTGGATGCGCACCGTGGTCGCGGCGGCGTTGGCGGCCAGTGCCAGGGCGGCGGCGCCGATCAGGGTGTGGCGCAAAATTGGCATGGGTTCTCCGTGCGGGTTATTGGGTCTGGGTCAGCCGCACGCCGTACAGGTCGACCCTGTTCGACGCGCCGTCGACGCCGCCGGCGGCGCTGAAGGTGCTGTTGCTTTCCAGGTAGCTCATATTGTAAAAGTCGCTCAGTTGGAGCCGGTATGCGCCCGCCTCCAGGCGCGCCGCCAGCGGGGTCGAATACACCAGCGGTGTGTTGGCCTTGTCGATGCGCGCGTGCGGCAGTTGCACCACCCCTTGCGCCACCACGCGTCCGGCGGCGTCGCGCAGCGTCAGCCATTTCACGCCGCCGCTGATGCCAAGGTTGATCTGGTTCGCGCCATTATGGTAGCGCAGCTGGACTTGCCATTGGCCCGCCTCGGGCACCTCGATCGGGCCGACGGCAAAGGTGTCGGCCAGCCCGCCCCAGTCCTTCAGGTGCGGCGCGCCAAAGCGCGCCGCTTTGGGGCCGCTCGGCCCGCTCGGCGCGATGTTCGATGCGACTCGGGCGTCGGTGACGGCGATATCGATGCTGCGCCCGACGCATTGGGGCGCGCTGTGATGGCTGCGGTTGCCCGAGTCGGCAAACTGCGCTTCGACCGCGTAGCACGCGCCGGCGCCGGCGCGGCGGTCGGTCCAGGCGCCGGCCGCCACCTTGGCCGCCACCAGCTTGCCGTCGCGGTAGATGTTGTAGACGGTGTTGCCGGGGTTTTTCGACGGCGCGATGTCGAAGCCGGCATGGCCGGCCGCGTCGCGCGCCAGTTTCGACACGCGCGGCTCGGGCGGGCCGAACACGGCGTCGGCCTCCGAATAAGGGTCGGCCTTCACGCGCGTGATCGCCTGCTCGCCGGGGAGCAGGGCGCCGAGCCGGATCTCTATCGTGTTATCGGCGCCAAGCCGGCGCCAGTCGATCGCCGGCCCGACGGGCGCGCCGTTGAGCGTGACCGCGTCGACCTTGTAGTAGCCTTCGCCGGCCGCCGCCTTCGGGAGCAGCACCCGCACCGTCAGCGCGCGGCCCCGCAGCACCAGGTTGTTGAGGGTGATCGCGTCCGATTGCGCAAACGCCTCGCGCCGCAGGCGCGCCGTGATGAACGGCTTGACGGCGATGCCGCCCGGCGTGGTCGATATCCCGAACACGTTCTCGACCACCATGCCGAGATAGGCGCCGACCGACCACAACTGGCGTTTCGAATTGATCACGGGGCCGATCAGGGCCGGGTTCTTCTCGTCGAGCAGCAGCGGCTGGCCCGACAGCCATTCGAGGTTCTCCATGTTCGACAGGTTGAGCGCGGCGCCGCGCATCAGGGTGTCGTAGGCGGCGTCGGCGACGCTGACGTTGCCGCCCAGAGCGGCCGCCTTGAGCCCGTAGGCGGTCACGAATGGCCACATGGCGCGGTTGTGGTAGACCGGCACGCCAGGCTGCTGCGGATAGATCACCGGCGCGCCCATCGGCCCGTGCGGATAGCGCGCCAGGATCTTGCGCGCGCGCGCGCCGTCGGCCACGCCGGTGACGATGGCCAGCGACTGGCCGAGCCAGTCGAACTTGTGCATCGGGGCGCCGTCGAAGTGGGGCGCGCTCAGGCTGCTGTACATGCCGGCGTCCTCGAGCCACAGGCCCTTGTTGATCGCCTTCTTGAGCGCGGCGGCCCAGGCCGCGTATTTTTTCGCGCGCGCCGCCATGCCCTGTTCGGCCGCCAGCGTGGCCGCCAGCGTCAGCGCCTTGTAGTGGCCGACATTGGTCGACAGCGCCTTCGAGCTCGCCAGCGAGGCGATGTCGTTCATGATCCAGGCGGCGTAGCTCTGGTCGCGCCAGTCGAGGAACGATTGCTCGCCCGTGTACAGGCCCGAGGCCCTGTCGAACGCGGCCAGCCGGTCGTTCTCGAGCGTGTTGCCCAGCGCCGTGAGCGCGCGCGCGGCGAACACTGCGCGCTCGCTGGCGGGTAGCGCCTTGAGCGCGGCCTCGGCCCCGAAGGCCCAGCTCACGCGGTCGGTGCTGACCGGCCAGCTGCCGCCGCTGCCGGTGTCCTGCACCAGCTGCAGCCCGCCGTAGGTGCTGCCCACCTGCGCGGCCGGCGTGATCCCCGGGCGCCAGCCCGAGAGCTTGAAGTTGAGCGAATTGACCACCCGCGCCGGGTCGAGCATGGCCAGCCCGAGGTGCGCGGCGTAGGACAGGTCGCGGGTCCAGACGTAGTGCCATTTTTCGCCCGTCTCGAAGCAGTCGCAGGCGATCGCGGCGCCGCCGTTGTAGTTGCCGTCGCGGATCTCGCGCACCGCGTTTTGCCGCATCTCGGCGCCGGCCAGCGCGAACAGGGCGTCGAAGGCGAGGTTGCCGCTGCGCACGTTGGGGACCGCGGCGTTCTCGGTGTAGCTGGTGTGCTGCGGTCCCGGGTCGCGCAGCTGCATGGTGCTCGAGTGGGCATAGGTGCGCAGCTTCGCGGCGGCGTCGGGCGTCGAGTAGCGCGCCGTCTCGGTCTGGCCGTCGAAGGTGCGGTAGGGGACCGCGGCGACGCCCGCGTGGCCCGCGTGCGGGTCGGTCGCCGCCACCGGCGCATTTTCCAGGCGCACCACGCGCAGCACCGGCGCCTTGGCGTCGTTGACGTCGATGCGGAATTTATAGGCGGCGGTCTTCTTGACGAACAGGTAGTCCTCGGGACCCGGATGCGGATCCATCTTGTAGTCGGTTCCGGGCGCCACCGTCACGCTCGCGTCCGGATTGACGACCCATTCGGCGCTCCAGTCCTTGTGGCCGACCTTAAACGCGTGGTTGCCCGGACTGATCAGGATTTCGACCTCGTAGACGCCCTTGCCCTTGTAGACCAATTGGTTGTCGGTGCCCCAGCCATTGAAGCCGCCGCGCACGAACAGGTCCTTGGCCAGCGGCGCAGCGTCGCCCGCCGCCTGGGCGGGGGCGGCGAGGGGAAGCGCCAGGGCGGCGAGGGCGAGGCTGAGGCGGGTCAGGTTCATGCGGGTCAGGTTCATGCGGGTCCTTAGAGTTCGAGGATCACGGCCGAGCGGGCCGGCAGTTTGAGTTCGGTGCGCAGGTCGAAGCGCTGGCCGCTGATGACGTCGACGCCGCCGGCCACGCCGCCGAGCATCTCGTGGAAACGCGCGGTCGGCAGCGCGACGTCCTTGCCGTTCTTGTTGAACGCGACCAGCACCTTTTGTTTGCCGTCGTAGCGGAAGTAAACGTAGGTGCCATTCTCGGCGCCGTAGTGCATCATCTTCCCGTGGTGGATCACACTTTTGTTTTTGCGCCAGTTGGCCAGCTTGCGCACCAGCGCCTGCGCCCCGCGCTGGGCGGCGCTCAGGCCCTCGCCGGTGAAGGCGCTCACCTTGTCGCCGGCCCATCCGCCCGGCATGTCCTGGCGGTAGCTCGAGTCGTCGCGGCCTTTGGTGGTGCTGGTCATCTGGACCTCGGTGCCGTAGTAGAACTGCGGGATGCGCGGCATCGTCATCAGGTAGGCCATCGCGATGCGGTACATGCCCTGGTCCTCGCCCACGACGCTGAACATGCGCGGCACGTCGTGGTTGCCCTCGAACAGGACCAGGTTGCCCGGGTCGGGATACAGGTAATCTTGCGAGAGCAGCTCGTAGACGTCCTGGAAGCCGGCGCCGGTCTCCTTCTCGGCCAGCGCGCCGCGCATCGCCTCGGCCATCGGGAAGTCCATCACGCTCGGCAGCGAGTTCACATAGCCGTCGAAATTGCGCTTGCCCCGCTGCCAGCGCGACACCACCGCCGGCGACTTGTGCCACTCCTCGCCGACCATGTTCAGGTTCGGGTATTCGGCCATCAGGCGGCGCGTGTATTCGGTCAAAAAGGCGCCGTCCGAGTAGCCGTAGGTGTCGATGCGCAGCCCCGACAGGCCCGCGTATTCGATCCACCAGATGTTGTTCTGGATGAGGTAGGTCGCCACCAGCGGGTTGGTCTGGTTCATGTCGGGCATGTTCGGGCCGAACCAGCCGGTGGTGAAGTTCTGGCCATCCTCGCGCGCCGCGTAGGGGTCCTGCACCGAGACCCGGTGGTGCTGGGTCCCGACGAATTTGCCGCCGTGGTTGGTCCAGTCGGGGGTCGGCATGTCCTTCATCCACCAGTGGTTCAAGCCGATGTGCGAGAGCACCACGTCCTGGATGATGCCGACGCCCTTTTTGCGGCCCTCGTCGGCCAGCCGCTTATAGTCGGCGTTGCTGCCGTAGCGCGCGTCGATGCGGTAGTGGTCGGTCGCGGCGTAGCCGTGGTAGGAGTAGTTGTCCATGTCGTTCTCGACCAGCGGGGTGGGCCAGATCTGGGTGAAGCCCAGGTCGGCGATGTAGCCGAGGCGGTCGATCATGCCCTGCAGGTCGCCGCCGTGGCGGCCGTGGCCGAGTTTTCGGTCGAGCTTGTCGGGCATGGCGGCGACGCTGTCGTTGGCGGCGCTGCCGTTGGCGAAGCGGTCGGGCATGACCTGATAGATCGCGTCGCTGCTGTCGAAGCCCTTGCGCGCGGCCGATCCGGGGGCGCGCGCGAGCAGCTCGTAGCTGTATTTGACGCCCTTGCCGGCGCCGTCGAAACGGATGTCGAACTTGCCCGGCACGGTCGACGGCGCGATCAAGAGGTCGATGAACAGGTAGTTTTTGTTGGCCACCCGCGTGACGCGCTCGATGCTCACCCCGGGCCACGACAAGGCCGGCGTGAGCTCGGCGATGCGCTCGCCGTGCACCATCAGCTGCACTTTCTTTTCCTGCATGCCGGCCCACCAGAACGGCGGCTCGAGATGGTCGATGCGGTAGTCCTTGGCCTGCGCCAGGCCGGCGCCGAGGCACAGGCAGGCGGCGGCGATGGCGGAGAGGGCGGAGAGGGCGCGCGCTTTGATGGTGGGGTTCATGTTTATCCTTTGGGGGGTCAGATGAGGCGTTGTTCGGTGGCCGGGTCGAACAGCACGGCCTTGGACAGATCGAATGCGAGCGTGAGCGGGCGGCCCGCCGTGGCGCCCGCGCGCGGGTGGGTGCGGCAGGTGAGGCGGGCGCCGTTGAACCAGGCGAACACCAACGTGTCGGGCCCGGTCGGCTCGATCATCTCGACCGTGCAAGCGACCTCGCTCGGGTGGTAGCCGGCCCCGCCCGCGCCGGCGCGCGCGCTGGCCGCGTCGGTCACATGCTCGGGGCGGATCCCGAGGATGACCTCGCGCTGGTGCAGGCCGGCCAGGTTGGGCGGCAGCGCCAGCATGGTCGTCACGCCGGCGTGTTCGAGCGCGAAGCCGTTGGGCCCGATCCGGCCGCGCAGCAAGTTCATGCTGGGCGAGCCGATGAAGCCGGCCACGAACAGGTTTTGCGGATTGTCGTAGATATCCTGCGGGCTGCCGAACTGCTGGACCACGCCATCCCTCATCACGGCGATCTTGTCGCCCAGGGTCATGGCCTCGATCTGGTCGTGCGTGACGTAGACGATGGTGGTGCCGAGGCGCTGGTGCAGCAGCTTGATCTCGGCGCGCATCTCGACGCGCAGCTTGGCGTCGAGGTTCGAGAGCGGCTCGTCGAACAAGAACAGGGCCGGATCGCGCGCGATGGCGCGCCCCATCGCCACGCGCTGGCGCTGGCCGCCCGACAGCATGGCTGGCTTGCGATCGAGCAGGTCGGTCATCTGGAGCGTCTCGGCGACCCGCTCGACGATGCGCTTTTGCTCGTCCCTGGGCACCTTGCGGATGCCGAGCCCGAACGAGATGTTCTCGCGCACCGTCATGGTCGGGTACAGCGCGTACGACTGGAACACCATCGCGATGTCGCGCGACTTGGGCGGCACGTCGTTGACGACGCGATCGCCGATGCGGATCTCGCCTTCGGTGACGCTCTCGAGCCCGGCGATCATGTTGAGCAGGGTCGACTTGCCGCAGCCCGAGCCGCCCACCAGGATCAGGAACTCGCCGTCGTTGATCTCGAGGTCGACGCCCTTGAGGACCTCGGCCCCGTTGGGGTAGACCTTGCGCACATTGCGTATCGATAGACTCGCCATCCTCATTGCCCCTTTTTGCTATCCATTTTTTTTCTATCCCTTTACGGCGCCGGCCGTCAGGCCGCGCACGAAGTATTTGCCCGCCACCAGATACAGCAGCAGCGTCGGCAGCGCCGCGATGATCGCGCCGGCCATGTCGACGTTGTATTGCTTGACCCCGGTCGAGGTGTTGACCAGGTTGTTGAGCGCGACCGTGACGGGCTGCGCGTCCGAGCCGCCGAACACGACCCCGAACAGGAAGTCGTTCCAGATCTGGGTGAACTGCCAGATGAAGCAGACCATGAAGATCGGCAGCGACAGCGGGAAGATGATCTTGCGGTAGATCAGGAAGAAGCCGGCGCCGTCGATGCGGGCCGCCTTGACCAGCTCCTCGGGCACGCTGACGTAGTAATTGCGGAAGAACAGGGTGGTGAACGCGAGCCCGTAGACGACGTGCACGAACACCAGGGCACCGGTGGTGTTGGCCATCCCGGCCAGGCCCAGCAAGCGCGCCATCGGCAGGATCACGACCTGGAACGGGATGAAGCAGCCGACCATGAGCGCGGTGAACACGATCTCGGCGCCGCGGAAGCGCCAGTGCGCGAGCACGTAGCCGTTGAGCGAGCCGATCATGGTCGAGAGCAGCACCGCCGGCACCGCCATCTTGAGCGAATTCCAGAAATACGGCGCCAGCCCTTCGCACTGGGCACCGGTGCACGCCGTTGACCAGGCCTTGCCCCAGGCCGCGCCGGTGGGCGCGAGCGGCAGGTCGAGCAGGTTGCCGGCGCGGATCTCGTCGAGTGACTTGAACGAGGTCGACAACATCACGTACAGCGGCATCAGGTAGTACAGCGCGCACAGGGCCAGCAGCAGGTACAGTGCGGCGCGCCCGAGCGGGAGCCGGGCGCCCGGTGGTTTAACGGCCATGGCGCGGTTCCTTCGTCTCGAGGTACATCAGCGGCACCAGCACCGCCAGCACCGTGGCCAGCATCATCACGGCCGAGGCCGCGCCGAGCCCGATCTGCCCGCGCGCGAACGAATACTGGTACATGAACACGGCCGGCACGGTCGTCGCGTTGCCGGGCCCGCCCGAGGTCAGCGCCATGACCAGGTCGAAGCTCTTGATGGCGATGTGGGCCAGGATCAGCAGCACGCTGAAGAACACCGGGCGCAGCGAGGGGATCACGATGCGCCGGTAGATGGTCGGCAGGCCGGCGCCGTCGACCTGGGCGGCCTTGATGATGCTCTCGTCGATGCCGCGCAGGCCGGCCAGGAACAGCGCCATCACGAAGCCCGAGGACTGCCACACGGCGGCGATGACGACCGTGTAGATCGCCATGTCCGGGTCGATCAGCCAGTCGAAGGTGAACTCCGCAAAGCCCCATTCGCGCACCATTTTCTCGAAGCCGAGGCCGGGGTTGAGGATCCATTTCCAGGCCGCGCCGGTGACGATGAACGACAGCGCCATCGGGTACAGGTAGACCGCGCGCAGCGCGCCCTCGAGCCGGATTTTTTGGTCGAGGAAGATCGCCAGCGACAGGCCGACGGCCAGGCTGATGGCGATGAATAGGCCGCCGAAGATGGCCAGGTTGGTCATCGCCACGGTCCAGCGCTCGAGCTCGAACAGGGCGGCGTACTGGCCGAAGCCGCTGTATTCGTAGTTCGGCATCATGCGCGACTCGGTCAGGGACAGGTAGCCGGTGATGGCGATGAAGCCGTACACGAACAGCAGCGAGGCGAGCACGGTGGGCGCGAGCACGAGGCGCGGCAGCCAGCGGTCGGCGAGGGCGGAAAGGCGCAAGGGGGGCTTTCGGAAGGTTCGGTGTCGATGCGCCCGCCACCAAGGGCGGCGGGCCGTTCGCTTACTTGGTTTTGGCGGCCTTGGCCAGCGCCGCCGCAGCGTCCTTGGACGACATCGACGAATTCATGAAGCGCGAGATCACGTCCATGATCGCGCCCTGCGCGGCCGAACCGACCGCCATGTTGTGCGCCATGCTCGGCACGAAGGAGGCGGCCTTGCCGCTCGCCTCCATGTCCTTCATCGACTGCAGGGCGCAGCTGTCGAACTTGGCGCTTGGGACGCCCGAGCGCACCGGGATCGACCCCTTGTTCAGGTTGAACGCCTCCTGGAATGCGGGGCTCATGATGGCGCTGGCCAGCACAAGTTGCGATTTCTGGTCGTCGGCGCGGCTCTTTTTAAACATCAGCATCGAGTCGATGTTGAAGGTGTAGGCCGCGGCCGTGCCCGGGGCGGGCAGGCACAAGAAGTCGGTGCCCGGTTTTTTGCCGGCGGCGGTGAATTCGCCCTTGGCCCAGTCGCCCATGAACTGCATGCCGGCCTTGCCGTTGATGACCATCGCGGTCGCCAGGTTCCAGTCGCGCCCGGCCGCATCGCGGTCTATATAGGTCTTGATCCTGGCGAGAGTGTCGAACGTCTTGACCATGGTCGGGCCGGCCAGCGTTGCCGGGTCGAGCTGCACCAACGCCTTTTTGTAGAATTCGGCGCCGCCGACCCCGAGCGCCACCGACTCGAACACGGTCGCGTCCTGCCACGGCTGGCCGCCGTGCGCGAGCGCGACCATGCCGGCCGCCTTGATCTTGTCGGCCGCGTCGAAAAACTCGGCCAGCGTCGCGGGCGCCTTGGCGCCGGCCTTTTTGAGCACCGCCGGATTGACCCACAGCCAGTTCACGCGGTGCACATTGACCGGGGCGGCGACGTAACTGCCCTTGTACTTCATGACCGCCGCGACGGCCGGCGGCAGCAGGCTATCCCATTTTTCGGCCCTGGCCACCGCGTCTATATTGGCGAGCACGCCCTCGGCGCCCCATTCCTGGATCGCCGGTCCCTTGACCTGGGCCGCGGTCGGCGCGCCGCCCGAGATCACGCGCGCCTTGAGCGCGGTCGCCGCGTTCTCGCCGGCGCCGCCGGCGACGGCGAAGTCCTTCCAGTTGACGCCCTTGGTGGCGAGCGTCTTTTTGAGCTCGGCGATCGACTTCGCCTCGCCGCCCGAGGTCCAGTAGTGGAGCACTTCGACCTCGGCCGCGGTGGCGCTGGAGGGAGCGATGGCGCCGGCGCTGGCGAACAGGGCGCACAGCGCGCGCAGCGCCGCGCCGCGCGGGCGCCGGGACGGGATCTTGGTCATTTGGTCTCCAAAAGCGTTGTTTTTCGTAGTTTGACTACTTAAATTTATGGGATCGAGGATACTACATCGATGTGGCAGTGGCAATTGTTAGCGACCCGGGTCCTGAAGGGTGCTTTGGCAATCATTTAGTTTAGGTACATAGGGGCGCGACCGTTGCCGCCTTTGCCCGTGCGCCTTCCCGTGTGCCCAAAGTGCAGCGGCAGGGCCACAAAGTTGTACTCGCGACATTGACGGACGTGCGCATCCGGTCAGAAGCCGGGTCGAACGGCGGGCGTTATTCATTAGTATTTTGTAATCTTGCTTCATAAGGATGTTGCTTATTAGCAACAGCCACTGGCAAGACATCGCCGTCGCAGGGTTTTTATGGTGCAATGGTGCTCAAAGTTGGTGAGATTCTTACGAAATGTAGTCCAATTACACGACACTGCCTTGTCCTTTGTAGCTCAAATACAACGAGGATCGACTAAAACGAGATGATAGCCTCCAAAAATGCCATATTTTGTTAGTGCATCACAACTCTCGTTGACAGTGCATCTAGTTTTAGTACAAAATTGATTTCATGACGACTTAGAGCGTTTGTAACTGGATCCCGTGTTTTAGGCTGCCTGGCTGTAGTTGCGGGAAATTATGTAGTTCTGATGAAATGAGGGGACAAATGAAAATTTTCGCAAACAAGGGCAACGTGGACACGGCTCAAAGCAAGGCCTTCAGGCTCAATCCGGTCGCTGCCGGTTGCGCGCTGCTGTTGACCGCGATGGCGGCCAATGCGTATGCCGCCGACCAGGAAGCGCCGGTGGCCGTTGACGCCACCACGGCGGAAGACAAGAAGAAAGAAGCGGCGGCGCCGATTCAAACGGTGGTCGTCTCGGGCATCCGCCGCGGTATCGAAGCGGCGATCTCCGTCAAAAAGAACGCCGACTCGATCGTCGAGGCGATTTCGGCCGAAGACATCGGCAAATTGCCGGACCAAAGTATCGCCGAGTCGATCTCGCGCCTGCCAGGCGTATCCTCGCAACGCGTCAGAGGCGGCGGCGCCCAGGCAGTCTCGATCCGCGGCATGTCCCCGGATTTCTCGACCGCCCTGCTGAACGGCCGCGAGCAAGTGTCCACCGGCGACAGCCGCGGCGTGGAATTCGACCAGTACCCCGCCGAGTTGCTCGGTGGCGTCATGATCTACAAGACCCCTGACGGCGCGCTCGTCGGCCAGGGCCTGTCCGGCACCATCGACCTGCAGACCGTGCGTCCGCTCGACTTCGGCAAGCGCGCCATCGCCGGCAACTACCGCCGCGAAAAGAACGGCGTCGGCGCCGGCTCCGGTCCCGACGGCGAAGGCTCGGGCGACCGTTTCAGCATCTCCTACATCGACCAGTTCGCCGACCGCAAATTCGGTATCGCCCTCGGTTTCGCCCGTCTCGACGGCACCAGCGGTTCTACCAGCCGCTTCGAATCATGGGGTTCGGGCGAAACCCAGTACAACGGCGCCACCGTCAAAGTGCCATACAACGGCTTCAATGCGTGGACCGACCAGAGCGAAGGCACCCGCGACGGCGTGATGGCTGTGCTGCAATTCCGCCCGAGCCGCGACTTCAACACCACGCTCGACCTGTTCTACTCGAAGTATGACCGCCTGTCCCAGTCGCGCGGCTTCCAGGCGCCTTTGAACGACAGCTGGAACGATCCCGCCAGCACGGTCGACCGTCCAGGCCAGTTGATCAATGCGGTAATCGCCAACGGCAGCGCCACCAGCGGCACCTTCAACAATGTGCGCCCCGTGCTGCGCAACGACGCACAGAAGTCGGTCAACGAGACCAAGTCGATTGGCTGGGCGACCGATTTCAAGATCAACAGCGACTGGAGGGGCCGCACCGACGTCAGCCACAACACGGCCAGCCGCGACGCGATCGATACCGAAACCTACGCCGGCACCACGGGCGCGATGGGCAACATCGGCTTCACCGCCGGCAGCCAGGTGTTCACCAGCAGCTTGAACTACGCCGACCGCGCCGTCACCAAGCTGACCGACGTCCAGGGTTGGGGCGGGGCCGACGTCCAGGCCGGCTACATCAAGTTCCCAAAAGTAGAGGACAAGATCTCGGCCTTGCGTTTCTCGGTCAAGCGCGACCTGCCTGAAGGCATGTTCTTCAGCAACGTCGATCTGGGCTTGAACATTTCGGACCGCTCCAAGCGGCGCGAATTCACCGAGGCGCTGCTGTCGATCAAGGGTGGCGGTCGTTTCGCCTCCGTCGCGATGCCTGGCTCGTCGACCGGCGGCACCGCCGGCACCGGTCTGCTCATCCCGACCTTCGACCCGACCGCGAACCTTGGCCTGTATGATCAGAAGCAGAAACTGCATCCGGACATCTACAACAAGGATTGGGTTGTCAACGAAAAGGTCACCACCGCTTTCGCCAAGATGAACATCGATTCGACCCTGTTGGGCAAGCCCCTGCGCGGCGCTGTTGGCCTGCAGTTGGTCAACACGGAGCAGGATTCGACAGCGTACTCGGTCAACAGCGCCCGTCCGGTCGCGACCGTGAACGTAGGCACCAGCTACACCGACGTGCTGCCAAGCGCGAACTTCATTCTGGACGTGGCCGACCAGCAATCGGTGCGCCTGTCGGTGTCGAAGATCATGGCCCGCCCGACGATGAACGACATGCGTGCAAGCAATTCGTTCGGCATCGACACCACCAAGAACATCTACTCCGGCGGTGGCGGCAATCCGAAACTCGACCCGTTCCGCGCCAAGGGCCTGGACTTGTCGTACGAGCGTTACTGGGGTATCAAGGCGTATGCCAGCGTCGCCGCCTTCTACAAGAAGATCGACACCTACATCGTCACCACCAGCCGCGCCTTCGACTTTACCCCTTACCTGACGGCTGGCACGCCAGTGCTGGCATCGAAAATCGGCGAGTTCAACGCGCCGATCAATGGCAAGGGCGGCAACATGAAGGGTCTCGAGGCGACCGTGTCGCTGCCGCTCAACGTGGTCACGCGCTACCTCGATGGTTTTGGCGTTGTCGTCAACGCCGCCGTCACCTCGAGCGACCTGAACGTGCCCGACACCAGCGACGGCGGCTCCGGCAACATGCCATTGCCCGGCCTGTCGAAGCAAGTGGGCAGCCTCACGATGTACTACGAGAAGCATGGTTTCTCGGCCCGCGTGGCGCAGCGCTACCGTTCGGACTTCGTCGGCGAAATCACCCAGTTCGCGGGCGACCGCCAGGCGACCTACATCAAGGCCGAGAAAGTCATGGACCTGTCGCTCGGTTACGAGTTCCAGAACGGCCCGTTGAAGGACCTGTCGTTCAGCTTGTCGGTAAACAACTTGCGTAACGCTCACTTCATCCGTTATCGTAAGACCAAAGACAATGTCATCCAGGACGACAAGTACGGCAAGCAAATCTTGCTGGGCGTGAACTACAAGATGTAATTGTCAGACTAAGAGGGCTAAAGCCCCTTGCCGGGAGTTTCCGGGCAAGGGGCTTTTTTTTGTGGCGCGTCACTTCGGGGTATTTCTCATGCAACAAAATAACGTCAAAAAGATTGTGATCGTCGGCGGCGGCACCGCCGGCTGGATGGCGGCCGCGTCCTTGTCCAAGATCCTCGGGAACAAGGTCGCGCTCCGGCTCGTCGAGTCCGACGAGATTTCCACGATTGGCGTGGGCGAGTCGACCATCCCGATGATCAAGATGTTCAACCAGGTGCTCGGCATCAACGAGGACGAGTTCATGCGCGAGACCAAGGCGACCTTCAAGCTCGGCATCGAATTCGCCGACTGGGGCAAGCTGGGCGACAAGTACATGCACGGCTTCGGCAAGTTCGGGCAGGACCTGTGGACGGTCGATTTCTACCAGTACTGGCTCAAGATGCACCAGGCCGGCAAGGCGCCCGACCTCGAGAACTATTCGATCAACCGGATGGCAGCCAAGGCCGGAAAATTCATGCGCCCGCCCGCCGACATGGGCAATTCGCCGCTCTCCGAGATCACCTACGCGTTCCACCTCGACGCCGGCCTGTACGCGCGCTACCTGCGCAAGTTCAGCGAGGCGCACGGGGTCGTGCGCACCGAGGGCAAGGTCGCCGAGACCGTGCTCGACCCGGTCAACGGGCACGTGGCGGCGGTGGTGATGGAAAACGGCGAGCGCATCGAAGGCGAGTTGTTCATCGATTGCTCCGGTTTCCGCGGGCTGCTGATCGAGCAGGCGCTCAAGACCGGCTACGAGGATTGGAGCCACTGGCTGCCCTGCGACCGCGCCTACGCGGTGCCGTGCGAGCTGGCCGGCGAGCTGCTGCCGTACACGCGCGCCACCGCGCGCCCGGCCGGATGGCAGTGGCGCATCGGCTTGCAGCACCGCACCGGCAACGGCCATGTGTATTCGAGCAAGTTCATGAGCGACGACGAGGCCGCGTCGATCCTGATGAACAACCTCGACGGCAAGGCGCTGGCCGAGCCCAGGCAACTGCGCTTCGTCACGGGCAAGCGCAAGAAGGTGTGGAACAAGAACGTCGTCGCGATCGGCTTGTCGTCGGGCTTCATGGAGCCGCTCGAGTCGACCAGCATCCATCTGATCCAGTCGACCGTGGCGCGCCTGATCACGTTCTTCCCGGACCGCGGCTTCGACCAGGCCGACGTCGACGAATTCAACCGCCAGTGCGATTTCGAGACCGAAAGGATCCGCGACTTCCTGATCCTGCACTACAACGCGACCGGCCGTGACGACACCCCGTTCTGGGACCACTGCCGCACCATGGTCTTGCCCGAATCGCTGCGCCGCAAGCTCGAGCTGTACAAGGCGCACGGACGCATCGTGCGCGACAACAACGAGCTGTTCGCCGAGGTCGGCTGGCTGCAGGTGATGCATGGACAGGGCATCAAGGCGGGCGGCTACCATCCGCTGGTGGACCTGCTCGGCGAGCGCGAGGTCGGCGAGTATCTCGCGGAGGTCGCCGGCGTGGTCGGAAAATGCGTCTCGGTGATGCCGAGCCATGCCCAGTTCGTCGCCGCGATCATCGCCGCAAAGTAAGGCCGGCAAGGTGTGAGACGGAGGCGGCAAAGCCGCCCTCCGTGCGCGTACGCCTGTATAATTGACAAAATATAAATATAGAAAAAAAGGAAGCCGCCATGCGTTTTGCCAATATCGCCTTGCTGTCCTTCTTCGCGGCGGCCGTGTGCGCCGCGCGCCCGGCTGGCGCCGCCGAAGCCGGCGCGAAGCAGCCCGCGATCGCCAGTTTTTTCCAGAGCGACACCTTCAGCGGCGCCGAACTGTCGCCCAACGGCCGCCACCTCGCGATCCGGATCGCGACGCGCGAAAGCCGCGCCAACCTCGCCGTGCTCGACCTCGCGACGATGAAACTGACGCCGGTCGCCGCCTTCAACGATGTCGACGTCGGCCGCTTCGATTGGGTCAACGACGAGCGGCTGGTGTACAACATGACCGACCTGCGCCTGGCGCGGGGGGAGTTTAGAACCGGTCCCGGCCTGTTCGCGGTCAACCGCGACGGCAGCGCCGAGCGCCAACTGGTGGATCGGACCTATGAATTCGTCAAGTCGAGCGATGACGTGGTGCGGCTCGACCCGCACACACAACTGCTTGGCGTTGGCCACCGCCAGGACAGCAACGACGTCTACGTGGTGCGCGCCGAGTCCTACCAGGGCAAGGACGCCGGACACTTCCTGCTCCAGCGACTCAACACCAAAAACGGCCGCGCGGCCGCGCTCGACCTGCCGCCGAAAACCGTCGAGGCGATGCTCGACGCGCAGGGCGCGGTGCGGGTGGCGGTCACCCGCGACCAGGACCGGCAGGCGCTGCTGTTCAACGATCAGGCCAGCGGCCAATGGCGCACGCTGGCCGAGTTCAAGAGCAACGGCGAAGGCGCGGTGCAGCCGCTGCTGTACGGCCCCGACAATGTGCTGTACGTGGCGGCCAACAACGGCCGCGACAAGAGCGCCGTCTACCGCTACGACCTCGCCGCGGGCAAACTGGAGGCCGCGCCGCTGGTGGCGTCCGACCAGTTCGACATCGACGGCGAATTCATCACCGACGCCGGCAAGGTGCTCGGCTTTCGTTACGAGATCGATGCCGAGGTGACCACCTGGTTCGATCCGGCCATGCAAGCGGGCCAGACGGCGGTCGACGCCCTGCTGGGCGCGACCACCAACCGCATTTCGCGCGGAGCGCGCTCGGAAACCCCGTTCCTGCTGGTCGAGTCATTTTCGGATGTGCAGCCGCCTATCTACCATTTGTTCAATACCGCGACCGGCAAGCTGACCAAGCTTGGCGCCGCCAACGCCGACATCGACCCGCGCCGCATGTCGATCAAAGACATGGTGCGCTACAAGGCGCGCGACGGGCTCGAGATCCCGGCCTACCTGACCCTGCCCGCTGGCGGCGGCGGCAAGAACCTGCCGATGGTGGTGCTGGTCCACGGCGGACCGTACGTGCGCGGCGGCAGCTGGGAGTTCGATCCCGAGGTGCAGTTTCTCGCCTCGCGCGGCTACGCGGTGCTGCAGCCCGAGTTCCGGGGCAGCACCGGCTTCGGAACGCGCCATTTCAAGGCCGGCTGGAAGCAATGGGGACAGGGCATGCAGAACGACATCGCCGACGGCGCCAAATGGGCCATCGCGCAGGGCTACGCCGACCCCAAGCGCATCTGCATCGCCGGCGCCAGTTACGGCGGCTATGCCACCCTGATGGGATTGATCAACGACCCGGGCCTCTTCAAATGCGGCATCAACTGGGTCGGCGTGACCGACATCGGCCTGATGTACACGGTCAAATGGAGCGACCTCGGCGACAGCTGGAAGAAATACGGCATGCCGCAGTTGGTGGGCGACCCCGTCAAGGACGCGCCGATGTTCGAAGCCAATTCGCCCCTGCGCCACGCGGCGCGGCTGCGCCAGCCGCTGCTCATGGCCTACGGCAGCGCCGACGAGCGCGTGCCGCTGGTGCACGGCACGCGCTTCCACGACGCGGTCAAGGCCGGCAACCCCAACGTCGAGTGGGTCGTCTATGACCAGGAGGGGCATGGCTGGAGGTTGCAAAAGACCCGGGTCGATTTCTGGGGGCGCGTTGAAAAATTCCTGGAGCGCAACATCGGCAAGCCCTGAGCGCGGTCATGGCGCGGCCCTTGGTCGGGGCGCCTTGCCGCAGGATGAGTCATTCGCAGATATTGAACTCTTCCCTGCAAGGTTATTGCAGCCACGTCTTCAGTAAAATGGGCGAGCTGGCGTAAGAGTGTCGGCAGCCGTCGCCCAAGCCCGCGCCAGCACGTCTGCCGCCCGACAAACCGTAATATCGGACCGCAAGGAAGTGAACGTGTCCACAGCCCGCTTGTGGCTTGTGCAGCGCCTCGATCGAGTCCAGAAAGCGCGCCTGGGCGGGAAGGATCTGGAATTGGGTGCCACCGAAGGGGAACAGGGCGCCCTGGTCGGGGATCGCGATGATGCGCCCCTCGGTCTTGCCCTGGGCGCAGAAGTGCGGCACGAGACGCGACCAGATCGACGAGATCAGCAGTTTGGTCTCGGAGCCGTTGAACCCGTGCGGCGATGATGTCGGGGTCGGCGTGCGAGGCGAGCACATATTTGCGCTGCTTGGCCGGGAAGTATTCGCTCATCGCGATGAAATAGCTCGTTTTAGCTCAGCACCCCACCCGGATCGAGCAAAATCGCGTTGCCGTTTTGAACGAACAGGAACTGGTTCGACTGCACCGACTCGCCCTCCGCGCCCTCGGACAGATCGGAAAAATCAGGCGGATGTGCGCTCCGTTGTTGAATAATTCGACTGTCATAATGTCCATACCGTTAAGATGGGTATATCGTGGCGCGGGTATTAACTATTGGCAACAAGTGCTGTCGTCGGCGCAAGGTTAAGCCGGCTCACGCCCGATTCGCGCCGTTTTGACCCGTTTGCGCCCGTTTGCGCCCGTTTGCGCCCGTATGCGCCCTTTTGCGACCTTTTGCGCATTCTGAAGCTTGAAAAAGGGGCGATGGGCAGTAATGGCCGCCAAAATAGGCGATTTAAATACAGATCGCGCCGCAAAAGAGTAAACTGTAGGATGCTTTCCCGTCGGGCGAGCTAGTCAAATTTTGTGAGTGTCCTATGTCTGAAACCCCTGTCATGCTGTTTTCCGAACTTAACCTGAGCGCCCAAGTGCTGAAGGTTATCAAAGAAGTCGGCTACGAAACCCCGTCGCCGATCCAGGCCGCGACGATCCCGCTGCTGCTGGCCAATCGCGATGTGCTGGGGCAGGCCCAGACCGGGACCGGCAAAACGGCCGCGTTCGCGCTGCCGATCCTGTCCAACATCGACATCAAACAACAGTCGCCGCAGGCGCTGGTGCTCGCGCCCACGCGCGAACTGGCGATCCAGGTGGCCGAGGCGTTCCAGAAGTACGCGACCCACATCAAGGACTTCCACGTGCTGCCGATCTACGGCGGCCAGAGCTACGGCCCGCAATTGTCGGCCCTGCGCCGCGGCGTGCACGTCATCGTCGGCACCCCGGGCCGCGTGATCGACCACCTCGACAAGGGCTCGCTCGACCTGTCCAAGCTCAAGACGCTGGTGCTCGACGAGGCCGACGAGATGCTGCGCATGGGCTTTATCGACGACGTCGAACAGATCCTGCAAAAAACCCCGGCCACGCGCCAGACCGCGCTGTTCTCGGCCACCATGCCGTCGGCCATCAAGCGCATCGCCAAGACCTACCTGCGCGACCCGGCCGAGGTGACCGTGGCCGCCAAGACCGGCACCGCCGACAACATCCGCCAGCGCTACTGGATGGTGAGCGGCATGCAAAAGCTCGAGGCGCTCACCCGCATCCTCGAGGCCGAGCCGTTCGACGGCATGATCATCTTCGCCCGCACCAAGCTCGGCACCGAGGAGCTGGCCTCCAAGCTGCAGGCGCGCGGCTTCGCCGCCACCGCCATCAACGGCGACATGCAGCAGACTCAGCGCGAGCGCACCATCGAGCAGCTCAAGAACGGCAAGATCGACATCCTGGTCGCCACCGACGTCGCCGCGCGCGGCCTCGACGTCGAGCGCATCAGCCACGTGATCAACTACGACGTGCCATCCGACCCGGAGAGCTACACCCACCGCATCGGCCGCACCGGCCGCGCCGGGCGCAGCGGCGAGGCCATCCTGTTCATCACCCCGCGCGAGCAGGGCCTGCTCAAGGCGATCGAACGGGCCACCCGCCAGCCGGTCGCGCCATTGACGCTGCCGACCGTCAAGGCCGTCAACGACGTGCGCATCGCCAAGTTCAAGGACCAGATCACCGAGGCGATTGCCGCCGGCGGCCTCGACGTGTTCCGCTCGCTGATCGAGGAATACGAGACCGAGCTCAACGTGCCGGCGATCGAAATCGCCGCCGCGCTGGCCAAGCTGGCGCGCGGCGACGTGCCGCTGCTGCTCGAAAAACCCAACCGCGACGCCAAGGCGGCGCCCTCGTGGCAGGAAGAAAAACCGATGGCGCGCAGCACCCGCCCCGACGCGCCGGCCCGCGCCGAGCGCTTCGAGCGCGACGCGCCGCCGGCCGCCTTCAAGCCGGCGCGCGAGCGCAACATCCGTCCGCCCGAGGAGGGCATGGGCACCTTCCGCATCGAGGTCGGCCACGCGCACGGCGTCAAGCCGGGCAACATCGTCGGCGCCATCGCCAACGAGGCGGGCATCGAATCGAAGTACATCGGCCGCATCGAGATCTTCGACGACTACAGCACGCTCGATCTGCCGGCCGACATGCCGCCCGACCTGGTCGACCACCTCAAAACCGTGTGGGTCGCCGGCCAGCAGCTCAACATCACGCGCGAGGGCGAGACGCCGGCGGGACCTAGCGCCAAAAAGTCGTCGTTCGCGCCGCCCAAAAAAGCGGGCGACCGCCGCTTTGCCGAAAAGGGCGCCGGCGCCAAGCCGGCCGGCAAGTCCTACGATTCGGCCAAGCCGAAGACGCTGCACCGCAAGGGGCCGCCCAAGGCCGTGTAAGCCGCGCTTGCGCACCGCGCGCGCACGCAAAAAGGGCCACGCTTGCGTGGCCCTTTTTTTATCAACTGTGCTTGCCCCGGGGCGGGTAATGGAATATTGTCTGTGTACAAGATGCATCCAAGTAATGCGTCTACCATCCCAACAAAAGGAGAGAGACAATGTTTGGAAAAATCTTAAGCCGGGGCGCCTTCCCGCGCCGCGCCCTGGCAGTCGCGCTGGCCATGTTCGGCGCCGGCTCGGCGCAGGCGGTCGAAGTGACCATCGCCTGCGGTTCGGTCGGCACCGATGTGGAAATCTGCAAGAAGCTGACGGCCGAATGGTCGGCCAAGACCGGTAACACCGTAAAAATCTTCGCCGCGCCGGAATCGAGCACCGAGCAACTGGCCCTGTACCGCAAGCAGTTCGCCGCCAAGTCGGGCGAGGTCGACGTGCTCTCGGTCGACGTGGTGTGGCCGGGCATCATCAAGGAGCATCTGCTCGACCTGACCCCGTTCGCCAAGGGCGTGCAAAAGCAGCATTTCCCGGCCATCATCAACAACAACACGGTCGGCGGCAAGCTGCTCGCCATGCCGTGGTTCACCGACGCCGGCCTGCTGTACTACCGCAAGGACCTGCTCGGCAAGCACCAGGCCAAGGTGCCCGGGACGTGGCTGCAGCTGGCCGCCACCGCGCAAAAAATCCAGGACGCCGAGCGCAAGGAGGGCAACGCGAACATGCAGGGCTATGTGTTCCAGGGCAAGGCCTACGAGGGCTTGACCTGCAACGCGCTCGAGTGGATCGCCGGCAATGGCGGCGGCACCGTCGTCGAGCGCGACGGGCGCATCAGCATCAACAACGAAAAAGCGGCCAAGGCGCTCGACCTGATCGCCAGCTGGCCGGGCACCATCTCGCCGAAGAATGTCGTCACCTTCGCCGAGGAGGAGTCGCGCGGCGTGTTCCAGAGCGGCAACGCGGTCTTCATGCGCAACTGGGCCTACGTGTGGAACATGGCGCAAAAGGACGGCAGCCGCATCAAGGACAAGATCGGGGTCGCGGCGTTGCCGCGCGGGGTGGGCGGCAAGAGCGCCTCCACGCTCGGCGGCTGGCAGCTGGCCGTGTCTGCCTACTCCGAGCACCAGAAGGAGGCCGCCGATCTCGTGATGTTCTTGACGAGCAAACAAATGCAGAAGAAGCGCGCGCTCATGGTCGGCACGCTGCCGACCTATCCGGCGCTCTACACCGACCCCGAGGTGCTCGCCGCCGCGCCGTATTTCACGGCCCTGGTCGACGCGTTCAACATGGCCAGCGCGCGGCCGTCGTCGGTCACGGCCGACAAGTACAACGCGGTCTCGGCGGTGTTGTGGAGCGCCGCCCAGGACGTGCTGACCAAGAAGGCGAGCGGGGCCGAGAGCGTGGCCAAACTCGAGAAGGAGCTGATCAAGATCCGCAAGGGCGACAAGTGGTAGCCCGGGCGCGTCGCGCGCGCGAGATGCCGCTGCGGCCTTAGCGCATTGGTCCGCCCCGGACGCAAAAAAAACCACGCGACTGCGTGGTTTTTTTGTCGCCGCGCCGAGTCAGAGGCTGAGAGTTTTTCGGGCGTGTCCGCTCAGCACGCCAGAAAGCGGCAGATCGAGGCGCGAAGCACAGCCACAGCGGGCTATGGCGAGCATTTGCAACGACGAACTGGCGCTTTCTGGCGTGCTGAGCGGGCATGATCGAAAGACTCTCAGCCTCTCAGGGCTGGAGCGAGGGCTGGGCCGGCTGCCCGCCAAGCGTGAACTGAAGCAGTGTCGCATCGGGCCAGGCGGCATCGCCGAGCGGCGCGTTGAAGCGGCCCGATAGTTTGGAGAGCTTCATTTCGCGACCGTCCGCGCTCAGGGTGATGGCGTCGTACTGCCCGGGCGCATCCATGCCGATGTTTGAATCGGATTTGCAAATGTTGAGCCCGAACAGGCCGAAGGTGCCGAGTATCGCGCGCGCGGCCAGCAGGTCGGCTTTGGCGATCTCGACTTGGACCTCGCAAGCGAGGCGCAGGTCGCCCAGCCGCCTCACATGGGCCGGCAAGCCCGGGGTGCTCACCTCGATGTTGGGATGCCTGTATTCCTCGGGCGCGAAGTGCCGCCCGCGAACGACCACATCGGCCTTCCCGGCGCCCGTCCGGGTCTCGCGCGTGAGCGTGAAACTATTGTCCGGCGCGGTCTGCAGCTTGATCGGATCTTGCGCCAGGGCGATTTCTACCGTTGTGTCCGGCGCAAGCGAAATGCCCTTCGGCAGTTTGAAGCGCAGCGTCGCCCCGGGGGCGAGTTCGGCGCTGCGCCGTTCGAACAGGTCCAGGCCGGAGAGCAGCGCGCGGTACTTCCACGCCACCGGCTTGCCGGCCGGGACGGTGCCGGCGCCTTCGGGCGCCGGCGTTTGTAAGGGTTCGGCGGCGCCGGCGGCGTGGGCGAAAAACGCGGCCGCGACCAGGCCCAGGGTGAATTGTTTTTTCATTGTTCTCGTTTTGGTTGAATTGAATTAACGCTGTTTTACGACGAACGCGGCGATGCGTTTGAGCGCGATGGGCGCGATCGTTTCGTCGATCTGGCCGTACTCGTCCTCCTTGCCGGTCTTGGCGGTCTGGAACAGGTGGTTGAGCGAGGGCAGCACCTCCGACTCGACCATGCGGTTGCCGCCCGCCTTGAGGGTGGCGACCAGGCCGCCCAGGTTTTCCTCGGCGGGCACTTGGTGGTCGAGGCTGCCGTTGAGCAGCAACACCGGGCTGCGGACGCGGCGCCAGTCGGCCGGCGGGTTGGAGCGCAGCGCCGCGATCATGAACGGTTTGGCCGCCCAGTCGAGGGAAAGCGAGCCCCCGTCCATCTTGAATTTTTTAACCAGTTCCATCACTCCGGCCGGCTGCGTCTGCTGGAAAGCCTTGAGCGCGGCGATGCGCGGCGCGGCCTCGTCGTGTGCCATGAGCACGTCGTAAAAACCGCGCACATACGCCATCAGGCGCTCGACCTGCGCCGGATCGGCGCCGTGGTCCTTGGCCACGACGCGGTCCTGCACCAGCATCGTGTCGAGGCCGTTCATGCCGATGCCGGCCATGGAGACGAGGAAGTCGACCGATTTCGGATCGCGCGCGGCCACCGCGGCGGCCAGCCCGGGACCTTCGCTAAGGCCGATGACGCCGACGCGCTTGAATTCCTTGCGCGCCTTCATGGCCTTGACGACCGCGTGCAGATCGTCGATCAGGTGCGCGGTGGTGTGCTGTTCGTAGTCGCCGGTCGAGCGCGCGTTGCCGCGCTTGTCGTAGCGCAGCACCGCCACCCCCTGGCGCGCGAGATGGTCGGCCAGTACGGCGAAGTGTTTGTGGCCCAGCACGCCGAGGTCGCGCGTGCCCGGGCCGCTGCCATGCACCAGCACCACCACGTTCGGATTGGTCGTGCCGTTTGGGATCGAGAGCGTCGCGCCCAGCGTCACGCCGTTGGCGCCGGCGATGGCCAGCGTCTCATCCTTGTACGGGAAGGGGCCCTTGGGGGTCTGCGGCCGCGCTTTTGCGGGGAAGGCGGCGACCTGCCTTAGCTCGAACTTCAAAGGGGCGTCGCCCTGCTTCCATTCGCCATCGAAGTGGTCCTTGTCCCAGGTCAGTTTGAGCGTGAAGACGGCATGCTTGAGCGACACGGAGGCGCCTTCTTCCAGGGCCGATTGAAGCGGAATGTCATACGCGTCCTGGTCCGGGCTCGCCACGCTGGCCCAGATTGTGCCGTCGGCGCGGGCGAAGATCTCGGCGCCGATTTTGACCGTTTGCCCCTCGGGAATCTTCATGTCGCCGAGCCAGTGGCCGGGATGGTCTTTCAGCACGCCGGCTTGGGCGGCTGGCTGGAAAACGAGAAAAATTGCCAGGGGAAGTGCTTTCCAAAAATGCGTTTTCATAGGTATCCGGTGGGTTGTGGGTGTCGCGTTACATGAATACTTTGGTGGTGTTGTACTTAACTATAACAGCGAATTGATGTTTATGCAGTGTTTTTCTTGCGGTGGGCGGGTGGAGTGGCCCGTTGCGGGCCGTGCGGGGGAGGAGATTTTTGGGCGGAGTGACGCGTCGTTTCTGGCGCGGTCATACACATTTGAATGGAGGCGCACCAAGCTATACAAAAATGCATACCCGGCGCGGCTGACCCCGTAAATGGCGGTGTCGCGAGCGCAATCCGCCGGCGCCAAGCCAGCGGGATTGCCCCGTCAATTTCGGGTGTTGAGCCTTGGCCTAGTGCGCCGGCGCCAGTGCAGGATTGCCCTGCGGCGCGTTCGCCGTCTCGCCGACCAGTGCCCACAGCGCCGCCGAAACGGCCAGACAGCCGCCGCAAATCATGAACAGCACGCTTTGGTCGGCGGACACCTTGAGCACATACCCGACACCGGTCGCCAACAACTGCGGAATCACCACCGACAGGTTGAAGATTCCCATGAAAAAGCCCATGCGGCTCTTGTCGACCTTTTCGCTCATGATCGCGAACGGCAGGCTGACCACCGCGCTCCAGCCGATCCCGACCACCGCCATGAGCGCGTACAGCATCAGCGGCGTGCGCGCCATCGTGGCGATCAGCAGGTAGCCGAGCGCCATCACGGCGACGCAGCCGATCTGGGTTTTGACGCGCCCGATTTTGCTCGCCAGCGGCGCCAGCACCAGCGCCGGCAGCAGGAAGCCGACCACGTTCATGACCGCGAACGAGATCGCGATGACCTTGCCCGACTGCGCGCTCATCTCGGCCGCCGTGGCGCCGGCCGGCACGATGTGCTGCTGAATGAAGGCGATGATGTAGACAAACATCGACTGGATCCCTATCCACGAAAAGCCGTGCGCCAGGTAGATGCGCCAGAGCTGGTTCCATTCGGTCGCGGTGGCGGCCACGGTTTCGGACTTGACGCTCAGTTCGCGCGGTTCGGTCACGAAGAACATCGGCGCCAGTGAGAACACCAAAATGATCACCACGCCGACCGAGATGAGCGCGTAATTGTCGATGAAGGCGCCGATCAGGTAGGCCGCCACGCCCCAGAAGCCCGAGATGGTCTGCATCCAGGTGTAGCCCTTGGTGCGGGCGGCGCCGTCCGGGGTGACGTCGGCGATCAGCGCGCGCGTGGGGTTGAAGCCGATGTTGATCGACAGGTCGAGCGTGAGCGCGACGATGACGGCGACGATGACGAGGTTGCCGATGCCGAGGAACTGGCCGACCACGTCGATGCGCGGCAGCAGGAACACCATCAGCGCGGCGAGCACGCCGCCGATCATGATGAACGGGCGCCGCCGTCCGCCCCAGAACCAGGTCTTGTCGCTGATGAAGCCGATCGCGACCTGGCCCAGGATGCCGGCCAGCGGCCCGGCCGCCCAGACGATCCCGATCTGGTGGATCTCGAGGCCGAACTTGGTGCTCAGCAACCAGCTCAGCGCCGATATCTGGATGCACAGCGCGAACCCCATCGCCGTCGACGGCAGGCTGATGATCGCGTAAAAGGAGTTGCTCAAGCGCTTCTGTAGATCCAGCATGGTGTCCCCATCGATGTGATTTTATGGTGGCGGCTCTGTTGTTTGACTACAAAACTCCAGCCTAAAGGCCGCCTTAATTTTTATTGTACTATGAACACGTTCGATTTGACACTTGGAAATGATCATGTTACTTTGCTACAAATAGGTTCGCTCCAAAAAATAACCAGGCGATCCGGTCGATTCCTGGCAGGGCCGCCGCGCGCGCCGGGTCATTGATGCGCGAATCACCTTTCGACGCCGCCGGCGGCGGGCCGCGTATGTTAACCTGCTGAGATTGACCAATTGCCCACAGGAGTGGAAATGAGCGTTCGCACCATCGCAACACAACCGATCGACGGACAGCGCCCCGGCACCTCGGGCCTGCGCAAGAAAGTCGTTGAATTTTGCCGCCCGCACTACCTCGAAAACTTCGTCCAGGCCATTTTCAACACCCTCGGCGACTGCGCCGGGCAGACCCTGGTGCTCGGCGGCGACGGCCGCTACTTCAACCGGCCCGCGATCCAGATCATCGTGCGCATGGCCGCCGCGCACGGCTTCGAGCGGGTGCTGGTGGGGCAGGGCGGGATCCTGTCGACGCCGGCGCTCAGTTGCGTGGTGCGCAAGCGCGGCGCGCTCGGCGGCATCATCCTGTCGGCCAGCCACAATCCGGGCGGACCCGACGGCGACTTCGGCATCAAGTACAACGCGGCCAACGGCGGCCCGGCGCCCGAAAAAATCACCGACGCGATCTACGCGCAAACCCGGTCGATCGGCCAGTACTTCACCATCGACGCACCCGACATCGACCTCGACACGCTTGGGGCGGCCAGCGTCGGCGCGCTGCGCGTCGAGGTGATCGACCCGGTCGCCGACTACGCCGAGCTGATGGGCGAGCTGTTCGACTTCGGCGCGATCCGGGCGCTGTTCGCGGGCGGCTTCACGATGTGCTTCGACGGCATGTGCGCCGTCGGCGGACCGTACGCGCACGCGATCCTCGAGGGCGCGCTCGGCGCGCCGCGCGGCACCGTCATTAACGGCGTGCCGCTCGAGGACTTCGGCGGCCACCACCCCGACCCGAACCCGGTCAACGCGGCCGAACTGATCGCCCTCATGGACGGACCGTCCGCGCCCGACTTCGGCGCCGCCTCCGACGGCGACGCCGACCGCAACATGATCGTCGGGCGCGGCATCGCCGTCACGCCCTCGGACAGCCTGGCCATCATCGCGGCCAACGCCACGGTGGCGCCGGGCTACGCGGGCGGCATCAAGGGCGTGGCGCGCTCGATGCCGACCTCGGGCGCGGCCGACCGCGTGGCCGCCGCGCTCGGCGTGCCGTGCTACGAGACCCCGACCGGCTGGAAGTTCTTCGGCAACCTCATGGACGCCGGCCTGGTCACGCTGTGCGGCGAGGAGAGCTACGGCACCGGCTCGGACCACGTGCGCGAGAAGGACGGCCTGTGGGCGGTGCTGTTCTGGCTCAACCTGCTCGCCGCCAGCGGCAAGCCGGTCGGCCAGATCGTGCGCGGGCACTGGGCCCGCTTCGGCCGCAATTACTACTCGCGCCACGACTACGAGGCGGTCGAGTCGAACGCGGCCGCGCAGCTCATGGCCGACCTGCGCGCGCAACTGCCAAGCCTGGCCGGGCGGACCATGGACGGCCACACGATCGCGCTGGCCGACGATTTCGCCTACACCGATCCGGTCGACCACTCGGTCTCGCTCGGGCAGGGCGTGCGCATCATCATGGACGACGGCTCGCGCATCGTGCTGCGCCTGTCGGGCACCGGCACCGAGGGCGCGACCATCCGCCTGTACCTCGAAAAATACGAGGCCGATCCGGCGCGCCACGACTTCGACACGCAAACCGCGCTGGCCGGCCTGGCCGCGCTGGCCGAACGAATCGCCGGCATCGCCGCGCGCACGGGCCGCGGCGGCCCGAGCGTGATCACCTGACAGCCCCACACCCACCGACAGGAACCCCAACATGAAATTATCCGCCCTTGCACTGTCCCTCGGCGTCGCCCTCGGCGCGCTCGCAGCACCGGCCGCGGCGTGCGCGTTCAGCGCGCCCAAGCCGTTCGCCTGGGAGAACGCGACCGTCTACTTTTTGCTCACCGACCGCTTCCACAACGGCAACCCGGCCAACGACCTGGCCTACGGGCGCAAGGCCGACGCCGCCACGCTGCGCGGCTTCATGGGCGGCGACCTGGCCGGCGTCACGGCCAAGATCAAGGCCGGCTACTTCAAGGACCTCGGGGTGGACGCGCTCTGGATCACGCCGCCGGTCGAGCAGATCCACGCCGGCACCGACGAGGGCACCGGCAAATCCTACGGCTTCCACGGCTACTGGGCGCGCGACTTCACCGCCGTCGACGCCAACCTCGGCACCGAGGCCGACATGCGCACGCTGGTCGACACCGCCCACGCGCACGGGATCCGGGTGCTGCTCGACGTGGTCATGAACCACACCGGCCCGGTGACCGAATCGGACCCGGTGTGGCCGGCCGACTGGGTCCGCACCGGCCCCACCTGCACCTACAAGGACGCGCCGACCACGACCGACTGCACCCTGGTGAAAAACCTGCCCGACGTGCTCACCGCCAGCGACGCGAACGTGGCGCTGCCGCCGGCGCTGGTGGCCAAGTGGAAGGCCGAAAACCGCTACGAGCGCGAGGTGGCCGAGCTCGACGCGTTCTTCAAGCGCACCGGCTATCCGCGCGCGCCGCGCTACTACCTGGTCAAGTGGCACACCGACTGGGTGCGCAAGTACGGCTTCGACGGCTTCCGCGCCGACACCGCCAAGCACACCGAGCCGGGCATCTGGAAGGAGCTCAAAAAAGAGGCCGGCGCCGCGTTCGAGGACTGGAAGCGCGCCAATCCCAAAAAACGCGTCGGCGACACCCCGTTCTACATGACGGCCGAGGTCTACAACTATGCGATCGGCCACGGCCACCAGTTCGACATGGGCAACAACACCCAGGTCGACTTCTTCGCCAACGGCTTCGACAGCCTGATCAACTTCAGCCTCAAGGGCGACGCCAGCAAGCCCTACGAGGAGATCTTCAGCGCCTACTCCGACAGCCTGAACGGCCCGCTCAAGGGCCACTCGGTGCTCAACTATCTGAGCTCGCACGACGACGGCAGCCCGTTCGACGTCGAGCGCAAGCGCCCGTTCGAGACCGCCACCAAGCTGCTGCTCACGCCCGGCGCGGTGCAGATCTACTACGGCGACGAGACCGCGCGCGCGCTCAAGGTCGACGGCGCCGAGGGCGACGCCAACCTGCGAAGCTTCATGAACTGGGGCGAGCTGGCCGCCAACGCGAAGCGCGACGGCTACCGCGTGGCCGATGTGCGCCGCCACTGGAGCCGGCTCGGCCTGTTCCGCCAGGCCCACCCGGCCGTCGGCGCCGGCGTGCACCGCAAGCTGGCCGACAGCCCGTACACCTTCGCGCGCACCTACGCCAAAGGCGGCGTGAGCGACAAGGTGGTCGTCGCGCTCGACCTGCCGGCGGTGCGGGCGACCCCGGTGTCGGTGGCCGCGGTGTTCAAGGACGGCGAGCTGGTGCGCGACTACTATTCGGGCAAGCGGGCCAAGGTGGCGGGCGGCAAGGTGCGCTTCGACGCCGCCAATCCGATCGTCCTGATCGGCAAACCATAGCGCGCGGAGGTGGCACGATGCTGGCCTGATGGTCGAGGGATGGTAGTAAACGCGCGGTAAATTTTGGTGCATTTGCAACAATAGGGTATGCTACGCGCGATCGGGAACGCCCGTTCCCAGCTGCCCTATTGAGTTGCGATGACCAAAGACCTCGACCCCGAACAAAAATTCAGCCGCACCGCGTACGCGGACGGCCCGCGCCTGCTCGCCGACATCGGCGCGACCCACGCCCGTTTCGCCCTCGAGACTGCGCCCGGGGTGCTGCGTTCGGTGAGCGTGCTCAAATGCGACGACTACCCGGGCATCGTGCCGCTGCTGCACTCCTACCTGGCCGACCATCCGGGCATCCGCCTGAACCACGCCGCGTTCGCGCTGGCGAACCCGATCAGCGGCGACATGATCCGCATGACCAACCGCGACTGGGCCTTCTCGACCGACGAGGTGCGGCGCGAGCTGGGCCTCAACACGCTGCTGATCGTCAACGACTTCACCGCGCTGGCGATGTCGCTGCCTGGCCTGGCGGGCAAGGACCTGTTGCGGGTGGGGCCGGGCGAGCCGGCCGCCAACGCCGTCGTCGGCGTGCTCGGGCCGGGCACCGGGCTTGGCGTGTCGGGCGTGATCCCCACGCTCGACGGTTTTGTGACGCTCGGCAGCGAGGGCGGGCACGTCAATTTCGCGCCGGCCGACGAGCGTGAGTTCGCGATCCTGCAGTTCGCGTGGCGGGAGTGGCCGCACGTGTCGAACGAGCGCCTGATCTCCGGCCCCGGGATGGAGATCATCTACCGCGCGCTGGCCGAGCGCAACGGCGTGGCGGCCGGGCCGCGCAGCTCGCCCGAGATCATCAGCGGCGCGCTCGAGGACAAGGACGCGCTGTGCCTCGAGGTGCTCGAGTGCTTCTGCGCCATGCTTGGCGGCGCGGCCGCCAACCTGGCCGTGACGCTGGGCGCGTTCGGCGGCATCTTCATCGGCGGCGGCATCGTGCCGC
>NZ_PXWF02000203.1 GCF_003011895.2 Massilia glaciei | reverse complement strand
CTGGAGCTAAATGGATACCCCTTATGTTTGTACAGTATTTAATATTCCTGGCAGGTGGCACCTATGAGCGATTCCAAGCAAGATTTTGAAGGTCAGGTCATGCTCCCGCCGCGTCCCCTTGTGCCTAAAAAGGGGCGGGGCGCGGTGTCCAACGTGCAGGGCCGCTACGAACTCAACGGCCGCGAACGTTTCGACGACGGCTGGGCGG
>NZ_PXWF02000202.1 GCF_003011895.2 Massilia glaciei | reverse complement strand
GAACTCAACGGCCGCGAACGTTTCGACGACGGCTGGGCGGAGGACGACGACCCCGACGCCGCGCCGCCGGCGCTCAAAACCGTGGTCACCGACGAGTACGCAAAAACCATCCTCACGCGCAACGCCTCGCCCGACGTGCCTTTCAATGTGTCGCTCAATCCCTACCGCGGCTGCGAGCATGGCTGCATTTATTGCTTCGCGCGGCCCACGCACAGTTATCTGGGCCTGTCGCCCGGGCTCGACTTCGAAACCCGCTTGTTTGCCAAGGTCAACGCACCCGATTTATTGCGGCGCGAGCTCGCCAAGGCCTCGTACATGCCCGAGTCGATCGCGCTTGGCGTCAACACCGACGCCTACCAGCCGTGCGAGCGCGAACGCGGCCTGACGCGCCGCGTGCTCGAAGTCCTGCATGACTGCGAGCATCCCGTCGGCCTGATCACCAAGTCGTCGCTGATCGAGCGCGACATCGACATCATCGCGGCCATGGCCGCCAAGCGGCAGGCCATGGTCGCGATCACCCTGACCACGCTCGACCCCGCCATTTCGCGCACGCTCGAACCACGCGCGGCCGCGCCGGCGCGCCGGCTGCGCACCATCCGCCGCCTGACCGACGCCGGCATTCCCGTCGGCGTGAGCGTGGCGCCGGTCATCCCCTTCGTGACCGAGCCCGAGCTCGAGCGCGTGCTCGAGGCGGCGCACGCGGCCGGCGCGGTGAGCGCCCACTACGTCGTGCTGCGGCTGCCCTGGGAGGTCAATCCCTTGTTCCAAGAATGGTTGCAGTCGCATTTTCCCGACCGGGCCCAGCGCGTGATGAACCGGGTGCGCGAGATGCGCGGTGGAAAGGACTACGACAGCGATTTCAGCAAGCGCATGCACGGCGAGGGTGTCTGGGCCGACCTCATCCGTCAGCGCTTCGTGAAGGCCACCGAACGGCTCGGCATCGGCCGGCACGGGCGCCGCTTCGAGAATCTGGACGCGTCACGCTTCAAGCGGCCCACGGTGGTGCCGCCGGTGCCGACCAAGCAATGCGGCAATGCGACGGGACAACTCGACCTGTTCTCGTAGTCGCCGAATTTTGCACTACGCCGACTTTGAGCACGTGAGGGGCGTATCCATGCAAATTTGAATAGCTGTTGGCTTTGCAATACAAAAATGCACAAAGCCACTAGCCGGCCGGATATGGGGCGCAGGATGTTTCAGGCGTCCAGCGCGGACAAATGCCGCTCGATCGCGAACACATGGGCATCGTCCATGCCGAGTGCGCGCAGCGCGTGCGCGAGGTCGGTCAGGTAGTCCCGGTTGCGCCCGCTCGGGCCGCTCGATGCCGCGATCTGGTGCGCGATGGCCAGTTCGGTCGCCTCGCCCAAGAACGCGGCGTTCTCTTCGGTCGCTATGTAAACAAGGCCTTCCTCGCTACCGCCGCCCTCAAAATAGATGTCGGTCGCAAGGCGCAGGTAGCCGTTCTTTTCGCGGTGGTCGAGGTGGGCGAACACTTCCGGCGTGATCAGGTAGGCCATGCCGGCGCACACCGCGTCCGCCTGCGGTATCAGGGTGGCCACCCGTCCCGGCGCGCTCTCGGTGCCGCGGTGGTCGTGCGAACCTTGCCAAAAGCGCCTTGTCCAGTCGCGGATGCTCGCCGCCCGCCGTTCAATAAACGGGAAGTCCGCCTTGAATATCAGCGAACCATAGCCGAACAACCACACGCGGTGGTGGTCGTCGAATTTATCCATGCGCTGGTTGATCGCGATGGTGTTGTGTGACATGGTGCGCATCCCAAGATTTCGTGACGCCATTATATCGGCCCGCCTCGGCGCGCGTTGGCCGGCGGGATATTCCAATCGTGGGATTCGACATAGTTGAACAGGAAGGCAATAAAGCTTTCGGCCGCGGGCGACAGAGAGCGCTTTTCGCGGGTGTATACAAAAAAGCGGCGCGTCAATTCGGGCTCGTGCAGCAAGCGCATCTGCAGCTTGTAAAGCGTGACGAGCGGCTCGGCGTAGGGCAGGCAAACCGTGATGCCGAGGCCGGCGCTGACCATCGCCAGCGCGGTCGTCATGAAGGTCACCTCGTTGGCCGGGTTGAGCGGCACCTCGCGCGTCGACAAATGCATGTCGCTGAGCAGGCGTTCGGTGAACTGCCCCTGCAGCGAAATGAACGGGTAGCCGGCCAGATCGGCCCAGGTGGCGCGCTCGCGCTTGTCGAGCGGATGCCCCTGCGGAAACACCAGCACGAAGGGCATCTCGAACAGCACGTCCGCGTCGATCTGCGCGCTCGGCTCGCGCTCGGGGCCGATGCCGAAATCGACCTCGCCGCTGAACACGCGCGCGCCAACACTCTCCAACGCGCAGTCGACCAGGCGCACCGCGATGTCGGGGTGCGCGGCGCGGTAGGCGGCGATGACTTGCGGCAGCAGGGTGCACGACATCAGTTGCGGGGCGGCGATGCGGACCATGCCCTTTTTGAGCTTGGTATGGTCGGCGATGTTGACCAGGGCGCCGTCGAGGTCGTCGATCATCTTCGAAAACAGTGGGTAGAGCTCGCGCCCGACCTCGGTCAGCGCGATCTTGCGCGTGCTGCGGTCGACCACGCGCACGCCGAGCGTTTGTTCGAGCTCCTTGATCAGGCCCGACAGCGCCGATTGCGTCACGTGCAGGTATTGGGCGGCAAGCGTGAAGTTGCCCGTCTTGGCCAGGGCGACGAAGGCGCGCATCTGGCGCAAGGTGGGATTCATAAGATAGCCTGATAAATGGCGTTATAAATATTGTTTGTATGATAGTCAGTTTTGGACTCTAATGGTGAAAACATAGAAGGAGCACGCCATGCAGATCAAGAGAGTCCACCACGTCGCCTACCGTTGCATCGACGCCAAGCAAACCGTCGACTGGTACGTCAAGCACCTGAACATGAACTTCGTGCTCGCCATCGCCGAGGACCAGGTTCCGTCGACGGGCGCGCCCGATCCCTACATGCACGTGTTCCTCGACGCGGGCATGGGCAACGTGCTCGCCTTTTTCGAGCTGCCGAACCAGGCGCCGATGGGCCGCGACGGCAACACGCCGGCCTGGGTCCAGCATCTCGCGCTCGAAGTGGGCAGCATGGACGAATTGCTCGCGGCCAAGGCGAGCCTCGAGGCGTCCGGCATCGACGTGCTCGGCCCGACCAACCACACCATATTCAAGTCGATCTATTTCTTCGACCCGAGCGGCCACCGCCTCGAGTTGTGCTGCAACACGGGCACGCCGGAAATGATGCAAAAGCTCGACGAGGTCAAATGGGACATGCTGGACGAATGGTCCCTGACCAAAAAAGCGCCGAAGCACGCGGCCTGGATGCACGAAAAAAACTAAGGAACACGATGAAACTCGCAACACTTAAAAACGGCACTCGCGACGGCACCCTGGTGGTGGTCAGCCGCGACCTCGGCACCTTTCAAAGCGCGGGCGCGATCGCCCCGACGCTGCAATTTGCGCTCGATAACTGGGACGCGACCGCGCCCAAACTCGAGCAACTCTATGCCGAGCTCAACGCGGGCAAGGCGCCGGCGGCGCAAGCCTTCGTCGAAACCGCATGCCACTCGCCATTGCCGCGCGCCTACCAGTGGGCCGACGGCTCGGCCTACATCAACCACGTCGAGCTCGTGCGCAAGGCGCGCAACGTCGAGGTGCCGGCCTCGTTCTACACCGATCCCCTGATGTACCAGGGCGGCTCCGATTCCTTCATCGGCCCCTACGACCCGATCTACGCGCTGTCCGAAGAATGGGGCATCGACCTCGAGGCCGAGGTGGCCGTCGTCACCGGCGACGTCGCCATGGGCGCCGACGCGGCCCTGTGCGCCGCCGCGGTCCGCCTCGTCATGCTGGTCAACGACGTATCGCTGCGCAACCTGATCCCCGGCGAGCTGCTCAAGGGTTTTGGTTTCTTCCAGTCCAAGGCGGCCAGCGCGTTTTCGCCGGTGGCCGTCACGCCCGACGAGCTTGGCGGCGCCTGGCAGGACAGCAAGCTGTGCCTGCCGTTGAACGTGACGCTCAACGGACGGCCGTTCGGCAAGCCCAACGCGGGCGAGGACATGACCTTCAATTTCGCGCAACTGATCGCGCACGCGGCCAAAACGCGCGAGCTGGCCGCCGGCACCATCATCGGTTCGGGCACGGTTTCAAACAAGCAAGGTAATCTGCACGGATCGAGCATCGAAAACGGCGGCGTCGGCTATTGCTGCCTAGCCGAGGTGCGCATGTACGAGACCATCGAGAACGGCAAGCCGGCAACGTCGTTCCTCAAGTTCGGCGACAGCGTGCGCATCGAAATGCACGACGACGCCGGCGCCAGCATTTTCGGCGCGATCGACCAGCGTGTCGCGCTCTACGAAGGACGCAAGTGACATGAAGCTCTACGACTATTTCCGCAGCTCGGCCGCGTACCGGGTGCGCATCGCGCTCAACCTGAAGGGGCTCGAGTACGAGGCGGTGCCGGTGCACTTGGTCAAAGATGGCGGCCAGCACCTGCAAAGCGCCTATCGCGCCATCAACCCGAGCGCGCTGCTTCCCAGCCTGCAGGACGACGGCGCCACCGTGACCCAGTCGCTCTCGATCATCGAGTACCTCGAGGAAACGCATCCCTTCATGCCGCTCCTGCCGCACGGCGCGCTCGACCGTGCGCGCGTGCGCGCGCTGGCGCAAATGGTGGCCTGCGACATCCATCCGATCACCAACCTGCGCGTGCTCAAGTATCTGACCGGCACGCTCGGCGTCTCCGAGGACGCCAAGACCGCCTGGTACAGGCACTGGGTGCGGGAGGGGCTGGCGGCGATCGAAACGCAGCTGGCGCACGCGCCCGAGACGGGGCGCTTCTGCCACGGCGACACGCCCACCATGGCCGACTGCTGCCTGGTGCCGCAGGTATTCAACGCCCTGCGTTTCAGCGTCGACATGGCGGCCTATCCGACCGTCGAGCGCATCGGCGCGGCCTGTTCCGAACTGCCCGCGTTCGCCGCGGCGCACCCGTCGCAGCAAAACGACGCCGAGTAGCGTGCGCCCCCGCGCCTTTGATCCAGATCAAAGGCGCATGGCCCCCCGAAAGCCCACACTAAGGCCACGGGCGAACTACGTGTGAACGCACTACGTGTGGTCGCGTGAGGTTTTTTACGGGGGGAAGCATGTTCAAGCACATCCTATTGCCGACCGATGGCTCGGATCGATCCGAGCGCGCCGTGCACGGCGCGCTGAGTCTGGCCAAAGAACTTGGCGCCACCGTGAGCGGCTTGCACGTGGTCAGGCCGCCGCGCGCCTTCACGATCAGCCCCGACATGCTCGACGACTCGCGCGAGCAATACGTCAAAGAAGCCGAGGCGCAGGCGGAAAAAGCCTTGATGTATATCGTGAACGAGGCCAAGCAAATGGGTGTCGCCTACAATACCGTGATGGTCCGCGCCAACGATCCCTACGACGCCATCATCGAAGTCGCGCGCGACAAACGTTGCGACCTGATCGCGATGGCCTCGCACGGACGCCGGGGCCTCGAGGGCTTGCTGCTCGGCAGCGAGACGCAAAAGGTGCTCACGCACAGCGTGATCCCGGTGTTGGTGTTCCGCTAACCGGTCATGGGCGGGCGGGCGTGATGCACAAGCGCATATTGCTAATCCAGGGCCACCCGGACGCCAACGCGGGCCACTTGTGCCATTCGCTCGAGACCGCCTATGCGTCGGCCGCGACCGAAGCGGGCCACGAGGTGCACCGCATCGAGGTCGCCCGGCTCGACTTCCCCTTGCTGCGCAGCCAGAACGACTGGGAGAACGGCGAGGTGCCGCCCGCGCTGGCGCGGTCCCAGGACGAGATCGTATGGGCCAACCATCTGGTCCTGTTCTTTCCGCTGTGGCTGGGCGACATGCCGGCCTTGCTCAAGGGCTTCCTGGAGCAGGTTGCGCGGCCGGGCTTCGCGTTTGCCAAGGGCAAGCGCAACCCGCTGACCAAAAAAGCGCTCAGCGGCCGCTCGGCGCGCGTGGTCGTGACCATGGGAATGCCCGCGCTGGTGTACCGCTGGTTCTTCCGCGCACACAGCGTCAAGTCGCTCGAGCGCAATATCCTCGGCTTCGTCGGCATCGCCCCGGTCGATGAAACGCTCATCGGCAGGGTCGGCGACATGCGGCCGCCCGCCACTGAAAAATGGCTTGCCAAAATGGAGACGCTGGGCGCGCAAGGGGCCTGACGCAAGGGGCCTGACGCAAGGGACCGGACGTAAAAAAGCCGTCCCACGAGGGGACGGCTTTTAAGCCTGTACTTAGGCCCTGTACTTAGGCCGTGTACTTAGGCCGTGTACTTAGGCCGTGTACTTAGGCCGCGTACTTAACGTGACCTGCGTGACCTGCCCGACTTAGTGTGACTTAGTGTGACTTAGTGTGACTTAGTGTGACTTAGTGTGACTTAGTGTGACTTAGTGCGCGGCCGAACGGTCAGGCTCGGAAGGCGTGCTAATTTCAAGCAAGGCCTTGTCGATGCCGTTCGATTTCTGGGTTGCCAAGTCGCCCAGCGAGACGATGCCGACCAGGCTATGCGCGCCTTGGTCGACCACCGGGACGCGGCGGATCTGGACGTCACCCATTTGCTCCAACACCTCGTCGGTCGATTGGGTCGCGTAGCAGGTGCGCACATCGGTGCTCATGACGTCGCCGACGCGGGTGCTTTCCGGCGACTGGCCGGCAGCGGTCGAACGCACGGTGATGTCGCGGTCGGTGATCATGCCCACGAGCTTGGGACCGTCGCAGACGGGGATCGAACCGACGTTCAGCTCATCCATCATTTGTGCGGCACGGCGCACGCTGTCTTCTGGCGAAATACTTTTAACATCACGGGTCATGACTTCTGAAACAGTTTGCATATGAGCCTCCATTTATTTGATAGATAAGGAGTTAGGAATTTCCTAACTGGTGAAATGCATCATGCACTGTTTCGGGAAATACCGCCGCATGGTTGAAAATGCATCAAAATGAGGCAGTTGGGCCGTGGAACCTTGCGCTACAATCGGCGCTTTGAGCATTCGCCGCGCCATGTCCGAGACCCGAAATCCCCCCGCGATCCTCGCCGCGATGGAGCGCGCCGACCCCGCGTGGCGCCCGCACCTGCTTGCGGGGCTCGCGGCGGTCGAGCGCGCTACACCCGGCTACCTGGCGGCGCTTGCCGCCGACACCTACCTGCCCACTGAACAAAGACTGTTCGCCGCGTTCGCGTTGCCCCTGCCGCGCGTGCGTTACGTGCTGGTGGGGGAGGGGCCCTATCCGCGCGCCGAAAGCGCGACCGGCGTGTGCTTCATGGATGGTGCCGTCGGCGCGCTCTGGTGCGACACCGGTTTGTCGAAACCGGTCAACCGCGCGACCTCGCTGCGCAACTTCATCAAAATGCTGCTCGTCGCCGACGGCCAGCTGGACCCGGGCGACACGGCCGGCGCGGCGATGGCGCCCGTGGCCCGGAAGGCGCGCGCCGACGGCGCCATCCAGACCCTTGCCCAGCTTCAGGAAAATCTGACCAGCCATGGTTTTTTGCTGCTCAACGCGGCGCTCGTGTTCCGGCCCCACGTGGCCCCCGCGATTGACGCGCGCGCCTGGCTGCCGTTCCTGCAGGTGGTGCTGGGCGCGCTTGCGGCAACTGAACAGCGGCCGACGCTCGTGCTGTGGGGGAAAATCGCCGAACAGCTCAAGCGCCTGCCCGAGGCGGCGCTTTGTCCGCAGCTATGTTCCGAGCACCCATACAATCTCACGTTCATCAAGCACCGGGGAATGCAAGACCTGTTCGGCCCCATGCAATTACTGCGGACCAGCCATGAACCCTAGCAAAGTAGACCGTAACAAGCTTGAACGGCTGGAACAGCTGCCCAATATCGGCAAGGCCTGCGCGGCCGATCTGCGCCAGCTTGGAATCGAAACGCCGCAGGGGCTGATTGGCCGCAACGCCTGCGACCTCTACGAGGAGCTGTGCATCGTGACGGGCGTGCGCCACGACCCGTGCATGCTCGACACCTTCATGTCGATCGTCAGCTTCATGGAGGGCGGGCCGGCCTTGCCGTGGTGGTCGTTCACCGAGCAGCGCAAGCGGATGCTCAAGGCCGCGGCAGCGTGAAAAACACTTCCCGGTCGTCTTTCATCGCGCCGCGCGCCCAGCCCTGGGCCGCGTAGAAGCGGTCGGCGCGCGTGTCGGCCGCCGTCGACAACACGACCTGCCGCTCGCCCAAACCGAACAGGTAGTCGGTCGCCAGGGCCAACAAGCGCCGGGCGATGCCCCGCCCCTCGCACTCCGGCAGCACGAACAGCGCCCAGATCGAGGCATCCCCATGCGCCGCATAGCTGAAGCCGACAATTTCACCATCCTGCTCGCAGACCCATCCCCGTCCCAGCGTATCAAGATAGTCGCGGTACATCTGCAGTGTGACGCGGGCCGGATCGGACAGCACGTTCTCGCGCACGGCCAATCGGATCCGCGACATCGCAGGGATATCGGTTTCACTTGCTTGACGGAATGAAAGGCTATTCGGACGCGGCATTTTTGGCAGGCGGGAGGAGGGGATGTTTGGAGAATGCAATATTCTAGCACCGGCGCCGCGCGCCGCCAGCTGGCGCCCTGGACCGTGGGGCGCCTCTATTCTTCCGGTTTTTTTCCTCGCCCTTTCCGCTAAATGCCGTCGCGGTGACTATTGAATAGATTTCACTTGTGCAATTCAAGCCATTATTGGGATAGTAATCATTCTTAACTTGCCCCGTTGTTTCGATGGCGCCCGGCCTCAATTCGTGTGTTTTGGATGATTGTCAATGTTACAATGAGGAATCAAAAAACTTGCAGCTTTGCCCTGTCCGGCCGACACCGACTTTGTTCCACCCTTTATTCCACCAGCACCTTCCGACCCCGCGCGGGCGAGCCACGCACTGCAGTTCCCATTGGCCACCGCCTTGGCGCCCCCCACCAATCGAAAAAAGGGACTCACTTTGACTTCCATGATTTTTTACGAACGCCCGGCCGCACTCAACCGCGAGCGGCATCGCAATCTCAAACTTGACAACACCAGCGGCGATTTCTCCTTTGCCGGGCGTACCAATTCGATCCTGCTGGCGGTGACGGAAATGACCGAGGCTGCCAAGGATTACCCGATCGTATTCACCGGCAAGGAGGGCGGCCCGTTCACCCTGGCCGCGCTGGTCGGTCTGCGCGATAGTGAAAATCTGTTCGTGGGCGCGAATGGCGTCTGGCAGGAGGGCGTGTACCTTCCCGCCTTCGTCCGGCGCTATCCGTTCGTGCTGGCCGAGGCCGAAGGCGGGGGCGAGGACCTGACGGTCTGCATCGACGAATCGTACGCTGGGCTCAACACGGAGCGCGGCGACCCCTTGTTCGGCGAGGGCGGCGCCGAATCGCCGCTGTTGGAGGGCGCCGTCGCCTTCCTGACCTTGTTCCACACCGAGATGCAGCAGACAAGGCTGTTTGCGCAAACACTGTCCGATGCCGGCCTGCTCGATAGGAAATCGATCGAGGTCAACCGAGGTGGCCAGAAGCAGGTGCTCGAAGGAATCTTCGTCGTCGACCAGCAAAAACTGGCGGCGCTCGACGATGCGCAGGTGCTGGCACTGTTCCGCAGCGGCGCGCTGGTCGCGATCCACGCCCATCTTATGTCGCTGACCCACGTCGAACGGCTCGCGCAGCGCATGGACCAACGCATGCGCGCGCCGGCCAAGCCCGAAAGCGAGGCGGCCGCGCGCGGCGCTCCGGCCCAGCGGCCGGCCAAGGCGGGCAAGGGCGAACGGTCCGACAAGCGGGCATCGGCGCAGGCGCCCCCCCAGTAAGGCAGTGCCGTCCGGCCGCCCGAGATAGCTACCAAACCACATCGAATAACGATCACAGGGATAAATCATGACGCAATCAGCGAAAGTGAATCACGTTTCGGCGCAACCAACCATGCACTGGAATTCACGCTCGCCGCGTCATACCGCGATGGCGGTGGCGCTGATAACCGCCTTTGGCGGCGCCGCCGGAACTGCCCAAGCCGCAACGCCCCTGCCTCGCGTCGGCCTCGGCGGCCCCTCCCTGCAAGGCCAGGCCGGCAACCTGATCGTCCCGACCGGCGCCACCGCCACCGTGTTGAAGGTGAATAAAAATGTGACCGACATCACCACCGGCACCATCAAGGGCACGGTCGGGGTTAACGCTTTCTCGCACTTCCAGGTCGGCCAGAAAAATGTGGTCAACCTGCACATTCCAAGCGCCGCGACGGCGCTGCTCAACCTCGTCTATGACAGCCCGATCCTGATCAACGGCATCGTCAACGGCTACAAGGACGGCACCATCGGCGGCAACGTCATGTTCGCCAATCCGCACGGCATGATCGTCGGCGCCAGCGGCGTGCTCAACGTCGGCAGCCTGACCGTCGCCACCCCGACCCGCCAGTTCATGGACGGCGTGATCGGCACCGACGGCGAAGTCTCCTCGGTCGCGGTGACCCGCCTGCTGCAGGGCGAGGCCCCCAATTCGGCCGACGGCGTGATCCGCATCGACGGCCGCGTCAACGCCTTGCAATCGATCCGCCTGCGCGCGGCCCAGGTCGACATCGACGGCGCCCTCAAAGCCGGCGCCGACGTCGCCCACCAGGCCGCGTTCGCCGGTTCTGTCAACACCTCCGGCCTGCCGGCCGCCGGCGCGCTCGTAGAGCGCGGCGGCGTCATCGAAATCGTCGCCGACGGCGCCGCCACCCTGGCCGGCAGCATCGACGTCGCGCGCCGCGCCGGCGCCGGCGCCGGCGGCAGCGCCACCGTGTTCGGCGACAGCGTCGCGCTCGCGGCGGGCGCGCGCATCGACGCCGCCGGCACCGACGGCGGCGGCGCCATCAACCTCGGCACCATGGCCGGGGCCGACGGCGCGCGCGTCTATGCGCGCTCGCCACCGGTTCCGGCGGCACGGTGCTGGCCTGGGGAGAGCAAGGCAACCGCTTCTTCGGCGCCGTCAGCGCGCGCGGCGGCGCCTTGGCAGGCGACGGCGGCTTGGTCGAAGTGTCGGCCCGCGACGGCCTGCAATTCGACGGCCGCGTCGACACCTCGGCCGCGCACGGCCGGATGGGCATCTTGCTGCTCGACCCCGACAACATCAACATCGTCAACGACGCGGCCCAGGCCGGCGAGAACAAGCTCACCGTGGCCACGATCCAGGCCAACGGCAACACCAATTTCATCATCAAGGCCGACAAGAAGCTCACCGTCGGCGGCAGCGACGCCAGCGCTACCGATGTCGACCTGACCGCGAGCCTCACGAGCAACGCCAACACCGTCACCCTCGAAGGCGAGCAGGTCGACTTCAACGCCGGCTCCAAGCTGCGCACGGGCGGCGGCAATGTGCTCGTCAAGGGGCGCCAGATCACGCTCGGCGCCAACGCCGTGATCGACACCGCCACCGCGGCCGCGGCCGGCGCGGCGGGCAACGTAACGCTCGCGGCCAGCCACCACGATGTGCGCGCCGGCATGGGCGCGCGCAACGCCGACGCCAGAGTCGTCGTCGACGGCACCGTCAACGCCAACAACGTCACCCTGAGCGCGAGCGCCAAGGCCGAAAGCGACGCCAGCGGCGTGGCCGACGCGATCGTCAGCGATGCCGTCGGCACCCTCGGCGCCCTGCTCGGCTTCAGGTGGGCCGAGGGCGTCTCCAAAGCCAACGCCGCCGTCACGCTCGGCGGCACCGCCGTGCTGCGCGCCGCCGGCGACATCGAGATCGCCGCCACAGGCTCCCAAAAGGCCATGATCGACGTGCGCCAGGGCGACAGCCTCAATCCGCGCGCCAACACCGTCGCCGTGCACGGCAAGGTCGAGGGCGGCTCGCGCGCCCAGGTCGACAGCGGCGCGACCTTGTCCGCCGGCGGCAACCTGGCCGTCAAGGCGCTCAACACGAGCGAACTGAGCGTCAAGGGCAAGGTGTTCAGCTACACCGCCGACATCGGCGCCACCTTCGCCTACGGCGAAAGCAGCATCGACACCTCGGCCACGATCGCCGCCGGCGCCAAGCTGACCGTCGGCGGCGGGCTCGACGTGATCGGGCGCAGCAAGTCCGAGAACCTGGTGGAGGCCGTCAGCTCGGCCTGGGATGGCGGCAAGGCCGGGATCGGCGCGGCGATCAGCGATTTGCGCGACGACGCCGTCGCCACCCTCGGCGCCCATGTGAATACCTCGGGCAATGTCCGGGTGCAGGCCGAAAACCTGGTGAGCAAGAACTTCAACATGGCGGCAACCGAAACGGGCAGCGGGGTCGCCGCCAAGAACATCAATCCGGCCCTGATGATTCCCGCGCAGGGCGGCCAGCACGTGCTCACGACCGGCCAGAGCCTGATCATGAACCGGATCACAGGCGCGCTGCGCTCGGCCGATGCCGTCGCCGGCGGCGGCGGCTCGACCGAGACCACACTCAAGATCGGCGCCGCGCTGGCGCTGCTGAACGCCGATTTCAGCGCCAACGCCACGATCGCGCCGAACGCGGTCATCAACTCCGCCCAGGGCGACGTTGCCGTCTTCGCCAAGGTGGACGACCATCCGATCCACAACCTGGCGCAAAGCGCGGTCAGTTCGGCCACCAGCTCGTCCGAGGCGACCAGCACCGATCCGGCGGCCAAGTACAGCGCCAGCGCCGGCGTCGCGCTGGCCATCATCAAGCACGATGCGAACGCCTCGGTGGGGCGGGGCGCCAAGATCACCGCGCGGCGCATCGCCGTCGCCAGCGAGGTGCTGCAGCCGCTCGAGATCACCTGGCTCAAGTGGGACAGCTTCAGCGACGTGGCCCAGCGCATCTCGCCCAAGCTCGGCGTGCCCGAGCAGGTGCTCACCAGTTACGCCAACGCCAGCGGCGAGGCGGTCGACGGCGCCCTGGCCGGTTCGCTTAGCTGGTTCGATGTGCAAAACGACAGCCGGGCCTGGGTCGGCCAGGACGCGCAACTGACCAGCACCGCGCCCGCCGCCGCCGGCGCGCCGAACGTGGTGCTGCAGGACGACGCCGACGCCGGCAACAGCGGCGGCCTGGCCATCGCGCAGAACGTGAGCGTGCACGCGCGCAGCGCGATCGCCTCGGTCGACGTGGCGGGCAACCTCTCGGCCAAGATCATCACCGGCACCGGCGGCGGCGCCGACACCAAGGCCGTCGGCGGCGCCTTCAGCGGCGTGCGCTACCGCAACAGCACCATCGCCGGGATCGACGACGGCGCCATCGTGGGCGGCCCCGGCGGCGTCTCGGTGCTCGCCGAGAGCGACGACAAGGCGATCGTCATCTCGCCCTCGACCGGTTCCGGCGCCTCCATCAGCGGCAACGGCGCGGCCGCCTACATGCGCCTCGACAATGTCACCAAGGCGGCCGTGAGCAACCGCGCCACCGTCAACGCGGCCGTCCTGGACGTCAGCGCGCGCGAGTCGCTGGCCATCTGGAGCGTGGCCGGCGCCGTCAACCAAAGTTCGGAAACCTCGGTCGGGGTGAGCGTCGCCGTCAACGACCTCAAGGGCGACACCGCCGCGCTGATCGGCAATGTGGCCGGCCTGCGCGCCGACCCCGCCATCGCCAACCTGGGCGTGGCCGGCGCCATCAACGCCGGCACCGTGCACGTCGGCGCCGTCACCGACGGCCAGGCCAATGCCCTGGGAATCGCCGGCGCCATCGCCAAGAACGATCCGGCGCCCGCGGGCAAGGACGATCCGGCCAAATCGAGCGAGGCGCAAACCCAGGCCAAGACCGGCGGTGTGCTCACGTCCATGGGCAATGGCCTGGCCGCGGCCGGCGGCGCCATCTGGAACGTGGTGTCGCGCGCCAAGGCGGCCCAGGGCCAGGCCAGCGGCGGGGCCGCCCAACCGGACCAGCCGGAGTCGGCCGTCGCCCTGTCGGGCAGCGCCACCGTCAACCTGTCGAACCTGTCGACCTCGGCCACGATCACCGACAGCGGCGCGATCAGGGCGGCCACGCTGGCCGTCAACGCCGTCAACAACACCAACCTGATCGCCGCCAGCGGCGGCGCCTCCGTGGTCTCGGCCAAGGCCCCGAGCGTCGAGCGCAGCGCCGGCGTGGCCGGCGCGCTGGCCATCAACATCGAGGGCAACGACACCCGCGCCGCCATCGCCAACAGCGTCGTCACCGACTTCGACAGCGTCGCCGTCGACGCCTGGTCGTCCGGCCAGCACATCGCCATCGGCGTCGGCGTGGCCCTCAACAGCTCGACCGAGGACTCGCTCAGCGCGGCCGGTTCGGCCTCGGTGGTCCAGACCCGCAACACGACCGAGGCGTCGGTGCAGGACAGCGTCCTGACGGCCAAGGCGGCCAGCCCGGCCGGCAGCGTCAAGGTGCTCGCCTACGACCGCACCGACATCGGCATCGGCGGCGGCGCGCTCGGGCTCGGCGGCGCCACCGGCGCCGGCGTCGCGCTCGCCTACGGCGACATCGGCAACAGCGTCAAGGCCCGTCTCACCGGGACCACCGTCAACCACGCGGGCAGCCTGTCGGTGGCCGCCATCAGTCCGGTGCGCATCATGGCCGGCGCGGCCCAGGTGGCCGCGACCAACGGCAAGACCGCGGCCGGCGCCAGCGTCGCCGCCAACCTGGTCCACAACACCACCGACGCCTCGGTCGGCGCCTCGGCGCTCAACACCAGTTTGGTCGAGGCCGGCCAGGTCCTCGTGGTCGCCACCGACAGCCCGGCCGCCGAAGGCCTCGGCGGCATGCTCGGCGCCGCCTCGGGCGCGCTCGACAGCGCGGACCAGCGCGCCGCCCAGAACGTCTTCAATTTCAACCAGTCGGTGCTGCTCGGGCAGGGCGCGCCCGACGGATCGAGCATCGTGGCCGTGGCCGGCTCGGCCCAGGTCGGCAAATCGGCCTACGGCGCCGCGCTGACCTACAACGAGGTGGCCAACACGACCACCGCGCGCCTGACCGGCAGCGTCAAGGCCGAGGGCGGCGCGGGCAGCGTCAAGGTGCGCGCCGCCGACCGCGCCATTGTCATCGGCGTCGCGCTCGGGATCGCCGGGAGCAGCGGCGGCAACCTGGCCGGGGTCGGCTCGGGCACCGTCAACCTCGTCTCCAACACCACCTCGGCGCAACTGGGCGCCGCCGGCGCGGCCACGCAGGTCAGCGCCAAGCCGGCGCAGGCCGCCACGGGCGAGCTGGTCACGGTCAGCGCGCAGGGCGCCGGCACCATCTGGTCGGCCGCCGGTTCGGCCGCGGCGTCGGGCGGCGGCAGCAGCGGCGGCGCCGCGCTGGCCTACAACAAGAGCGACAACGACACCTCGGCGAAGATCGTCGACGCCGGCGTCGCCGCCGCCGACGGCGGCGTCAAGGTCGAGGCGCGCCACGCGAGCGCCCTGCACACGATCGCGGCGGCGGTCTCGTCCTCGACCGACAGCGCCGCGCTCTCCGGCTCGTACGCGCAAAACACGGTCGACGACAAGACCACCGCCGGCATCGCCGGCAGCACCGTCACGGCCGCCCGCCTGGACGTGGCCGCCGGCGACGCCGGCGGCGGCGCGCTGATCGAGGCGCTGTCGGGCTCGGCCGCGATGTCGACCAAGTCCGGCGCGGCCGGGGTCGGGATCTCGCTCAACACGGTGCACCTCAAGCACGCCGCCAACGTGGCCGGCAGCAAGCTCACGGTCGGCGGCGCGGCCGCCGTCACTGCCGCCACCCAGACCGAGATCAGCACCATCGCGATGGGCGTGGGCGGCGGCGACACCGTCGGCGTCGGCCTGTCCTCGACCACCAACATCATCGGCAACGACACGACCGCGCGCCTGACCGGCTCGAGCCTCAATGCGGACCCGGCCGGCGACCCCGGCGCCGCCGCCGGCACCCTGTCGATCAAGGCCGGCGACGACTCGACCATCAATTCGCTCGCCGGCGCGGTCGGCGTGGCCACCGGCGCCGGCGGCTCGCTCGGCGCCGCGATCGCGGTCAACCGGATCGACAACCAGGTCGACGCGGCCCTGCTCGGCGGCAAGCTAGGCGCCCTGGACGCGTCCGTGCGCGCCAAGAACGTGGTGCTCGACGCCCGTTCGCAACAGACCACCAACAGCATCGCGGTCGGCGTCGGCGTCGGCAACGGCAACGGCATCGCCGGCGGCGGCTCGATCGCCGTGAGCAAGTCCGGCAGCACCACCACGGCCCGCATCGACCAGAACGCGCTGGTGCGGGCGGCCAACAACGTCGGCGTGCTCGCCACCAACGAGAACAAGATGGCCAGCTTCGCCGGCGGCGTCGGCGTCTCGCGCGGCGGCGTCGGCGTCGGCCTGTCGACCTCGGTCAACGCGCTATCGGACAGCACCTCGGCCACCATCGGCGGCAACGATGTTGCCAATGCGCCCGCGACCACGGTCGACGCGCTCGCCGGCGACGCGGCCGACACCATCGACGTCGCCAGCGGCATGCTCGACCACAAGGTGTCGCTGCTCGACTCGCTCACGGCCTCTGCCAGCTTCACCCCGGCCAACTTGCGCGAGACGCGCCGCCAGGTCAGCGGGCTGGCGGTCAACGCGACCAGCCTCGAAACCATCAGCTCGGCCGCCGTCAGCGTCGGCGCCGGCAAGGAGGGTGCGGCCGCGGCCACCGTCGCCACCAACCTGATCGGCGGGTCCACCAAGGCCGAAATCCGCAATGCCCAGATCAACCAGTCGGGCGCGACCGCCGGCGCGGCGCAGGCGGTCGACGTCAAGGCCAGCACGCACGCGGCCAGCGCCAGCCTGGTGGGCACGCTCGCACTCTCGGGCGGCTATTCGGGCGGCATCGCGATCGACACCGAAGTGATGTCCGGCAGCACCAGCGCGCGCGTGATCGACAGCGATGTCAAGGCCAAGGCCAAGGTCGCGATCGAGGCGCGCGGCAGCGCCACCATCGGCGCCCTCGTGGCCGGCATTTCGGTCGGCAATTCGCTCGGCGGCGCCGGCACCGGCGTCATGGCCCAGATCAAGGGCAGCACCACGGCCCAACTGGCCGGCGGCAAGACCGAGGCCGGTTCGCTCAAGGTCGGCGCCGACAGCGCGCAGTCGGTCAACCTGATCGGCGGCGCGCTCGGCGCCGCCGCCAAGGTCGGCCTCGGCGCCGCCTTCGCGGTCATCGAATCGGGCCAGACCACGCGCGCGCTGGTCGGCGACGCCGACGCCGTGGCGCCCAAAAACACCGACATCACGACCGGCGGCGACGTCGACGTGGCCGCCAACACCAGCATGGACAACGCGATCTATGTTGCCTCGGCCGGGCTGGCGGGCAAGGTCGGGATCGGCCTGACGGCCGGCGTGATGATCAACGAAAACAAGACCGAGGCGCAGCTCGCGCGCGTGGGCACCGGTGCCAACGCCGGCCTCGCGGCGGGGGGCGCGCTGCGCGTGCACGCGGCCGAGACCGACAAGGCGTTCCAGGGCGCCGGCGCGGTCGGCGTCGGCGTCGCCGCCGCCGGCGTCGGCGCGACCGTCGCCGTCACCGTCACGCGCGCCCAGGTGCTCGCGCAGGTGGTCGACAGCAAGGCCAGCAGCGCGAGCCTGTCGGTCAAGGCCGACAACGCCCAAACCATCGACAGCAACGCGGTGTCGGTCGGGGCCGGCCTGTACGCCGGCGTCGGCGGCGCCGTCTCGCTGGTCCAACTCGGCTCGGCCGACGCCGGCGCCGGCAGCGGCGTCGGCACCGCGCTGGGCAACGTCCAGGGCCTGACCTCGAACAACAACACGGGCGACACCGGCGGCGCCCTCAGCGCGGCCGAGGTCGGCGCACTCGGCGCCGGCGCCAGCAGCGGGCTCGACGCCGGCGCCACGCTCAAGCTGGGCAAACGCAACAGCGCCACCGCCCGGGTCGGCAACAGCACGTTGGCGACCACGGGGCAGGGCGACGCCGAGGTGCTGGCCACGGCCACGACCAAGATCGGCAACATCGCCGGCTCGGCCGGCGTCGGCTTGGCCGGGGTCGGCGGTTCGGCCGCCGTCACCAGCGTCCACAATGGGGTCGAGGCGGGCGTGAGCGCGTCCACGCTCGACGTCAAGGGCAAGCTCGACGTGCACGCGGGCAGCGCCAACGGCAGCGGCGACGCGATCGACTCGACCGTCGTGGCAGGCGCGGCCGGCGCGGTCGGGCTCGGCGCGGCGGTCGGGCTGGCCACCCTCAACAACGAGGTGCTGGCCGGCGTCGGCGGCACCGTCAAGGTCGGCAGTGAATTGAGCATCAAGGCCGACGACAGCACCAGCATCGACGCCGAGGCGGTGGTCGTGGCCGCGGCCGCCGGGTCGGCCGTGGGCCTGTCGTACGTCGAGTCGCGCAAGCAGGGCAATGTGCGCGCCAGCTTCAACCCGGCCGGCACCAGCAGCGTGGCCGCCGACCAACTGACGATCGGCGCGACCGGCGCGGGCCGGGTCAAGGCCCAGACCGCGGTGGGCACCGGTGGCATCGGCGCCGCCGTGGGCGCCAACCACGCGCTCGCCGACGACAGCGTCAACGTCACAGCCGAGATCGGCGCCGGCGCAGTGGTGGCCGCGCGCGAGACCGGCGTGGCCGCGCAGCGCACCCCGGACACCTATGCCAAAACCTATTCGGTCGGCGTGTCCGGCGCCTACCAGGTCGGCGCTTCCGAATCCGAGGCCAAGGTGGCCGGCACGACGCGCGCCTCGGTCGGCGACGGGGTGCGCTTCGCGGGCGTGTTCGGCACCCCGGCCGCGCCCGTGTTCGGCACGCTCGACGTCAAGGCGCGCAACCTGGTCGACACCAACAGCGCCAAGGCCGAGGCCTTCGCCGCCGGCGGCGGCCTGTTGCTCGGCGCCAACGGCGCCGTCGCGCTGGCCCAGAACAACGCCGACGTGCGCGCCGCGGTCGGCAACGACGTGGTGCTGCCGATGAGCGACGTGAGCATCCTGGCCGACGCCAAATCGGCCCAGTACGCGCTCGCGAGCGGCATTTCGGTCGGCGCGGTCGGGCTCGGCGCCGACGTGGCCTCGGCCAGTTCGAACATCGACACCACGGCCAGCCTAGGTTCGGGCGCGATCAGCGCCGGCTACCTGCCGGCGGGCGGGCCGCTGCTCCAGCGCGGCGGCGATCTGACGATCAAGGCCAACGGCGACGCCGACAACCAGGCCACGGCGGTCGCCGGCGCCGGCGGCCTGCTGGCCGGCTCGGCCGCGGCCGCGCTGACGACCACTAAGGGCGGCGCCAACGCGAGCATCGCCGACGGCCCAGCCAAGAGCGTGGCCGTGCTCGACGCCAGCGGCAAGCTGGCGCTGGCGGCGTTGGGCGCCGGCGCCGCGGCGCCGGCGTTTTACACCGGCAAACTGGTGCTCGAGGCCAAACATAAAGCCCTGTTTTTCAGCAAGAGCGATTCGACCCAGGGCTCGGTGGCCGGCGGCAGCGGCGCCGACTCGCGCGGGGCGGTCGATTTCGGGGTCGGTGCGCGCATCGGCGCCGGCGCCAACATCGTCGCCCGCGACGTCGTTGTCGAGGCCGTCAACACGGTTCTCGAGAGCGGCAGCGGCGACAACGCCAGCGGCGTGAGCGGCGGGGCGGTCGCGGGCGCGGGCATGAGCAGCAGCAACGACATCAAGACCGCCAGCACGGCCGCGCTCGGCGACAACGCCAGCGTCACCGTCGCCGGCGACCCGCTCGGGACCGCGCCGGGCAACCTGCGCATCAACGCCGGCAACACGGTGGTGGCAACCGACAGTTCGACCGTCACCGCCGGCGGCGCCTTCACCGGCCTGACCTCCAAGTCGAGCACCAGCGTGGCGAGCACCAACACGGTCACGCTCGGCGCCGGCAGCAAACTGTACAGCGTCGGCGATCTCGAGCTGGGCACCTACAGCCAGGCCACCGTGGTCAACGACGCGTTCGCGCACGGCTACGGCCTGGCCGGCGGCGCCGGCGGAAGCGCCGTGACCGACATCAACGTCAACCAGAAGATCGACATCGGCAACAATGCGCAGCTCGACTCGTGGGGCAATATGCGCGTCACGGCGGGACAGGCCCAAAGCGCGCTGAACCAGAACTTCCTCTCGGCCAGGGCCGAGAACCAGGTCTATTTCGACGGCGCCTTCAACGGCACCGACCCGCACGCGCGCGCCCGCATCCACAACAACGGCGAGATCAATGTCGGCGCCGGCGCCCGACTCGACAGCGTGCGCAACATCGTGCTCGGCACCGTGGCCGGCGTGACGTCGGCCACCGCCACCGGCGTCGGCCACTACACCTTGCTCGGCGTCAAGTTGAAAAACTACGATGCCTCGACCGAGGACGACGGCACCCAGCGGCTGGCCATGAACGGCGCGGCGCGCGCCGGCACGCGCAACAACGTCGCGTTCGGCGTCGACGAACAAGGCAATGTGGTCCAGAATAACGTCGATTCCTGGTCCAAGAACGACGCCTACGATCCGGTCAAGGACGTCACCGAAAGCATCGGTGCGCTCCAAGCATTGTTGACGCCGGGCTTGGACAGTGAGGCCGCGGCTGACATCAACGCGCAGATCAAGGTGCTCACCGCGTTCAAGGACAGCCTCGCCACCCACGTTGCGGCCGGCCCGGTCAAGGCGGTCAAGGTCGGCCCGCTGCTCGCCGCGGCGGGCAACATCGAGGTCGACACCGGCGCCTTTTCGGGCAGCGGCACACTCGACGCCTTCGGCGGCCCGACCATCAAGCTGTCCAACGCCAGCGAGCGCTATCTACTGGTCGACCGGCTGCTGATTCCGAACGAATTGGGCGGCAACATCAAGTTCACCGGCACCGGCAAGCCGAGTGCGGCGTTCCAGGCGAACAATATCCACGAGGTCAACGCCAACGTAGCCGGCGCCATTTCGATCAGCAACACCTACGACAAGTCGATTCCGACCAATCTGGCGCCGGCGCCCGCGATCTTCCTGACCAAGGACATCGACAACGCCGGCGGCTCGCTGTACCTGTACAACGAATCGGGCGACCTTGGCCAGTTCGGTGCCGTCAGGGTCAACAGCCAGAGCGTGCTGATCCGCAACGGCTCGTATTTCGTCAACACCCCGGGCGTCGATTATTTCGTCAACGGCGCCCCGTACACCCAATTCGTCTCTAGTTCGGGCCGGATATTCGAGCTCTCCCACTTCTTTCAATTTAAAGACCACAAGTTCGGCGGAATGGCTTTGCCGGGCGGCTCGGAACCGACCAATGACAGCACGATGTCATCGAACGTCAACGGCGGCCACGGCGTGCCGAAATCGGCGGACGAGGCGGTCTTGTACGTTGCCAATTTTTTCGCGAAGGACTACCTGAAATACACCGGCGCGCAGCCGCTGGGCACGTTCCTGTCGGGCGGACCCAAGCAGTTCCCTGACCAGATCGCGGGCGGCACCGGCTGGATGTTCTTCTATCCAGGCAACGGCTACCTCGAAAACGGCGGCCATGCTTCGCAGGCGTGGCGGGACCAGAACGGCGGCGACACCAATTTCTACGATTGCCGCTGTGGCCACACGGCGCGCTACTCGTTTCCCTCGATCGGGGAGCGCAAATTGAGCAATTCGGTGGAGGCGCCGATGCGGGCGCCCAACGCCCCGCCGGCCAACAGCGTCAAGGTCGGCACCTCGGCCATCATCGTGGCCAAGACCATCGACATCAACGGCGGCATCCAGGCCGGCCTGTCGAGCGATTTTTCGGTCAACATCGCGCCCACCAAGATCGTTGTCGGCTTCGACGCGCAGACCAATCCGATCTTGCGCGACATGATCTCTTGCATCGACGATGCCGCCTGCCGCCCGTTCGCCGCCACCTATTTGCGCAGCAACGGGATGTACAAGTATCCTGGCACCTCGCGCATCAACGCCGGCGACACCCTGGTCGATGTGTATTACGATCCCAACGCCAAACAGCTGGTGCTGCAGAACATCTCCGGCGGCGGCAGCGGGTATGTCAGCCTGCACGGCGCCCTCATCAACACCAACTCCGGCGTCGGCGGCAGCGGCAGCGGCAGCGGCATCAATGTCAGCAACGGCTACGCCCAGGTCAAGGTCAACAACACCACCGGCATCGTGCTGCAGACGAGCGACGTCAACACCGGCAACGGCAACGTGGGCGTGATCGAGATCACCGACACCTTGCGCAAGCCCAATGGCAGGCCGATGACGACCTGGTATGTGAACAAGCTGGGCGAAGGAACACGCACCTACCAAAGCGACACGGCCAGCGATTTCACCGGCCTGAGCCCGATTTCTTTGAATACCAGCAACACGACCGGCTATCAACCCGTGGCGGGCACGCGCTACTACTGGCGCTACGACGCCGATCTGGCACGCTCGTTCAATTTCAACCAGGTCGACTGGAACACCGCGTCGACCACCCCGTGGCGCTGGCAAAGTGCCGGCTCGACCAATGGCAACGACACGCCGGGCCAGTTCTGGACGCGCACGACTTCGGTTGGGAACGATCTCGGCCTGGTCAACACCGCGTTCCGCCAGGATATCTCCGGCAGCGTGACCGGTTATTACCCGAATTTCATCAGCTACGAATACAACGGCCTGTGGAACTGGAACTGGAACGTCGTCACCAACGTCCACATCACCTCGAACCATAGCGTCAAGGCCGATTATCCGATCGCGATCGGGTTCACGGGCGGACGCGAGGCCGGCGTGGTCGGCGTCAATTCGAATGCGTCGATCGTGCTGGGCGGCAGTATCCAGAACATCAGCGGCAACACCCAGCTCGGCGCCAGCGGCACCGGTTCGACCATCAAGGGCCTGGCCACCGGATCGGTCCAGTCGCAATCGCTGTCGCTGTCGGCCGACGCCGGAATCGGCACCCTCGACTCGCCATTGAACGTGACCTTCACCAATCCGGCCGGCGCCGCGCCGCTGCGCAACACGCTCTCGGCCACCACCCGCACCGGCGCCATTGGGCTGTCGCTGCAAGGCGCCGACGCGATCCTGTCGGCCGTCAAGACCGACGCCAACAGCGATGTCTTGCTGCACAGCTACGGCAGCATCTCGGGCGACAGCGCCGCGCCGGGCCCGATCGTGGTGGGCCGCAACCTGCGCTTCGTCAGCGAAAACGGCGCCGTCGGCAGCACCGCCAGGCCGCTCGCCATTTCGGCCCTGTCGACCACCACCGCCGGCGGCGCCGCCAGCGGCGGCATCGTCGACGCCACCGCCTATGGCGACATCGGCCTGCACCAGCTCGGTGGCGATATGTACATCGGCCATGTCAGCACCACGGCCAATGTCAATCTGACGGCCGACGGCAGCCTGCTCGACGGTCGCGCCATCGACAGCAAGGACCGCAGCGCCGAGCTCGAAGCGCTGTGGGCCAAGCGCAACATGAAGGGCGGCGCGGCTGACTCCGACAGCAAGGCCTTCGAAAATTCGGTCAACGGCCAGTACCGCAACTACTGGAACCTGATGAGCCTGGGCAGCGCCGGCGCCGACGGCGTGTTCACCCTCAACGCGCAGGGCATGGCCGCGTTGCAGGGACAGGCCGACGCCAGCGTCGCCCGCACCGCGACCGCGGCCGAAGTGCAGGCGTACGCGCAGACGCGCTACCTCGCGTTGACCACCGGCCTGCGCGACGCCGGCGTGGGAAATCTGCAAAGCGCGGGCGACTACTGGAGCCTGATGGCGCTCGGCGGCACCGACGGCGCCGGAAAATTCACCCTCGGCGCCGGCGGCGTCGCCGCCCTGCAGGCGCAGGCCGACGCCAGCGTCAACGGCACGGCCACGCCGGCCGAGGTGGCACTGTTCGCGCAGCAGCGCTACGACGCCCTGTCGCCGCAGGAGGCAATCAATTTCAAGACCAGCACCACGCAACTGGCGGCCATGAACGCAGGCCGCTACTGGACCTCGGACGCCTTGCTGTACCAGATCAACGACGCGGCCCTGCAGCCGGCCAGCAGCGTCATTACGGCGGTGACGGACACCAACATCTCCGGCGCCAACGTGACGCTCGTTTCGAACGGCAGGAACATCGGCGCCCTCGGCACCCCGGTCGCTTTCGACATGTCGGGCGGCCTGACCGACAGCGCCCTGACCGGCGCCCAGAAGGCCGCGCTGGCGTCGGCCAATTCGGCCGGCGACGTGATCAACCAGGTCTACCAACGCGGCGGCGTGATCGACGCCGGCTGTTCGGCCGCGCTGGCCGACTGCAAGCTCACTTCATTCGACATCAAACAGACCACGCCGCTCACGCTCAAGGCCGACGGCGCCCTGGCGGCCGTTGCCTTGAACGGCAATATCCGGATCCAGGCGCAGGGCGTATTGCCCGTGGCGCATCTCGAAGCGGGCGGCGACGTCAGCGTCATCAGCGAACGGGGCATGCGCAATGTCGCCGAGGCCGGGCGCCCGGCGATCATCTCGGGCGGCAACTTGGTGCTGCAAAACGGCAGCGGCTCGATCGGCGACGCGGCCCGCTTCATGACGCTCTCGGGCGGCGGCGTGATCGAGTCGGCGCGCAGCGGCGACGCCGTTGGCGGCGACATCTACCTGGAGGCGCTGACGGGCAACCTGGCCTTCAACAATCTGTACGCGACCAACATTCTTTCGCTCAAGGCCAGCTCGCAGTTCGCCGGCCAGGGCAATGTCTACAGCACCAACGTGATCGGCGGCCAGATGGCGCCCTCGCTGGCCGCGCGCGCGCTCGTGTTGGACACGACCGGCAGCGTGTACCAGGTCGACACGGCTTCACCGCTGCTCACCCGGTTGGTGGCGGACACGGGCAGCGGCCTCGGCGCGGGCACTGTCAGCGGCGTGGTGCGCGGCGCGCTCAATCTGTCCAACGCGACCACCTTGCGGCTCGATAATCTGCGTGTCGACGGCAAGGCCAGCATCACCGCGCAGAGCGGCAATCTCGCGCTCGCCAGCGTGACCGGCCCGGACCTGAACCTGTCGGCCACGGCCGGCAAGATCGTCGGCGCGCCTTCCACGTCCGGCGCCAGCGCCCATGTCACCTCGGGCGGCACCGTCACGTTCAACGGCGGCGCGCAAGCGGCGTCGGCGGCCGGCAGCGGCACCGGCATCGGCGTCAGCGCGGCCGAGCGGCTGGTCGTGGCGGCCAACGCGCTCGACGCGACGACCGCCTCGGGCGACATCTTTGTCGGCCTGGTCGGCGGCGCCGGCCCCGACACCTCGGTGCGGATCGCCAGCGTGCCGGGCAGCACGATCGACCTCAGTTCGGCGACCAACTTCACGGCCACCAGCATCGTATCGGGCAAAGGCAGCGCCAGCGGCACCGCGCTCGACACGGGCAGCGACATCAAGCTGGCCACCACCGGCAGCGCGCTCATGACCATGGGCAACATCGACGCCGGCCGTGATTTGTACCTGAGCACGGTAGACGGCAGCTTCACGAGCGCGCCCGGCAGCACGGTCGCCGTCACGCGCGACCTGCACCTGACCATGACCGGCAAAGGCACCTTAACCGATTCGGCCGCTGCTGGCGGCGGATCGACCGCAGCCATCACGGCAGGACGCGATATCTTCATGAACGCCGCCGCGCTCAATCTCGGCAACGTCGCGGCGGTGGGCGGCATCAACTTAACCGCGCGCAACGGCGACATCACGTTTGCCAACCTGACCGCGAACGGCGCCGACGTGGTCGCGAGCGCCGGCGGCGACATCGTCGGCATGGGCAACGGCAAGCTCAGTGCAAAGCGCGACGCCAAGCTCGGCGCGCGCAACATCACCTTGAACAACCTCAGCGTCGGAAACGACGCGTTCATGACGCTCAACGGTGGCCAACTGGCGGCCGTGGCCGGCAGCGTGGTCGACGTCAAGCGCGACCTGCATGTCCTGGCGACTGGCGGCGTCACGCTGACCGACGCCAAGATCGCCGGCCTTGTCGCGGGGCGCGACCTCTACCTCGACGCAGCCGCACTGAGCCTGGACAATGTCAAGGCCACCCGCAGCCTGGTGCTCAACGCCAGTGGCGGCGACATCGACTACACCACGCTCAATGCCGATGGCGGCGACGTGCAAGCCGTAGCGACGGGCAATATCAACGGCGCCGCGAACGGGCAGTTGCGCGCCGCCGGCGCTGTCGCGCTCAGCGCCGCCAACATCACGGTGGCCGGCGTGCAGGCCGGCACGAACGTGGCGCTGACCACGGGCGGCGACGCTGCCTACGCGACGGTCAATGCAGGCAACGACGTGCAGGCAAGCGTGGCAGGCACATTGAAGGGTGGCGCGGGCGGCCTGCTGCAGGCCGGCGGCAATGCGACGCTCCAAGCGGGCGCGCTCAACGTCGATCGCATGCTGGTCGGCGGCAACGCCACCGTGTCGACCACGACAGGCGGCCTGGTCGGCGGTACGCTGCAAGCTGGCACCATCGCGCTTAACGCGATGACCGGCCTTACGCTCAACAGCCTGACGAGCACTGGAGCGGCAACACTCAACGCGGGCACAGATGCTGGAATCGGTACGCTGGAGGTTGGATCTGATCTGACGGCAACGGCAGGTGGCTTGATCAAGTTGGACAACGGCACGGTCACGGGAAAAATGCTGTCGTCCAGCGCCTCGCTTGGGCTGGGCAACGTGCGCGTCCAGGGTGATGGCAAGCTGGACACGACCGGACAAATGCAAGCGGTCAACTTGACGGTCGATGGCAGTCTGCAAGCGACCGCCGGCGCGGACATGCATCTGGCAACGGCCACTGTTGGCGGCGACGCCAGCCTGTCCGGCGCGGCACTGACGCTCGACAATGTGCAAGTCGGCCGCGACATGACGCTCGCTTCGAGCGGCAACACCGCCTACGTCACGCTCCAAGCCGGCAACAATGTGCTGGCGAATGTGGCGGGGACATTGACGGGTAGCGCGGGCAGCCTGCTGCAAGCGGGCGGCGACGCGACAGTTCTGGCCGGCGCGCAAGCGTTCGACCGCGTGCTCGTCGGCGGCAACGCCAACCTCACGACCACGACCGGCGGTCTGGTAGGCGCTTCGCTGCAAGCTGCTAGCATCGCGGCCGACACAAAGACCAATCTCGCGATCGACGCATTGTCAAGCACCGGACTGACAACCTTGAACGCCGGCACGGATGCGAGCATCGGTACGCTGGCAGTCGGATCTGATCTGGCGGCGACGGCGGGCGGCATGTTCAGGTTGGACCAAGGCACGGTCGCCGGCAGAATGCAGTCGTCCAGCGCCTCGCTGGCGCTGGGCACGATACGCGTCCAGGGTGATGGCAAGCTGGACACGACCGGACAAATGCAAGCGGCCAACTTGACGGTCGACGGCAGTCTGCAAGCGACTGCCGGCGCGGACATGCATTTGGCAACGGCCACTGTTGGCGGCGATGCCAGCTTGTCCGGCGCGGCACTGACGCTCGACAACGTTCAGGCCGGCCGCGACATGACGCTCGCGTCGAGCGGCAATACCGCCTACGGCACGCTCAAAGCCGGCAAAAATATGCTGGCGAATGTGGCGGGGACCTTGACCGGTAGCGCGGGCGGCCTGCTGCAAGCGGGCGGCAATGCGACGCTCGGGGCGGGGGCTGTGGCCTTCGACCGCATGCTGGTCGGTGGTAACGCGAGCGTGGCGACCACGACCGGTGGTCTGGTTGGCAACACGCTGCAAGCTTCAAACGCCGCGCTGGCCGTGAAGGCCGATCTGCAACTGCAGAACCTGAGCACGTCAGTCGCGGCGCAAGTCAAGACAGGGCAGGCGCTCGTGATCGGCAACCTGACGAGCACCGGTCCGGTCACACTCGACGCCGGCACCGATGGCAGCATCGGCGCAGTGGCGGTCGGCAACGCCGCGATGGCATCGGACATGGCCGCGACGGCGGTCGGGCTGCTGCGGATGGACAGCGGCGACATCTGGGGCCGGCTGCAGTCGGCGAGCGACACGCTCGAGCTGGGCACGGTGCGCGTGCATGGCAATGCCAAGCTGGCCACCGCCAACCAGATGCAGGCGACCCGCCTTACCGTCGATGGCAATCTGCAGGCGACTGCCGGTGGCGCCATGCATTTGGCCCAGGCGGGCGTTGGCGGCGACGCCAGCCTGACGGGCGCGTCGCTGACGTTCGGCGAGGTGCAAGCCGGCCACGACTTGACGCTCGCCACTGGCGGCAACGCCACATACGCGACGCTCAAAGCCGGCAGCGACTTGCTGGCGAACGTCGAGGGGACATTGTCGGGAAGCGCGGGCAGCCTGTTGAAAGCGGGCGGCAACGCGACGATCCGGGCCGGAGCGCAGGCCTTCGACCGCATGCTGGCCGGTGGTAACGCCAACGTGACGACCACGACCGGCGCAATGGTCGGCGGTTCGCTGCAAGCGTTGAATGCCGCGCTTGACGTGAAGACCGATCTGCATCTGCAGACCATCGGCACGACGGACGCGACGCGGCTCAAGACAGGGCATGCGCTCACGATCGGCAGCACGACGAGCGCCGGTCCGCTCACATTGGACGCCGGCACCGATGGCAGGATTGGCATGGTGGCGGTCGGCAACGCCGCGAAGGCATCCGATATGGCGGCGACCGCGGGCGGCCTGCTCCAGATGGGCAGCGGCGACATATGGGGCCAGCTGCAGTCCTCGAGCGATACGCTCGAGCTGGGCACGGTGCGCGTCCATGGCAATGCCAAGCTGGCCACCACCGGCCGGATGCAGGCGACCCGGCTGGCGGTCGACGGCGATTTGCGGGCGACTGCCGGCGCCGAGATGCAGCTGGCAACGGCGAGCGTCGGCGGCGACGCCAGCCTGACCGGTGCGTCGCTGGCGCTCGGCGAGGTGCAAGCCGGCCACGACCTGACCCTCAACGCCCTGCGCGGCGATCTCGCCTACGCCAAGCTCACAAGCGGCAACGATGTCATGGCGACCGTGGCGGGGACGATGACTGGCGGCCTGCTCACTTCCGGGCGTGACGTCCGGATCTCCGCGCGCGGCGTCAATGTTGATCAGATTCTCGCGGCGCGTGACGGCAATGTCGTGACGACCGGAGATATTGCGAGCCGTTCCATTATTGTTGGCAATAATCTGACCCTGGACGCTGGCGGTTCGATCACCGCCGCCGGCATCACGGCGGGCAACGCGCTGACCATGACGGCGGGAAAGGGGATCGACATCGGCGCCATCTCCGCGGCCGCGCTGACCACCAGCACGCCTGGCACTATCAAGTTCGATGACATGGTCGTGGCGGGCCAGGTGAACCTTGCCGCCGACAGGATCGAGGCGGACCTGCGCTACATCGGCCCCGGATCGCTGGCGTTCGACGTCAGCGGTTACCAGGGCGGCTTTGCGAGCAGTGTCGACCTGCGGATCGACGCCCCATACGGCCTGCTGTTCCCGACCTTCCGGGCCAAGGCCGCCACGGTGAGCTCGACCTCGCATTCGAACCGGATCGACAAGGGCTATGTGACCGGCACGCTCCACTTCATCACCCCGACAGGCAGCATGATGATGAACAATGTCAACCCGACTTCGGTGGCCGGCGCGGCGGTGCAACTGTATCAACCCGGTTTCGCGTTCTCGTTGACGCAGGACGGCATCCACTACACGACGGACGCGTACGTCACGCAGTACGCGCCGCACGTGCGGACCAAGTTGTTCAATTATCAGGAGAACCGCCTCCCAATCGGCATCCCGGTATGGGCCATCAGCGCCGCCCGCGACGCCGACCGCTATTCGATCGCCGGCCCCATATTGCGCTTGTCCGGCGCGCCTTTGCCTGCCCGGCGCGCGGCCGAGCCCGAGACGGTGCTCGATGTGCCGGCCGACGGCGACACCATCAATTTGAACGACACGGTCGGCCAGGCGCAAGCTAGCGACACCTTTATTGGAAATTAAGCACAAGTGATGAAGACAACGAAGAAAACGCCGGATGCCGGTAACAACATCGACCGCCCGCGCAGTGCCGGCGCGTCGGGACGGACCTTGCGCCGCCTCGCAGGCGCGATCGCCTTGATGCATGGCGCCGCGGCCTTCGCCCAGGTGGTGGCGCCCAACCAGGTCGATGCGGCGGCGTTGCAGCGGCAGGAGACTGAGCGGCGTCGCATTCAGGAGCAAGCGGTGCGGGCGGTCGAAGCGCCGGTGCCGGTCATCCGCAACGAACAGCCCGCGCCCTCCGCCGTGCCGATGACGCCCGGCGTCCAATTCACGCTGCGCGAAATCCGCTTCGGACCAAGCACCTATCTGAGCGGGGCCGATCTCGCCGGGCTCGCCGCGCGCCACGTCGGCAAGAAGATCGATTTCAACGACCTGTCGAACCTCGTCGCCGAGGTCAACGCACTGTACCGCCAACGCGGCGTCACCACTGCGCGCGCCATTTTGCGGCCGCAGAAGATCGAGGGCGGCGTGGTGCAGATCGAGTTGGTCGAGGCGCGCCTGGGGCGGGTCGAAGTGGCCGGCAACGCCTACACCAGGCCCGGCTGGGTGGCGGGCTGGTTGTCGGGGCAGCAGGGACAGACGCTCGATCTGGAGCGCATCGAAGACCGCTTGCAGCGCTTCAACCGCGGCGGCGAGGTGCAAATGGAGGCCAGTCTGCGCCCGGGCGCCAGTTTCGGCCTGAGCGACATCCTGCTCACGGTGCGCGAACCGGCGCGCTTCCAGGTTCGCGGGTTTCTCAACAACGAAGGATCCGAGAGCATCGGGCGCGAGCAGCTGGGTGTCGACGCGACCTTCAACGGCCCGGCCGGCATCGGCGACCGGCTGGCGCTGAACGTGACGCGCTCGCGCGGCGCGACCATGGGGTACGTGTCGTACAAGGTGCCGTTCAACCGGCGCGGCGGCAATGTCAGCGCGACGTACAGCGACAGCGCCACCAACGTCCTGGCCGGCCCCTATGCCGCGTTGGGGATCACCGGCAGGTCGAAATCGTTCCAGCTCGCCGCCGTCGAGCCGGTTTGGCACAGGGGCGGCGTCTGGATCGATCTGGCCGCTTCGGTCGGCCGGACCGCGAGTGAAAACCTGATCGACGGCTTAATGCTCAGCGATAGCGTGATCCGGAATCAAACGATCGGGGCCACGGTCAGCGCGCTGTCGAGCCAACGCAGCATGAACCTGACGCTGACCGCCACGCGCGCCACGGCGACGGCCGTCAACACCGAAAAGCGCAGCTTCACGGTGCGCCAATTGGCGGGGACCCTGGTCGAAAATTTCGGCGACAAACATTTCGCCTCGCTGCGCGCGACGCTCCAGAATACGAACCAGGTCATCTTGCCGCCATCGTTGTTGTTCCAACTTGGCGGCGTCGCCTCGGTGCGCGGCTACGAGGTCGGGGCCGTGTCTGGCGATAACGGTTATCTGTTCAACCTCGAGTTCCACCGCACCCTGAGCGATGATTTCAGCGCCTTTGTGTTCTCCGACGTGGGCGGGGTGCGCATCCGCGATGTGCCGAATCAGCGCGTGCAGTCGATCGGGGCCGGTTTGGATTTGCAATCGGGCAAGGCGATGCGGGCCAACATCACGCTCGGCTATGCGCTGAAGGAAGTGTTGCCAGATCAAAGCAAACTGCGCCTTACCGGACGAGTCTCCTACGAGTTTTGACGCGGGGGCGTTCGTTTGGACAAGCAAGGGAAGGGGGGCGGCGCCGCCGGAAATAGGGGGCGCCAAGACAAAGCCGGCTGGATTTGCTATACTTGACTAAATCGTTCAACTAATCAGGCCTTTCGGTGTTTCCACCGCAAGGATTGTTTGTTTGAAACGAGGCAACATTTTAGCACTGATGAAGGTTGTGATGCGTCTGACCACCAAAGGCCGTTTTGCTGTAACCGCGATGATCGATCTTGCCCTGCGCCAGGGCAAGGGCCCCGTCACGCTCTCGGGCATCAGCCAGCGCCAGGCCATCTCGCTGTCGTATCTTGAGCAATTGTTCGGCAAGTTGCGGCGCCATGAGATCGTCGAATCGATCCGCGGCCCGGGCGGCGGCTACAGTCTGGCGCGCCGCGCCGACCAGGTCACCGTGGCCGACATCATCATCGCCGTCGACGAGCCGCTCGACGCGACCCAGTGCGGCGGCAAAGACAATTGCCACGGCGCCGACCCGCTGACCGGCGCGCGCTGCATGACGCACGAGCTGTGGGCCACGCTCAACGAAAAAATGGTCGATTACCTCGACTCGGTCTCGCTGCAGGACCTGGTCGACCAGCAAAAATTGAAGAATCCCGAACAGAGCGTCGTGGTGGTGCACCGCAACCACGCCGCCGTCGAACCAAACTGAAGTAATGGAGTGAACTGATGAACGCGCCTTTGGACAAAAAACTCGAGCAGACCTTCGTGACTGCACCGCATTTCCCGATCTACATGGATTACTCGGCGACGACGCCGATCGACCCGCGCGTCGCCGACAAGATGATTCCGTTCCTGCGCGAGCAGTTCGGCAATCCGGCCTCGCGCAGCCACATGTACGGCTGGACCGCCGAGGCGGCCGTCGAAGAGGCGCGCGGCCACGTCGCCGCCCTCGTCGGCGCCGACCCGCGCGAGATCATCTGGACCTCGGGCGCGACCGAAAGCAACAACCTCGCGATCAAGGGCGCCGCCCAGTTCTACAAGACCAAGGGCAAGCACATCATCACGGTGAAAACCGAGCACAAGGCCGTGCTCGACACCGTGCGCGAGCTCGAGCGCGTCGGCTTCGAGGCGACCTACCTCGCGCCGCAAGACAACGGCCTGATCACGATCGAGCAGCTCGAGGCGGCGATCCGCCCCGACACCATCCTCGTCTCGGTCATGCTGGTCAACAACGAGATCGGCGTGATCCAGCCGATCGACGCGATCGGCGAGCTGTGCCGCGCGAAGGGCATCGTGTTCCATTGCGACGCCGCGCAGGCGACCGGCAAGGTCGAGATCGACCTCGCCAAGAGCAAGGTCGACCTGATGACCTTCACGGCCCACAAGACCTACGGCCCCAAGGGCATCGGCGCGTTGTACGTGCGCCGCAAGCCGCGCATCCGCATCGAGGCGCAAATGCACGGCGGCGGCCACGAGCGCGGCCTGCGTTCGGGCACGCTGCCTACGCACCAGATCGCCGGCATGGGCGAGGCCTTCCGCATCGCCAAAGAAGAAATGGCCAGCGAACTGGCGCGCGTGACGGCGCTGCGCGACCGCCTCGCCAAGGGCCTGCTCGAGATCGAAGAGGTCTACGTCAACGGCGACATGGAGCACCGCGTGCCGCACAACCTGAACGTGAGCTTCAACTACGTCGAGGGCGAATCACTGATCATGGCGATCAAAGACATCGCCGTGTCGTCCGGTTCGGCCTGCACCTCGGCCAGCCTGGAGCCGTCGTACGTGCTGCGCGCGCTCGGGCGCAGCGACGAACTGGCGCACAGCTCGATCCGCTTCACGATCGGCCGTTTTTCCACCGAAGCCGACATCGACTTCGCAATCGACCTGCTCAAATCCAAAGTACACAAGCTGCGCGAACTGTCGCCGCTGTGGGACATGTTCAAGGAAGGGATCGACATCGCCTCGATCCAATGGGCCGCCCACTAAACCGCATTCACCTATTTCAGGAGCACCAAAATGGCTTATTCAGACAAAGTGTTGGACCACTACGAAAATCCGCGTAACGTCGGCGCCTTCGACAAGGGCGACGACACCATCGGCACCGGCATGGTCGGCGCGCCGGCCTGCGGCGACGTCATGAAGCTGCAGATCAAGGTCGGCGCCGATGGCCTGATCGAGGACGCTAAATTCAAGACCTACGGCTGCGGTTCGGCCATCGCATCGAGCTCGCTCGTGACCGAATGGGTCAAGGGCAAAACGCTCGACCAGGCGCTGGCGATCAAGAACACCCAGATCGCTGAAGAGCTGGCGCTGCCGCCGGTCAAAATCCACTGCTCGATCCTGGCAGAGGACGCGATCAAGGCCGCCGTGTTGGACTACCAGACCAAGCACCCGGCCGCCGTCGCCTAAGCTGGAGAAACACATGGCAATCACACTGACCGAAAAAGCGGCCAAGCACATCAACCGCTACATCGAACGTCGCGGCAAGGGTGTTGGCTTGCGTTTTGGCGTGCGCACGACGGGCTGTTCGGGCTTGGCTTACAAGCTCGAATACGTCGACGAGGCGGCGACCGAAGACAGCGTCTTCGAGTCGCATGGCGTGAAGGTCTTTGTCGACCCGAAAAGCCTGCCTTACATCGACGGCACCGAGCTCGATTTCGCGCGCGAGGGTTTGAACGAAGGTTTTCGGTTCAACAACCCGAACGTCAAAGACGCCTGCGGTTGCGGCGAGAGCTTCCGGATCTAAACGGCGTCGGATGCAAAACCACTTCGACCTGTTCCAGCTGCCGGCCACGTTCGCGCTCGACATGAACGCGCTCGATTGCGCCTACCGCGACGTGCAGGGGCGCGTGCACCCGGACCGCTTCATCAACGCGACCGACGCCGAGAAGCGCGTCGCGATGCAGTGGGCGACGCGCGCCAACGAGGCCTACCAGACCCTGCGCAACCCGCAAAAGCGCGCCCAGTACCTGTGCGAACTCAATGGCGTCGATTTGCAGACGGAGTCGAACTCGGCGATGCCGATGGCCTTCCTGATGCAGCAGATGGAGTGGCGCGACGAGCTTGGCGATGCGCGCGCGGCGAAGGACGCGGACGCGTTGGAGGCGCTCGACGAGCAGGTCAAGCTGGAGCGCAAGAATCGTTTGACGGCAATCGGTGAGCAGATCGATAGCGGCGACTTCGAGCACGCGGCGCAAGGCGTACGCGCGCTGATGTTCCTCGAAAAATTCAACGAGGAAGTCCACTACGCCTTCGAGGCGCTAGAAAGTTGATGGCACGTTAAGCAGTGTTGTAACGCCGCAAAACCTACCCACGTCATTCCCGCGAAAGCGGGAATCCAGGCATTACCTGGATTCCCCCCATGCTGAGGTGGCGACCACTTAAACGATGAATCTTCAGCCAAGTATCAGCAGAAAATTCATCGACGCCAGCTATGTAGTTGGCGACTTCGCGTTGACGCTCGCTCAGTATGGATCCCCGGTAAAGGGGGCGCCGAGCCTGGGGACGACATGTTGTGATTGCATTGGTGTTCGCGTAAGCGCGACCTCAGTATGGATCCCCGCCTGCGCGGGGAAGACGTGCTAACAAAATAAAAGAAAATCGGCAAAGCTAATATGGCACTTCTCCAAATCTCCGAACCCGGCATGTCGACCGCGCCCCACCAGCACCGTCTGGCGGTGGGCATCGACCTCGGCACCACCAACTCGCTGGTAGCGACCGTGCGCAGCGGCATTCCCGAAGTGCTGAGCGACGAGGACGGCCGCCCGCTGCTGCCGTCGATCGTGCGCTACCTGCCCAACGGCCACGCGCACATCGGCCACAAAGCCCAGCCGCACCAGACCACCGACCCGAAGAACACGATCGTCTCGGTCAAGCGCTTCATGGGCCGCGGCCTGGCCGACATCGCCCACGCCGAGAACCTGCCCTACGATTTTCAGGATGCCCCCGGCATGGTCCAGATCAAAACCGTCGCGGGCGTAAAAAGCCCGGTCGAGATCTCTGCCCAGATCCTGGCCACGCTGCGCCAGCGCGCCGAAGACTCGCTCGGCGACGAACTCGTGGGCGCCGTCATCACGGTGCCCGCCTACTTCGACGACGCCCAGCGCCAGGCCACCAAGGACGCGGCCCAGCTGGCCGGCCTGAACGTGCTGCGCCTCTTGAGCGAGCCCACCGCCGCCGCCATCGCGTATGGCCTCGACCATGGCTCCGAAGGCGTGTTCGCGGTCTACGACCTTGGCGGCGGCACCTTCGACATCTCAATCCTCAAGCTCTCCAAGGGCGTGTTCGAAGTGCTGTCCACGGGCGGCGACTCCGCGCTCGGCGGCGACGACTTCGACCATCGCCTGTTCTGCTGGATCTGCGAGCACGCCAAACTGGCTCCGCTCTCGCACGAAGACACGGCCACGCTCATGGTCAAGGCGCGCCAGGCCAAGGAACTGCTCTCGACCAACGCCGACACCGTCATCGACGCCATTTTGAATTCCGGCGAGATGGTGCACCTCAAAATCAGCGCCGAGACCTTCGCCGAGATCACCAAGCACCTCGTCAACAAGACCATGACCGCGATTAAAAAGGCCATGCGCGACGCGGCCGTGTCGGTCGAGGACGTCGACGGCGTGGTCATGGTCGGCGGCGCCACGCGCATGCCGCACGTGCGCCGCGCGGTCACCGAATTCTTCAAGACCATCCCGCACGCCAACATCGACCCCGACAAGGTGGTCGCGCTGGGTGCGGCGATCCAGGCCAATCTGCTGGCCGGCAACCGCGCCGCCGGCGACGACTGGCTGCTGCTCGACGTGATCCCGCTCTCGCTCGGCATCGAGACCATGGGCGGCCTGGTGGAAAAAATCATTCCGCGCAATTCGACCATCCCGTGCGCCCGCGCGCAGGAGTTCACTACCTTTAAAGACGGCCAGACCGCGCTGGCCGTGCACGTGCTGCAGGGCGAGCGCGAACTGGTGTCGGACTGCCGCTCGCTGGCGCGCTTCGAGCTGCGCGGCATTCCGCCGATGGCCGCCGGCGCCGCCCGCATCCGCATCACCTACCAGGTCGACGCCGACGGCCTACTGTCGGTGTCGGCGCGCGAAACGCGCTCCGGCGTGGAGGCGTCGATCACGGTCAAGCCCTCGTACGGCCTGGCCGACGACGAAGTGGCACGCATGCTGCAGGACTCGTACACCTCGGCCGAAGTCGACATGGCGCTGCGCGCCCAGCGCGAAGAGCAGGTCGAGGCCGAGCGCATTTTGCTCGCAACGCAAGCGGCGCTCGATGGCGACGCCGCCTTGCTCAGCGACGAGGAGCGCGCCGACATCGACACCCTGATGGCCGGTGTGCGCGAAGCCCTCGCGCGCTCGAACGAAACCGCGCCCGGGGCCGGCGTTGACCCTGCCGCCAACCAGGCCGCCTTGCACGCCGCGGTCGAGGCGCTGGCCCAGGGCACCGAAGAATTCGCCTCGCGCCGCATGGACCAGAGCGTGCGCAGCGCGCTGGCCGGCAAACGGCTCGACCAGGTATAGGCAGCCCCGAAAGCAGCCCCGAACAAATCCAGAGGAAATCAAAGTGCCGCAAATCGTATTCCTGCCCCACCCAGTACTGTGCCCCGAAGGCGCGGTGATCGAAGCGCCCGCCGGACAGTCGCTGTGCGACGTGATGCTGGCCAACGACATCAACATCGAGCACGCCTGCGAAAAATCGTGCGCCTGCACCACCTGCCACGTGCTGGTGCGCGAGGGCTTCGATTCGCTCAGCGAGGCCGACGAGGACGAGGAAGACCAGCTCGACAAGGCCTGGGGCCTCGAGGCCGTGTCGCGCCTGTCGTGCCAGGCCAAGCTGGGCCAGGCCGACCTGGTCATCGAGCTGCCCAAGTACACGATCAACCACGCCAGCGAAAACCATTGATCGGAGCCGCCATGAAATGGAGTGATATTTCGGCGATCGCCGAGGCCCTGTACGACAAGCTGCCCGAGGTCGATCCGGCCACCGTGCGCTTCGTCGACCTGCACAACTGGGTCGTCGAACTCGACGGCTTCGACGACGACCGCACCCGCGGCGGCGAAAAGGTGCTCGAAGCGATCCAGGCGGCGTGGATCGATGAAGCGCGCTGACCAGGGCAAGAAGGGCGCCGCGCCCGAGGCGCCGGCGCTGGCTCCCGAAATTCGGCCCGGCCAGTCGGTCGCGCTGCTGCAGGAACTGCACATCCTCACGCGCGACGGCAAACTCAACCAGGACAGCCGGCGCAAGCTCAAACAGGTCTACCACCTGTACCAGTTCATCGAACCGCTGCTGCGCGAAATCCAGCAGGACCACGCCGACATCTCGCTGGTCGACCATGGCGCCGGCAAGTCCTACCTCGGCTTCATTTTGTACGACCTGTTCTTCAAGGGACGTGGCGACGGCTCGCGCATCTACGGCATCGAGACGCGCGAAGAGCTGGTCCAAAAGTCGACCGAGCTGGCCAAAAAGCTCGACTTCCCCGGCATGTCGTTCCTGAACCTGTCGGTCGCCGAATCGACCGAATCGACCCAGCTGCCAAAGCGGATCGACATCGTCACCGCGCTCCACGCCTGCAACACGGCGACCGACGACGCGATCGACTTCGCCCTCAAAAAGCGCGCGCGCTTCATGGTGCTGGTGCCGTGCTGCCAGGCCGAAGTCGCCTCCGTGCTCAAGAAGAACAAGGGCAAGGACCTCGGCAAGAGCGCGTTGACCGAGATCTGGCGCCACCCGCTGCACACGCGCGAATTCGGCAGCCAGATCACCAACGTGCTGCGCTGCCTGCAGCTCGAGGCGCACGGCTACCAGGTCAACGTGACCGAGCTGGTGGGCTGGGAGCACTCGATGAAGAACGAACTGATCATCGCGTCCTATAAAAACCTGCCGCGCAAGCGTCCGAGCGAGCGCCTGCAAGAGGTGCTGGTCACGCTGGGCCTCGAAGAAATGGGGCAGCGCTTCTATACCGGCAAACTGGCCGAGGCCGACGCCATGGCCCCGCACTGACCGCAACCGAATCGATACCTATGAACCAGACGACCAAACCCTGGATTGACCTGCGCAGCGACACCGTGACGCTGCCCGGCCCCGCGATGCGCGCGGCGATGCACGGCGCCGGCGTGGGCGACGACGTCTACGGCGACGACCCGAGCGTGAACCGGCTGCAGGACTACGCGGCCGAGCTGTTCGGCTACGAGGCGGCCCTGTTCGCGCCTTCGGGCACCCAGACCAACCTGATCGCGCTGCTGGTCCATTGCGCGCGCGGCGACGAATACCTGGTCGGGCAGGAGGCCCACACCTACAAATACGAAGGCGGCGGCGCCGCGGTGCTGGGCAGCATCCAGCCGCAACCGATAGCCAACCAGCCCGACGGCAGCATCGCGCTGGCCGACATCGCCGCCTACATCAAGCCCGACGACATGCACTTCGCGCGTTCGCGCTTGCTGGCGCTGGAAAACACGATCGGCGGGCGCGTGCTCGGCGCCGAATACATGGCCGCGGCCACCTCGCTCGCGCATGCGCGCGGCCTGGCCACCCACCTCGACGGCGCCCGCATCTGCAACGCGGCGGTCAAGCAGGGCATCAGCCTGCGCGCGGCCACCGCCGGTTTCGACACGGTCTCGGTGTGCCTGTCCAAAGGCCTCGGCGCGCCGGTCGGCTCGTTGCTGTGCGGTCCGCGCGCGTTCATCGAGCAGGGCAAGCGCTGGCGCAAGATGCTCGGGGGTGGCATGCGCCAGGCCGGCCTGCTGGCGGCTGCGGGCCAGCACGCGCTCGAACACAATGTCGAACGGCTCGCCGACGACCACGCCAACGCCGCCGCGCTCGCGCAGGGCCTCGCGCAGATCGCCCAGATCAAGGTCGCCACGCCGCAAACCAACATCTTCTATGTCGACGTGCCGGAAGCGGCCGTCGACGCCTTGCGCGCCGCGCTCACGCAGGCGGACATCAAGGCGACGGTCGGCAAGCACACGCGTTTGGTCACCCACCTTGGCGTCACGGCGGCCGACGTCGAACACGTCGTCGCCGTGTTCACGGCTTTTTTCAAAGACTGGCAAGCAGCTACATGACCGACAACACCATTCGCCTCGCCAAACGCGTGGCCGAGATGATTCCGTGCTCGCGCGCCGAAGCCGACAAATACATCGCCGGCGGCTGGATCAGCGTCGACGGCGTGGTGGTCGAGGAGGCGGGCGCCCGCGTGGCCGACGAGCAGGACGTGGTGATCCATCCGGACGCCACGCTGATCGAACTGGTGCCGGTGACGATCTTGCTGCACAAACCGGCCGGTTTTAGCGCCGGCGTCGACACCGATGCCGCGCCCGCGCTCGAGTGCCTCACGCAAGAGACCTTGCTGCTGGCCGACCATGGCAAGCAACGCTTTTTAAAGCGGCACCTTAGTAACCTGACCTTGACGTCGCCACTCGAGACCAAGGCCAGCGGCCTGGTGATCTACACGCAGGACTTCCGCGTGGCGCGCAAACTGGTCGACGAAGGCCAGCGTGTCGAGCAGGAGTACATCGTCGAAGTCGGCGGCGCGATCCGCGAGGGCGGCCTTGCCGCGCTCAACCATGGCCTGACCTTCAACGGCAAGGAGATCGCGCCGATGAAGGTGAGCTGGCAGAACGAGACGCGCCTGCGTTTCGCGCTCAAGGGCGTCAAGCCGGGCCAGATCACGCATATGTGCCGCATGGTCGGGCTTAGCGTGGTGAGCATAAAGCGCATCCGCGTGGGACGCATCTCGATGGCCGGTTTGCCGGTCGGGCAGTGGCGCTACCTGCACGAATACGAACGCTTCTAATTCGGGACAGAATTGAAAACGCCACTTTTTTACGTGGCGTTTTTTATTCGTTCTCGGTCTGCAGGTGGCAATTTAGTGGTTTTTAGTTCGGGCACATCTGAAGTAGGGCGTCATCGTATATTATTTCATTTTCGAAAAATTATTAAATAAATGAAAATGATGATAAGGCAAGGCATTGCCCGGATGCTGCTATGCGCAAGTACGCTTGCAATGCTTACTGCTTGCGCCACGACCAACGACGCGACCGATCCGCTGGAACTGCGTAGTGGATCTCGCGAGAGCCCCGTGGTCGTGAGTGTCACGCCCAACCTCAGCCAGATCATGGGTTTCGACGAGATCACCGTGACCCGGATTGACCCCGAATTTAGGCAGCGGGTCGAGCATTTCGTACTACGCCAGATCGCTCCAGGATTGACGCGCGACACCACCCTTTAGGCCCATAAGTTACTGTGCCTGGGCGACAATTCCGATTTGATCGGGAGATTCGTCGTTCATCCGAACAAGGGTGTGGACCTTGGGCGCCTGGTCGTTACGCGCATGAACAAGAAGGACATTGTCGGCCGCAGCCGGCAGGCGAAGTCGAACCTGAGCTTGATTGAGAAGTTTTCCCCACAGCACCGGCAGTTGTTTTCGGGCGATGTGGAGGCGGGTTGGAACGGCGCCGAAGAGGGCCGGTATGTTGTCGAAGAAAATGCGCTTGCGCGCCCGTTGGGAGCGGACTGTCTGACCGAACTGGCGGACGGAACGATGATTGCGGCGAGCCGCCTCGGCACGGTCCTCATCAGATCGAGCAAAGGGATATGGAGGGCGGTGCGGGGGCAGGGCATCGAATCGTTGCTTTGCGTCACCCCCGTTTCGCTTCCGAACGCGGAGTTTCTGGCAGTGGGGGAATTGGGCACCATTTTGCGCAAGCCGCCCGGGATCGACAAACTGCTTCCCGTCGATGGCGGAGACCTGCCAATGGGCAATCTACTGCGGATCGAGGGAAATGCCGAGGCGGGCTGGTTTGTTTTGCATGAGAAGGGGGACGAGCTTAGCCTACTGCACTCCCGGACGCTGGAAGCGGGCCAATGGCGTTTCGTGCGGAAGGAAACGCAAAAAGGCGATCTCTGGAACGCTTTCAGTTCGATCTGGATGTGGCGCACCAACAATGGCTTTGGCTACACCGTCTCAAATGGTCCTATCCATATCATGGACTTTGCCACCGGCGAGTGGACGGAAAGGGCGACGCCGAAGAACGAGCGCATCGCAGTGATCATCCACAGCCCGAACGGCACCTTGGGCGCGCTCACTGCGCCTAGAGGCGGTTTTTCAAAAGCGCTCGCCACGGTGTACTTCTCGAAAGACGATGCGCAAAGCTGGGTGCCGGCGGCGCTGCCGTTCAAATCCACCCCGTTTCCCATCATGCGCGGAGCGGACGGCACCGTGCCCATCATGCACTCATGGGACGGCACCATGCATGTCAGCGGCGGCAGTCTATCCGAGGCCCATGTCAGCAAGGACGAGGGAAAGACGTGGACGAATGAGGGGCGTTCCGGCAGATTGATGTCGCCCCTGAAATCGGGCGGTCTTGTCGCTTTGAATTTCGGCGTCGATAGGGTTTTCTCGATCATCCATTCGGCCGATGGCGGAAAAAACTGGGAAGTTGAATACAGCACCTCCGATCGACGCGCAGATGGCGCCGCGAATAAGAAGCCGTAGACGCTTGCCCGGGCTGACGCCGGGGCCAGCCGGAAATGGCGTTCTACGCTTTCGCCTTCTGCTTGGCCGGCGCGGCCATCTGAATCAGCCGCGTCCCCATCAATTTGTCATGCAGGAACTGGCGGTCCTTGTCGAGGAAGGCCGTCATGGCCCACGCGGCCAGATTGATCGCAAACAAGCCGAACACTTCGGCCTTGCCTGTTGGTTTCAAAGCATAGATGAGTATTGCCGCCGGCAGAAACCAGCCGCAGGCGAGCAAAAACCTGCCCAGGGCCACGCGCGGGGGCATCCTCGCAAACCCCGGCTTGACCAGTTTGATGCGCCAGGTCTTCATGGCCAGCGTGTGTCCGCTGTCGACCCAGCAATGGATGAAGTAGGCGGCCGCGATCAGGAATATCCACATCGACAAGCCATGCTGGAAGGCGTCCGCCTTCGTATCCTGCGCGCCAAACACGAATCGCGCGATCAGCAGATAAAGCAGGACGCCGAAGAACTCCACCGCGGTCAAAAGGAAGGCCTCGTACACCATGGCGATCAGGCGGCGTTTCAGGGTCGGTGTTGGCAGGCTTGTTGTCGCAGGCGAAGAACTATTTTGCATGTGGTGCGGGAGCAGCCGGCGTAGCCGGAGGGAGGGTGGTGGTAAGCGTCGGCGTCGGGGCGACTGGCGCCGGCACACAGGCCGGCAGCGGCGCTGCCGGATTCTTTATCGTGCCGGCCGGGCAGGCGGCCTCGGGCAAGCGCGCCGGCGCCGGCGGCACCGCTGTCGCGGCCTGCGCCGCGGCCTTGGGCTTGGGCGGCTCGGGCCTGGGCGGCTCTATGGCGGCCGGCTTGGCGAGTTTGTGCTTGGCAGCCGCAGCGTTGGCGGCGAGTTTTCTCTTTTGCTCGGCGGACAGCTGCTGGTACTGTTCCCACTTGGCCGACTTGCTGTTCGGGGCGATCTGCTTCGAGCGCGTGTAATTCTGGCGCACAACACGGCGCTCTTCGGGAGACAGCCTGCTCCATTCACGCATGCGCGCGTGCATGCGGCGTTGCTCCGCCGGCGTCATGGTCGCAAAACGGTTGGCGATGCCGAGCCATTTGTCGCGGCGCGCGCCCTCCATCCTGTCCCACTGGCCCGCGAGCGGCTTCAATGCAACACGTTGCGCTGGAGTCAACTCGCTCCAAGTCTTGGCGGGGGCGGCCGGCACCAGCAGGGGCGCCTGGGCCGCGACGGCGCGATCGCCAACTTGTTGCGCGGTGGCGGGCGGCGCCGCCAGCGACAACACTGAAAGCGCTGAAAGCGCGGCCAGGCAGGCCTGCAGGCGGGAACGGATGTCGATGCCGGCCATCCTTATTGGGCGCGCTCGGCGCCCTCGGCGAGGTAGGCGTTAAATCCGTCGTCGAGGTAGGCGGTCAGCGGGAGTTCGTCGGACAACACGCCGGCTTCGAGTTCGGCCAGTTCGAGGCCGCGGCGTTGCTCCTCGACCTCGAACACGCCGGCCAGGCCGACCACGAGGGCGAGCAGGGGAACGGCGACGCCGATGCGTCCGCCCAGCGAAGGTAACGAATAGTTGCTTAGGAGCTTGGCGGCCAGCGAGAGCCGGGCCAGGCGCGCAGGCGTCTGTGCCTTTTTGCGCGATAGGGCCAGTTTGCGGGCCGAAGCGAGCCGATCGGTTGTCGATGCGGGCAGATCGTCGAGTTTCTCGTTGAGCGCGTGGCGCACCTTGTACGCGAAATTGATGTCGTCGGTATTCATAATGTAATTCCCAAGGCTTTCAGCGAATCGGCGAGCGTATGCGTTGCGCGCGAGCAGTGCGTTTTGACACTGCCTTCGGAACATCCCATCGCTTCGGCTGTTTCGGCCACGTCCATATCGTGTAGGTAACGCATAAGGAACGCTTCTCGTTGACGCGCGGGCAGTTTTTGTACCTGGGCATCGATGATTGTCAGGGTCTGCATGCGCTCGGCGAGGTCCGCGCTCGATTCTGCCGCCGCAGATCCATGTTCCGCCTCATAGGCTTCGAGTATATCAAAATCGTCGTTCCCTTCGACGCGCTTGCCCATTGCCGAGAAAAGGCTGACCCAGGTGTTGCGCACCTTCTCGCGTCGAAAGTAATCGAGTATCGTATTTTGCAGGATGCGCTGGAACAACATCGGCAGTTCCGCCGCCGGCTTGTCGCCGTATTTCTCGGCGAGCTTGATCATGGCGTCCTGCACGATGTCCAGGGCGGACTCGTCCTTTCGCACGGCGTAGACGGCCTGCTTGAAAGCGCGGCGCTCAACGTGCTCGAGGAAATCGGATAGTTCTTTGTCTGTCGCCATGCGGTCGGGGATGGTTTGAGGCCCTGGGTCGATCAAGTTTCGTTTCTTTAAGCTCGCAATGGCATTTTGGAAAACTGACGCATCCTAGCAAAAATTGCCGCTTTCCGCAGGATATTTGGGGTTCAGGGACCTAAAACGGCCCGGCGGGACCCGATAGCCCTTGACCAAAATGGTGCGACGCAGTAAGGTGGAGAACGCTTTGCCACCCCGAAGCTTTATGGTCAGGTCGCCACCGGCACACAACGCAGGCATCGGCATGACGCGCTTTCATATGTAGGCAGTTTGTTCTAACCCGCGCCACAAGCGCGAGAGATCCGCACAACCGCCAACAGAAACTCAAGCCGAACGAGTTGCGTTCAGCGTCGTTTCGTAACGTATCTATGGGTACGTGAAAGATCGGCGTCACCGCAGAAAAAGGGGAGCCTGAGCCACTGTTGCGTAACGCGTATTTCGTTAGGAAAGAACATCCGATCACCTCCCAATGGGTCTTGAAAGGAATGTATCATGAGTAACGAAGCAGCAGTTCCCATCACGGGCGCTGAGATATTAGTGCGTTGCCTGGCCGAGGAGGGCGTCAAACACGTCTTTGGCTATCCGGGCGGTGCGGTCCTCTATATCTACGACGCCATCTTCAAGCAAGACAAATTCCAACACGTCCTCGTACGCCACGAGCAGGCGGCCGTGCATGCGGCCGATGCCTATTCGCGCAGCTCGAACACGGTCGGCGTCGCCCTCGTGACCTCGGGTCCGGGCGTGACCAACGCCGTCACCGGCCTGTCGACCGCGTACATGGATTCGATCCCGATGGTCGTCATCTCCGGCCAGGTGCCGAGCCACGCGATCGGCCAGGATGCATTCCAGGAATGCGACACGGTCGGCATCACGCGGCCCGTGGTCAAGCACAATTTCCTCGTCAAGGATGTCAAGGACCTCGCGCTGACGATCAAGAAGGCGTTCTTCATCGCGCGCACCGGCCGTCCCGGCCCGGTGCTGGTCGACATCCCCAAAGACATCAGCATGCACAAGTGCTTCTACGACTATCCCAAGGATATCGAGATGCGCTCGTACAAGCCGGTCGACAAGGGCCATTCGGGCCAGATCCGCAAGGCCGTGCAACTGCTGCTGCAGGCCGAACGCCCGATGATCTACACCGGCGGCGGGGTCATCCTCGCCAACGCTTCGCCCGAGCTCAACCGCTTGGTCGACCGTCTCGGTTTCCCGTGCACCAACACCCTGATGGGGTTGGGCGGCTACCGCGCCTCGAGCGAGAACTATGTTGGCATGCCCGGCATGCACGGCACCTACGAAGCGAACATGGCGATGCAGCATTGCGACGTCCTGATCGCCATCGGCGCCCGCTTCGACGACCGCGTGATCGGCAACCCCAAGCACTTCGCCTCGCATCCGCGCAAGATCATCCACGTCGACATCGACCCGTCCTCGATCTCGAAACGGGTCAAGGTCGACATCCCGATCGTGGGCAACGTCAAGGACGTGCTGGTCGAATTCCTGGCCCAGCTCGACGCCAGCGAGGCCAAGCCGAACGCGCCGGCCGTCAAGGACTGGTGGAAACAGATCAACGAATGGCGCGGCCGCGAATGCCTCAAATTCCAGGATTCAAGCCTCGTGATCAAGCCGCAATCGGTGGTCCAGAAGGTCTGGGAGCTGACCAAGGGCGACGCCTTCATCACCTCCGACGTCGGCCAGCACCAGATGTGGGCGGCCCAGTACTATGGTTTCGACAAGCCGCGCCGCTGGATCAATTCGGGCGGCCTGGGCACCATGGGCGTGGGCCTGCCGTACGCCATGGGCGTGCAGATGGCCAACCCCGACGCGACCGTGGCCTGCATCACGGGCGAGGGCTCGATCCAGATGTGCATCCAGGAGCTTGCCACCTGCAAGCAATACCATTTGACGCCGAAGATCATCCTGCTCAACAACCGTTTCCTCGGCATGGTGCGCCAGTGGCAGCAGATCGACTACGGCTCGCGCTATTCGGAGTCGTACATGGACTCGCTGCCGGACTTCTCGAAGCTGGCCGAATCGTTCGGCCACGTCGGCATGAAGATCGAAAAACCCGGTGACGTCGACGGCGCGCTCAAGGAGGCGTTCGACATGAAGGACCGCCTGGTGTTCATGAACTTCATCACCGACCAGTCCGAAAACGTCTGGCCCATGGTCAAGGCCGGCAAGGGCTTGTCCGAAATGCTGCTCGGATCGGAGGACTTGTAATGCGCCATATCATCTCAGTCCTGCTGGAAAACGAAGCCGGCGCGCTCTCGCGCGTGGTCGGCCTGTTCTCGGCCCGCGGCTACAATATCGAGACGCTGACGGTGGCGCCGACCGAGGACGCGACCCTGTCGCGCATGACCATCGTCACCAGCGGCTCGGACGACATCATCGAGCAGATCACCAAGCACCTGAACCGCCTGATCGAGGTGGTCAAGGTGGTCGACCTGACCGAGGGCGCCCACATCGAACGCGAGCTCATGCTCATCAAGGTGCGCGCGGTCGGCAAGGAGCGCGAGGAAATGAAGCGCACCGCGGACATCTTCCGCGGCCGCGTCATCGACGTCACGGAGAAGACCTACACGATCGAGCTGACCGGCAACAAGGGCAAGCTCGACGCGTTCATCGACTCCATCGACCGCGCCTCGATCCTCGAAACGGTGCGCACCGGCGGCTCCGGCATCGGCCGCGGCGAACGCATCCTCAAAGTGTAAGACCGTGCCGACGGCACAATCCCAAACAATTGAATAAATAAAACTAGGAATATGACCATGAATGTTTTTTACGACAAAGACTGCGACCTCTCCCTCGTCAAGGGCAAAAACGTTGCCATTATCGGCTACGGCTCGCAAGGCCACGCGCACGCGCAAAACCTGAACGATTCGGGCGTCAACGTCACGGTCGGCCTGCGCAAGGGCGGCGCCTCGTGGACCAAGGTCGAACAGGCCGGCCTCAAGGTGGCCGAAGTCAACGACGCGGTCAAGGCCGCCGACATCATCATGATCTTGCTGCCCGACGAGAGCATCGCCCAGGTCTACAACGAGAACATCGCCCCGTTCGCCAAGCAGGGCGCGGTGCTCGCGTTCGCGCACGGCTTTAACGTGCACTACGGCCAGGTCGTGCCGCGCGCCGACCTCGACGTCATCATGGTCGCCCCCAAGGCGCCGGGCCACACCGTGCGCGGCACCTACGCCAACGGCGGCGGCGTGCCGCACCTGATCGCGGTCTACCAGGACAAGTCCGGCTCGGCGCGCGACATCGCGATGTCGTATGCCATGGCCAACGGCGGCGGCCGCGCCGGCATCATCGAGACCAACTTCCGCGAAGAGACCGAGACCGACCTGTTCGGCGAGCAGGCGGTATTGTGCGGCGGCGCCGTCGAACTGATCAAGGCTGGTTTCGAGACCCTGACCGAAGCCGGTTACGCGCCCGAGATGGCCTATTTCGAGTGCCTGCACGAGCTCAAGCTGATCGTCGACCTGATCTACGAGGGCGGCATCGCCAACATGAACTATTCGATCTCCAACAACGCCGAGTACGGCGAGTACGTGACGGGCCCGAAGATCGTGACCGAAGACACCAAGAACGCGATGCGCCAGTGCCTCAAGGACATCCAGACCGGTGAATACGCGAAGAGCTTCATCCTCGAGAACAAGGCCGGCGCCCCGACCCTGATCTCGCGCCGCCGCCTCACGTCCGAGCACCAGATCGAGGAAGTCGGCGCCAAGCTGCGTGCGATGATGCCTTGGATCGCCAAGAACAAGCTGGTCGATCAGTCGAAGAACTAAATACGTGGTGCGGTCCGGCGGCGACAACTGTATCGCCGGAGCCGCCTCACTCCCCCGTCGTTCCCGGGCTCGGCGCCCCCTTGGCGGGAATCCATGCTGAGCATGCAGTCACGCGCCATCTGCAAATTTGTAACGTGGCCTAAAGGGTTGAACGGCGCGTCAAGACCGGCTCAGCATGGGTCTCCGCTAAGGGGGGCGCCGAGCCCGGGGAGTCATTTCTGCCAATGGCAGGAATGACGGGTGTTTTCATGGATCGCAGACTGTTCCTGGAGCGCGACTCGGCTTTTGCCCGAGCGGTGCCGTTTTGCGGGAAGTTGTATTCAATTGCAACTTTTCATTACAGCAGCGCGGTCAAAGTTGAAATACGGGTAAGGTGCTGGTTTGGACAAGCAAAATGGGGCGGCATGCCCCATTGCCGTCTGTTAACCTTCGGAGAACCACAATGGCACCATCAAAATTCATGATCCTGGCCGCCCTCGCGCTGGCCGCGCAGGTGCAGGCGCAGAACCTGCTGCCGACCACCGGCACCCTCGTCATCGTCCCCGCCTTCGGCGAGGTGACGCACCCCAACGACGAGGCCGTCGCGACCTTCATGGTCGAGGAATTCGACAAGGACAAGGCCGCCGCCGCCTCGCGCGTCAACCAGAAGATGAAGCAGGGCACCGAGATCGTCCGCAAGCAGGACCCCCAGGCCATCCTCAAGACGCAGGGCTACTACACCTACCCGGTCTACCCGGAGGAGCGCCCCATGCCCGACGGCAGCATGCCCGCCAAGCGCCTGCCCACCGGCTGGCGCGTCGGCCAGTACCTCGAAGTGAAAACACAAAATTTGAACGCGCTGCCGAAAACGGTGGCCGCCGCCCAGAGCGTGCTCGGTCTTAACGGCCTGCAATTCGGCCTGAGCCCGGCCACGCTCAAAAAGGTCGACGACCAGCGCATCGCCGCCACCTACCGCAACCTCAACGAGCGGATCGGCTCGATCGCCGCGGCGATGGGCCGCAAGGTGTCCGACGCCGTGCTCGACACGGTCGATTTCGAAGGCTCGGGCAATTACGCCGGTCCGCAGAGCGAAGGCGCGGTCGGCGCCATGATGATGAGCAAGCGTGGCGGCGGCCCCGAGCAGGTCGCCGAACCGAGCTTCGAGCCCGGCGAGACCACGCTGCAGATGCGCCTCGTGGGAAAGGTGAAGTTCAAGTAAGTACATCGTTTCGCTAAGTTGACTGTCTGCCCACTATAATGGACGGTCAAGCGGCGGGCCCGACCCGGGGCCGCCGCGGCAGCGATTAAATTACTCGAAACGGAAATCCATGGCCACCTTCCCACGCCGCCGCAAGCCCGCCAACCCGCAGGCCGCCAAAACGCCCAAATTCGCACGCTTTAGCAAGTTCGGGCGCCGCGCGTCCGAAACGGCCGGCGTGGCCAAGCGTCCGCGGCGCGGCATCTACCTGCTGCCCAACGCGTTCACCACGGCGGCCCTGTTTTGCGGTTTCTACGCCATCGTCAGCGCCATGGGGTTGCGCTTCGAACACGCCGCGTGGGCCATTTTCGTGGCCATGATCCTCGACGCGCTCGACGGCCGCATCGCGCGCCTGACCAACACCCAATCCGAATTCGGGGCCCAGTACGACAGCCTGTCCGACATGGTCTCGTTCGGCGCCGCGCCGGCGCTGGTGATCTACGAATGGTCGCTCAGCGGCATGGGCAAGCTCGGCTGGGTCGCCGCCTTCGTTTATTGCGCCGGCGCCGCGCTGCGCCTGGCGCGCTTCAACACCAACATCGAAGTGGTCGACAAACGGTTCTTCCAGGGCCTGCCCAGCCCGGCGGCGGCCGGCATGGTGGCCGGTTTCATTTTGCTCATGACCGAATTTGGCCAGACCGGGCGCAGCCTGGCCTGGATCTCGTTCGGCATCGCGTTGTTCGCCGGCCTGACCATGGTCACCAACGTGCCGTTCTATAGTTTTAAGGATGTCAATTTCCGCAAATCGGTGCCGTTCATCGTCGTGTTCCTGATCGTGCTCGCGTTCGCGATCGTGGCCAGCGCGCCCTCGATGGTGCTCATGCCCGTGTTTGTTTTATACGGTTTGTCCGGTTACGCGGTCTACTTCTGGCGCCTTGCGAAGGGCATGCCGGTCAGTATCGTGCAGACCGACGACGAACCGGTCGATCAAAGCGAGCGCCGCTGACCAATCGAGGTAGTTCGATGGCGGCGGGGTTTGCGCGTGTCTTGCGCGTGTCTTGCGTGTGTTTCGCGTGTGTTTCGCGTGTGTTTCAATAGATTACTGGAGCTGGCATGACTGATTCGAACCGCCTCATCATTTTCGACACCACCCTGCGCGACGGCGAGCAGTCGCCCGGCGCCTCGATGACCAAGGACGAAAAGGTCCGCATCGCGCGCCAGCTCGAGCGCATGAAGGTCGACGTCATCGAGGCCGGTTTCGCGGCCGCCTCGCCCGGCGACTTCGAGGCCATCCGCGCGATCGCCGCCGCCATCAAGGACTCGACCGTGTGCTCGCTCTCGCGCGCCAACGAGCGCGACATCGCGCGCGCCGCCGAGGCCCTGCAGCCGGCCGAGCGCAAACGCATCCACACCTTCATCGCGACCTCGCCGCTGCACATGAAAATGAAGCTGCGCATGGAGCCCGAGCAGGTGCTCGAGCAGGCCATGGCGGCGATCCGCTACGCGCGCCAGTACACCGACGACGTCGAATTCTCGCCCGAGGACGGCAGCCGCTCCGACGAGGACTTCCTGTGCCGCGTGCTCGAATCGGTCATCGCCGAGGGCGCCACCACCATCAACTTCCCCGACACGGTCGGCTACGCGGTGCCCGAGGTGTTCGGCCAGACCATCCGCCGCCTGCGCGAGCGCATCCCCAACTCCGACAAGGCGATCTGGTCGGTCCACTGCCACAACGACCTTGGCCTGGCGGTCGCCAATTCGCTCGCCGGCGTCATGATCGGCGGCGCGCGCCAGGTCGAGTGCACCATCAACGGCCTGGGCGAACGGGCCGGCAACACCGCGCTCGAGGAACTCGTCATGGCGGTGCGCACGCGCTCCGACTACTTCAAGCTGCAGCTCGGGATCGACACCACCCAGATCGTTGCCGCCTCCAAGATGGTCTCGCAGATCACCGGCTTCGCGGTGCAGCCGAACAAGGCGGTGGTGGGCGCGAACGCCTTCGCGCACGCGTCCGGCATCCACCAGGACGGCATCCTGAAGGCGCGCGAGACCTACGAGATCATGCGCGCCGAAGACGTCGGCTGGACCGCCAACAAGATCGTGCTGGGCAAACTGTCGGGCCGCAACGCGTTCAAGGCGCGCCTGCAGGAACTCGGCATCGAGCTCGAATCCGAGGCCGACGTCAACGCCGCCTTCGGCCGCTTCAAGGAGCTGGCCGACCGCAAGTCGGAGATCTTCGACGAAGACATCATGGCGCTCGTGTCCGAAGAGGACCACGCGCACGAGGGCGAGTTCTACCATTTCGTCTCGCTGGCGCAGCGCTCCGAGACCGGCGAGACCCCGAGCGCCAAGGTGGTGTTCTCGATGGACGGCAAGGAGGTCACCTGCGAAGGCGAGGGCGACGGACCGGTCGACGCCACCGTTAACGCGATCGAAAAAGAGGCCGCCAGCGGCGCCGAGCTGGTGCTGTTCTCCATCAACGCGATCAGCAACGGCAGCCAGTCGCAGGGCGAGGTGACCATGCGCCTGTCGCGCGCCGGGCGCATCGTCAACGGCGTCGGCTCGGACCCGGACATCATCGTGGCCACGGCCAAGGCCTACCTGTCGGGCCTGAACAAGCTGCACTCGAAGGTCGAACGCGTCAATCCGCAGCAGTAGCGGGAGGGGCGTCCCGCCCTTGGCGCGCCCCGGCCGACATGATGAAGACTATTTCTCGGTCAGCGACTCGACCGCATCCCAGTCCCGCGCGGGCGGCTCGGCGATGTGGCGCGCGCAGCGGGCCATGTACAGTTTGGTCAGCCCGTCGCGCGGCGCGGCTTCGAACCGGGTCAAGGCCTGCTCGAAGCGGCCGCCGCGGTAGTCCGCGAGCGCCTGCGCGTGCAGCGCCAGCTCGCCCGATCGCCGCGCGCTGATGTCGCTGCGGTGCCCGATCACGGAAAAAATCGCGACCGCCTCCTGCTTGCCCTTGACCCGCACCAGATCGAGTTCGCGGAACGCGATACCCGGGCAGCGGCGCATGGTGGCCTCGCTGACGATGATCGCCTCCCCGTAGTGTTTGCACAGGCCCTCGAGCCGCGAGGCCAGGTTGACCGTGTCGCCGAGCACCGTGTAATTGAGGCGCGAGCGCGAACCGATGTTCCCGGCCACCACGATGCCGCTGTGGATGCCGATGCCGATCGCCAGCGGCGGCCAGCCGTCGCGTGCGAACTGCGCATTCAGGGCGGGCAGGGCGCCGACCATCGCCAGCGCCGTCTCGAGCGCGCGCTGCGGGTCGTCCGGCGCCACCAGCGGCGCGCCGTACAAGGCCATGACGGCGTCGCCGATGTATTTGTCGACCACGCCGTCGTGGCCGTCGATCAGGTCGCTCACGGTGCCGAGGTAGGTGTTGAGCATCGACAGGATTTCGCTTGGCGCGCGGCCCTCGCACAGGGTGGTGAAGCCGCGGATGTCGGAGAACATCACGCTGACCTCCTGTTCCTGCCCGCTGAAGTCGATGTTCTGCGACAGCAGCTCCTCGGCGATCGCCGGCGAGACCACCTTGCCGAGCATGTCGCGCACCTTGTCGCGCTCGATCAGGCCGTGCACCATGTCGTCGAACGAGGCCGCCAGCGTGCCCAGTTCGTCGTGCGCGCCGATGTCGCCGATGGTTTCGTAGTGCCCGGCGCTGATGCGCTTGGCGCCGGCGGCGAGCCGCCGCACCGGACGCGTGACGCGGCTGGCGATATAGATCGCCGCGAACGCCGCCATCAGCGTCGACAGCACGAACACGGCCAGCAGCTGCCAGCGCAGCACATGGTAGTCGCCCAGCGCCTCGTCGAGCGAGCGTTGCAGCGCGCCGAGCAGGACCCCGCCGCCGGTCTTGCGCAGGGGCGCCTCGATCGCCACGTACTCCTCGCCGGCCATCGCGGTGATGCGCGCGGCCGCGCCGCCGGCCGCCGGCAGCATCGCGCCCTGGTGGTTGGCCAGGTAGTCGCGCCGCTGTTGCTGGTCCAGGGTCGACGCGAGCAGCATCGGCTGGCCCGCCGGCGTGCGCCACACCAGGCTCACGCTGGTGTGGGTTTGCCGCTCGAGCTGCTTGGCCAGCAGGTCGGTGACCTCGAAGCCGATGCCGACCCAGGCGATGGTGAGCGGGCCTTTGACCGGCACCAGCACCACCTGGTAGGCCCTGCCGTCGATGATCTCGATGCTCGAGGCGACCTCCTGCGGGTCGTTGGCGGCGCTGTCGCTGAGCGCGCGCAGGGCGGACGGCGCGCGCTTGCCGGCCGGGTCGAGTGTGTCGGCCAGCGCGCCTCCCTCGAGGTCGAGCACGAACATCCAGTCGGCCCCGAGGCGCTTGCGGTAGCTGCGGAACGCCGACATCAGGGTGGCCGGGTCGCCCACGCTCACCAGCGCCTTGAAGGCGAAATCGTGCGACAGCAGGCGCGCGAACTTGCGCAGGTTGTTCTCGCGCGTGGACATGGTCTCCTGCAGCGACAGCAGGGTCAGTTGCAGCGCCTCCTCGCTGGCGCCGATGGCGCTGCGGTTGGCCGCGGTGCCCACGGTGAAGAACACCAGCGCCTGCAGGACGAGCACCAGCACCACGATGAACGCGACCAGGCGGGTGCGGAAATGACGAAAGACGAAGCGTTTGGCCATGGGGAGGGGAGTGGAAAATATTGCCTTCATTCTACGCGCTGTCGGGTTGCCAGAAGCGAGAATCGGTCTGGCGAGCAAAGGTCCGGCGCCGCACGGCTGCGCAAGGCCGCAGCCCTGCCGTGCCTTACGCCGGGCTGCGGCGCCGATTCCGCCTCCTGGCCGCATCCAGGCGGCCGACAGGGATACTAGGTGGCGGCGCCGCCGGCCATGTGCTGCTTGCGCAGCGCGCGGTCGATATCGGCCGCGCGCTCCCGCAGCTCGCTCAGGAGTACGGCGAGCTGGCTGGTGTAAACCGATTTCACGTTCGGATGCGCGGCCACGAGCTTGTCGATCTCGAGCAATTTGAACATCAGGCCACGCAGGCGGTCCGCAGCGGCCTCGGTCACTTGCATCGACTGGGTCGCGGTGGTGATGTCGAGCATGAGCTGGTTGTTGAACGCGAGTTTTTGTGCCAGATAGGCGCCGGCGTCTTGTTCCGCGAACTTCCGGACGCCATTGAGCTCGTTGGTTTTCTCGGACAGGATGCGCTCCCCGTCGAGGCGGGCGACTTCGCTTTCGATTTTTTCACCAAACTCCTGATCGTCTTCCCGTGCCATGAGGCGGCGCGCGTACTGGTTGTCCTTCATCGACATCTTGACCATCAATGGGAGGGTGTCGATCAGCAATGCTGCCAAGTAGAAGGCCAAGCAGGCGGCCGCGACGCTCAGGTCGCGCGCCGCGAGTTTGAACAGCGCGATGGTCTGCGAGATGAAGTTCGGTTTATTCGCGCGCTCGACCAAGTCGCGCGAAACGCTGGCATCGCCTTCGAGTTTGCTAGCGACGCCCTTGACGTGTTTTGCATGCTCGCTCACGGCCGTGCTGGCCTCGGTGACCGATTGCTGCAGGCGCATGACCTGCGCGGCCTGGCGGCTTTTCAGGGCCCCCTCGGCTTCCTGCACCGCGACGTCGGCCCTATTGATGGCGGCTGCTGCCGTGCGCATTTTGGCTTGCACCGCTTCGAGCGCGCGGATACGGACGCCACGCCGCTTTTCGTCCTTGTCACTGGCGACCGCCGCCTTGGCCAGCGTGCTTGCCTTGAGGCGCAGCGCGGCGAGGTCCGCCTGCGCGGCCGACAGCTCGCTGCGGGCCGCGCTCAATTTGTCGTTTGCTTGTTCGACCTCGGGATCGCGCGGCGGGTTGGCGAATTCGGCGCGGGCGCGTTCCTCGCCGTCCTCCAACTTGCTAGCGCGGTCCTGGATCGCCGCCATGCCGGACAGGCTTTCGTTTTGCGCCTTCAGGACCAGCTGGCTGGCGACGCCTTCGCTGTGGAGCGCCAGGTTGATTCGATCATGCATCATCAGGGTGAGAATCGGCACCACTTGCATCGCGGTGATCAGAAGCCCGGCGCCGATCCGTACGACGATGGCCTTGGTCAATGGGTTTCCTGGCATCAAAGTTCCGAGGATCGCGCACTCGAGCGCTGCCGCGAACGAAAATACGAACGCAAATGTTGCGAGATTTGCCAGCAGGCCGAAGCCGAAGGCCTGGCTGAGTTTGAAGGTGATGCCGCCGGCCGTGATCATCGCCGTGCCCACCATCAGCAAGGCGAGCGCATGGAAGGTGCTTTGCAGCGATTTGCTCGACGTTGCCATGAGCCGGCGGTCGACGCCGACAAGCGAGCGCAACAGGCGCGCCCAGACCACGCCGGCGCGCTTGAAGCAGCGGGCGATGAAAGAGGCGATCATTACAAACAGCGTGAGCAGGCGGTGTACGAAGCTGGGACCGTGTTGCTCGTTATCGAAATTACCCATGATTCACTCCCGGTTCGAGATGATCGCCGCAGCATTCTGCGGCGATGTGCTTGTCGGATCGAGTCAGCATGGGGGTGATTTTCAACCCGGTGCGAATTAAAAACCTTAAGGCCGCGTGTTTTTCGCTCAGGTGCTTGTTTTGAAAATACTCAAGGCCGCGAGTCTTTGCGCGAGGCCGCGGGCTCGATAAAGCCGAGCAGGAACTCCTGCAGGGACGGCATGTCCTTCAATATCTGATCTGCGGCCAATTTCGACATGATCCAGGCAACATCGATTCTTTGCGCCGGAGCGGGACTGTCGACGATGGCGAAAAGGTCCCCGAATTCGAGTAGTCCGCGGCGCAAGCAGGCGACCAGCAAAACGTATGCGCACGGGGTGATGCTTGGTATCTCCTCCTGCTCATGCCATCCGAGCAGGCGCAGCAGCGGACCGTGCGGGTTTACATAATGTGGGTCGGTGGTAAACACCACGCTGACCTCTCCGCCGATCTCCTCGACGCCGACTGCGCCGTCGCGGTTGGTGAACAGGATATTGCGCCCGTCGCACTGCTCGAGCGCCACGTCGAGCAGCGTTTGGGGGCGCCAACGGGCCGAAAAGCAATCGGCTTTGGGCATGCAAAGCGCCTCCCTCGCCAATCGGAAAAAATTGTCGGTGTCGCTCGTTAGCTGTTCGAGGAAGTCGTCGAGGCCGCCATCGTAAGAGCGTTTGACGATCTGGATCACACTGTTCGTGTCCACTACGCTGCCTTGCGGCAACTCAGCCAGCACCTTGGTGATCTGCTCAAAGGGATGGTGGTTGTCGCTCAGCAGATTGAACGGGTTGCCGACCTTTTCATGCATCTTGACGATTGCCTGCCTTGGTAATACCCCGTCGCTCGGGAAAACATTTAAAAATGGCATTGCTCCGAACGAGAGCCCGTGTTTGACGCGTACCGCCAGTTGCGGCAACTGCTGTAAATGATGGGGGTGCAGGAAGCCGGACTGGTTGCCGAAGAACCGGTAACACATGCTGCATAGCGTTTCAAGCTTTTCGGCGTGCTTTTGCCCCCAGTCCTTGGATTTTTGCTTTTGATTGATCCTGGCAACCAAGGTCATCTCGTCGGTCGTGGCGCCGCGCAACCACATCAGCACCATGGTGAGCAGCTTGAGCAATACAACCTTCTTGAGGGCGCTATCCAACTGGTTGACAAAGGCGCGGCCGAACGCTTCGTTCTCGATGTAGGAGGTAAGCACGTCCATCAATAAAGCGAGTTGGAGGATATCTAGCTCCAGCCTCAGGCGCGAGCGCACCGCCTCCTCGAGTTCGGACAGGGCCTGCGGCGTCATCTGTGGTTGCTGTGACGCTTCCGGGACAAGCTCGCCTGCAACCTTTCCGAAGTCCGGGGCGCAAATCAGTCCTGGCAGCAAGGCCTCGACACTCCAGTTGCCGCTCGCGGGATGCTGCCTCAGCGCGTCGAGCCAGCGTGAGATCGGCGCCACCGCGTGCAGGCTGGTCCCCGTGTCGATCAGCGCCGCCCCAGCAGGCAATAGGCTGTGCAACAGGCTGTCGGTTTTGCCTTGGGCGCTACCTTGGGTGCTAATAAGCAGGATCCCCCCTTCCCGGTATTCGGAGGCCTTTTTAAGCACCACAAGGCACAGTTCGTCCAGCTTGCCCTTGTTTCCCGACGACTGATAGCCAACCGTGCTCTGGATGAAGCGGGTTATCAAAGGCAAGCCTTCCATGCGGTTTTTGTTCGCTTTGCGAACGGAGTCGAGCACGGTCCTAAACAGCGGAAAGCTGTAGTCTTCGAGCGCATGTTTGGGATTGATCGCTGAGAATTTGGGCGGCACATCCTTGCCAACGCGTTTGAGCGTATCGAGATCGCTTTGCAAGACGATATACGACAGGGACTTGGTGTTTGTCTCCGTATAGAAGTCGTTCAGGAACCGTTGGCGCAGCGCGGGGACCGCGAACGCGGACAACGGTATGCAGACGATCGCCTCGGCCGGCGGGGTGTGGGAATTCTTGTAGCCGAGCCTGCCGGCCCGGCCGAGCAAGTTATGGTATTGGTTGGCCCCCAATCTCTGCGGGGTTGGAATCGCAAAAGGATCGGCTGGGTTGTCTCGCGACATTTCCAGGGTTGTGAGGATCAGGCACGAAGCGCTCAGGTTCACGCCGTAGGTCAGTGTCTCTGTGCACATCAGCACCTTCGGCTTTTCGTTCGCGAGCACCGGCGCACGGAAGATCTTTGCGATCACTTCGCGCAGTTTTCTCGGTAACTGGCTGCTGTGGACATAGATCCCGCGGGCGGCCCAGCGCAGCATATTGCCGACGTTGGTCTCGGTCAGCCCGGACGAGTACAAGGCGAACGCGTACTTTTCCGGCACGGGGCACTGATCGACAAGATTGTCGAGTCGCTTCCAAAGCGCGTTGGCATAGCTTTCCGTATCGCTGACTGATTTGACGGCAACAATGGTTGTCTGGTGCACCTTGCGCTTGGACAGGATGAAGTCGTGTATTTGCCGGCTGATGTAATTGCGCTGGTTGGCGCGCCGGTTGAAGCTGTCCGCTTCGGTTCGGCTTGGCGCCAGCGTTCGCATTGTCATCTCCAGGTCGGACGGCGTCATATGGCGATTCGCGTTTTCCTTGAATTCCACGATGTCTTTCTCAACCCAGTCGGGTTCCCCCTTGCACGCGATTTCGTACATCACCGCGACTTTATGGCGCACCGGTACGGGGCGATCACTCACGTTGAGCAGGCAAGGACCAGCATCATCGTCGTCGACCCGGAAATCGAGCCAGCCGAGTTCGACCAGTTTCTGTGCCATTCCCTCGGTGGTGATGCCGACTATCTGGAGCGGGATACTCGAGAATTCGCCACTCAGGCGCAGGCGTGCCACTTGGGTTGCGTGGGAAATGAGCAAGTCGAGCAGGCCGCCGCGCGAAGGGTCTGCCAACATGTGCAATTCGTCGACGATGATCATCGTGAGATTGTTGAGCAAACGATGGCTATCCTCCGAACTGAACAATAAATTCGCCTTCTCGTTGACGATGCAGGCGAGTCCGAACCTGCCACTGGCAATGGCGTAGTCGTCCTTGCTGTAGTCCCCGGTCGACAACATCACACGCACCGTCTGTTGTTGCGGCAGCAAGGCCTTCAGATCTTCGCTGATGTTTTCGTGAAATTCCTCAACCAAGGCGCGGGTCGGTCCGATATAGAGCACCGAGCCGGCGCGGTTGTGCAAGCCATTGAGCACCAGTGCCTGCAGCAGCGTGGTCTTGCCGCAACCGGTCGGGCCGCTGATCAGCGTGTGCCGCAGCGCCTCGCTGTTGCCACCGAAGGGAGCGAATACCTTATCGAAGTTGCCGGGCTGCAGCGCCTGGATTTGAATGGGCAGCAATGCGCGCGCGGGCCGTTGTTTGAAGAACTCGTTGAGCCAGTCTTCTTGCGAGGTCGGGCGCAGCGCCTTTGGGTCAACGGCTGCGGCGAATAGATCTCTTTCCGTCAAAGTGCCTTCGGGGATGTCCGGCGGGGGCGCGACCTGCTCCGCAAGGGGAAGCGCGTACCTTGTTGCGAACTCCGCTAGCAGCCACGACGGCGAACCGTTCGAAGCGTAGAACGGTTCGAACACCGTTTCCGTCTCCGTACCCTTGTCGGCGAGCGCGTCGTAGTCGTCGCGGTGGATCCAGAGACTGAGTTTTTTCTGCTTCGCGTACGCAGCCTTGAGTTCGGTGTCCGCGCTATTGAGCGGATTGACCTGCCAACGATGTTGGACGATCGCCGCCAGGCCCGTCACCAGCACCCTTTCCTCGCCCGGCCGCACCGCAATTGCCTTGTGAAAAGTGGCCAACAGATGGAATGCGAGCGTGCCGGAGGCGCCATTCAAATTGAGGCGATTGTTGTGCCCCAGCACCGCCTTGCGCGCCTGCACGTCGCCGTCGAGAACGATATCAACCGAATAGCCTTTCAGGGTGAATTGCTGCAAATGCTCAAGATAGGGTGAAGCGAAGGCGACCTCGGCACGACTTCCATTTTCCCGATCGAGCATGGTGACCGTGGGCTCATCGTCGGGGCGCGCGCTTATGTAGGCGCAGACGACCACTTCTTGTCCCAATACCGATGCAATGATGGGAAAACCGATCTCCATCGTCTTCTTTTCGCGGGTATGCGCAATGTCGGTGATCTCGGCGGCGATAGGTATGGGGTTTTTCATGGATGCTCCTGCGGGAGATTGGGGGGTTATCGCGAAAAACATTTCTTCTCTTGTCTCTAGGGCGAGGCGCACTTCGTGCTCGAACAGGTCGACCGTCAGAAGCTCCTCAAGGACGCTACCTCCGGTGCCGCCGATTCCGAACACGACCAGTCGAAGGGCTGACAGCTCCCTATAGCGGAAAGGGCGCACCGTCAGCGTATGTGCGCTCCAGCTTATCTCGATCCGATCCGATTGCTCCAGCACGATGGTGGCGCTGAATTGGGCGCTGCTGGCCCGCGCCAGCGGAGTGGCATGGAACGCGTGGCCAAGCATGCCGCGCAGCGTTGCGCCGGCCAGGGCAAAGATCGCATGTTCGCGTGCGCGCTCCGGCACCAGCGTGCGCGCCGCGCGCGCCATGGCTGCCCGCACGGTGCCGTCGTCCCACTCCCAGTCGGCGCTCAAGGCGCCGACCGTGTGCAGGCGCCGCAAGTGGTCCACCGCCACGCCGCAGCATCCCATCTGGCGCATCGGAAAATACGCCGCATAGCCGGATGCCTTGAGCGGCCCGACATCGTCGGCCAGCCAGCGCGCGCCCAGGTCCCAGCATTCGGCGAGGCCGAGCCTGATTTGCAGTCCGGCGTGGGCACGCCAAATGCTGAAATCGGCGCGGCGCTGCCGCGCGTGCGCGTTCGGCCCGCCCTCCCTGGTTTCCTCGATCCACTTTTGGAGCGCCACCGCGTAGCCCCACCATTGTTCGCGCGTGACCGACTCGTAGTCGTACAACTTGCCGCTGCCGCCCCGCCTAAGCGCGGACCACGCGACGCCGAAGAAATCGTCCGGCTCGCGCAGCGTCGCCAGCAGCAGCGCATGCTCCTCGGGCGCGGCCGGGGCGGGGGCGGCAGCGATCGCGATGAAACCAACGTCGCCGTCCAGTCCCTTAAGGTCGCCGAGATGGAAACCGTCACCGACGTGGGCGATCAAGACGCAGCCATAGCCGGCACTGCGCGCATTCTCGCTCCAGCGCAGCAGTTCCTCGCCGCCGCAATCGACACTGACCAGGCTGAGGCGTTCGACGTTGAAATTCCTTGCCCCCTTCGCGCCAGTCCAGTTAAACCATGCCGTCGGGATCCGCTCCGGCGGCGCGGCGCACGACGCGAGTGTCTGCAGGGCCCCGGGCGTCAGCGCGTAGCTAACCAGTTGATTCATGTTCCAGCTCCAGAGTGGTGTGAGTGGCCAAACAGCGGCTGCGACCCCTTCAGCGGGCCGGCCCTGTGCAAAATGGGCGAAGCGAGGTCCTGCTTAATGGCCAGGCCGGAGAGCATTGGTGTCATCGCCAGGGTGATCAAGGTGTTGCGCATCGCGCCATCGCCGGGGTAGTCGGCGAGCGTCCGATTGCGTCTGGGTCCGGCACCGGTCGGCATCCGCACCTGCGGGACCAGGAACAGGAATCGGCTCAGGGCCTGGCCGGTCGGGCACGCAGACCTGTGGGCGGCAAGCCCGGCCGCGACATTGTTGATTACCTCGTCGACATGTTTCTGGAAAAGCCTGCCGTACAGCCAAAGGAATGGGCCCGCCGCAGCCGCGCTTTCCCGTTGCGCGAACGACGTTTTGTCACGCCAGTCGCCGGGCATGTCCTGCCAGTCAAAACCGGGCGCCAGCACTTCTGTCGCGCCGACATTTTTGTAATAGATTGCGCGTGTCATGGCGAGAATGGGCGCTGCGGCGGCATCTGGCGCGCAGTCCGGATTGACCGCCAGCGCAAGCTTGCGGACAAGTTCGACCTGCTCCGTCGCGGCGTTTTGGTTGCCGCTGGGTGAAGTGCAGGGAGGTTCGCTCAAGCCGTGATAAAACACGCCCAACTTGGCGGCGAGCCCGATCAGCGCGCTGCTGCGATAGGTCGAGTCGAGCAGCTGCTTGAAGATCTCCAGCACGAACGCGTGGTCGGCGGCCTTGATCGGCACCAGGGCGCGCGCGGTGTTGGCCGCCTTGCCCGCAATGTCCGGCTGTTTGCTCCATTCAAAGGCGCTCGTAATTTCGGTTGAGAATTTCTCGCCTTGATCCTTATCCGTCCCCCCATACAAACGCATCAAATTTTTCGAAATGCAGCCAGCAGACGCGGTGGTGTAGCAGCGTGAACGGAATACGTCGCTGATATCTCTACTGCACCACAACACCGAGATCAACCACGAAACGCATGGGTGGCCATGATGATCGCGCCAGACGAGGCATGCCAGCGCCGCACGGGTGGCGAAAAAGGAGTCGTCGCGAGAATATTCGCCGGTTTGCTCGACGAATTTCCCGTTTTGTTCGCATAGATAGACAGCGGCGAGCTGCGTCTGCAGCTTAGCGGGGTCGAACTGCACGCCGATGCTTTGCAAGCGGCGCAGGGTGGGCGCGACGCCGTGCTGAGCGCACAGGAGCATTGCCAAGCAATAAGTTGCCCGGTCCTTCGACTCGAACGTTGCGAGCACGCCGTCAATCGCCGGCACCAGTTTCGAGCAAAAACGCAAGAAGGCGTCAATGTCGCTTTGCGTATCCTGGCATATCAGTTCAAACGCACCCAAGGCTACGTGGCCACAATCAAGCGAACGCGTGAACCGCAATAAAGCCTCGCAATAGCACAGCCCCCTGGCCTCGCTTTCCTGCTCGCTGGCGGCGGAAAGTTCACATTGCTCTGCGGCAGCCTCGACCGCCACGGCTAAGGGGGAGGCGTCGAGTCCATGCCTGGCTAGCAACTCGCTAACTTCGGCGCGCCGGAAGGCGCTGCATACACCAGTTTCGAGCATTTTTTTCACGGCCGTTCGGCCGGGCACGCCGGTATAGTAGTTGTAGATACTGACGATCGCGCGTTTGCTCTCTTCGGTCGCCCCTTTCAGAAACTCTGCCACCGGATCGCCTGGGGCCCGACCGGCCCACTCCTCGAGGATCGCCGCCTGTTGTTGTTTGCGTGAATGCATTTACTCTTTCTTGTCGCGCACCGGAGGCTGGGGGCGGTAAATAACTAGCAATAAGTTCAAATAATCATTTGTAATTGATAGTAAGTACTATACTCGACTTCCCCCAGCGGCCTTCTGGCGCCTTTTCGGCCTGCATGCCTTCAATTGCTCCCCAGGGCGCGCAGCTTGTGGCATTCCGGAACCAGCTCGCGGCCCTGGGTGCGCAGCGGGCTGGACGGGAAACGAGCCGCCAGGCGCTGCATGTAGGCGGCGGCCATTCCGCAGCTGTGTCGCATCGCCGCCGCGATGGCTGCGTTGTGCAGCGCGACGTCGGCCACTCGGCTGTCGGGGTAGCGCAGCAGGAATGCCATGTAGGCCGTCTCCGCCTGCGCATAACGCTCCGCCTTGAACAGCTCCTGGGCGGCGCCGAATGCGGCCGGCGGATACTTGACCTCGGCCAGCGCGCGCTGGAGTGTTTCGAGCCGCCGTGCGAGCTCGGCGTCGTGGCTGCGGCCCCGGGCGTCGAGTTCGGCGGTGGCTTTTTCATTGCGATCGAGCTGACCCGCATGTTTGTCGAGGCGGTCCGTATGCACGATGCTCACCATCACCACCGTGAACAAGGCAAGCAGCGCCACCAGCGTGGCGCCGAGCGCGTAGCGCTGGGCGACGCGCGCCAGGGGTTGCGCCGGCTTGGCCCTTGGCGCCGCCGGGGTGGGACGCGGCACTGCGGCGCCGCCCGCCGCGGGCGCTTCAACGCCGGGCCCGGGACGGGGCCGGTCTCGCGCCTCCGGCCCCGCTGCGGCCCCCAGGCCCATCCGGTTGAGCAGCGCCTGCAGGTCCGCTTCGGCCTGGCGCAGCAACTGATCGCTGTCGCGCTTGGCCAGCTCGGCCACGCTGCCGTCGTGGCCGGCGCCGCCCGCCGCGCCGCGGTAATGGCGCAGCGGTGCGGGGGCTGCTGGCGGGCGCATTCTTTTTGGCGACGGGATTTTCATGGTGTCTCTCCTTGGCGCGATGGGATGGGAGCGGGGACCGGCGCGCTGCCGGCCACCAACGGAAGCATGAGCTCGCGGCCGAGCCAGATATTCCCCGCGACCTGGGCGTTGTTGCGTTTGCGGAGACGCGCCGAAGTCGCGCCTGGCACCCCGCAAATGATCAGATTCACGTCAAACGACGCACAAAAATGGGCCACCGCGGTGCCCAGGTCGCCGTCGCCCGATGCCAGGATGAGGTTGTCGGGCAGGTGGCCCTGCAGCAGCATTCCGAGCCCGAGCAGGATGTCATGGTCCGAATTCGCTTTTTCGACATGACCGTGGAAGGTATGGACCGTTTGCTTGGGGCGAACGTGGGCATCGATCCCCGCGCCCTCATACACCTGAGCTACCTGGTCCAGGCATTCCTCGGATGCCGTCGAATAGGCGTGTGCCTGCAACGCGGGAACCGTCGCCCCCAGTACTTGCATGAATGCGCCCCAGTCCAGTTTCAGGCCGGCGCGCTTGAGTGTGAAGGCGATATTTTCACCGTCGATCACGAGCAGGGTTTTGCCCTCGATATCGGAGGGGAATTGGCTGCGGGCCGGAATCCCCAATTCCTGGGGCCCGGCCCGGCCACGGGGGCAATGCGGACGGCGGGACGGGGCAGGTTTAAGCGGATCCGGCGAGCCGTCCGGCGTCACCGGAATCGGCGCCAAGCCGCCGCATGCCGCCAGAACCGGCATCATGCTGAGCAAGAAATCGTTGGCTGCGCCAAGACGCGCGCGCGCCATTTGTGCCGGCTTCGGAAGGCTTGGCGGAGCCGATGGCTCCTGCTGCGCCGCGAGAGGGCTTGAATTCGACATGTTAGTTTTCTCCTCGATCGACTGCACAGTGCAGTAAGCCAAGAGTAGTCATAACGGACGCCGAAGTCCTTAAGGCCGCTTGTAAAGCACCCGTCGGCTTGCGCCGGCAATATTGGCGAATAGGCAGCGTTGGCGCGCCCCGATTCCTCGGGAAAGGGGTCTTTTAAGTAGACAAGACTGGCACCTCCCCCCGTTTTCGCATATACTTGCCGGTCTGGCCGTTTTGGCCAGCCATCAATCGAAGTTCACGGTGCGCTGGGTTGCGACTCTTGCACCGCATGTGAAAGGTAATATCATGACCGTAGAAAACATCAACAAAGCCGCCATCATCGCGGACAACGCACGTGGCCAAAACGACACGGGTTCGCCGGAAGTCCAGGTCGCATTGCTGACCGCACGCATCAACGAACTGAACGGCCACTTCAAAGCCCACGCGAAGGATCACCATTCCCGCCGCGGCCTGATCATGATGGTCAACCGTCGTAAAAGCCTGCTGTCCTACCTGAAAAGCAAAGACGCTACACGTTATCGCGAGCTGATCGCCAAACTCGGTCTGCGCAAGTAATCATTGCCACACACGGTTTAAACAAAAAATGCCTGCTCCAGTTCGCTGTAGCGGGCATTTTGCATTTCAGAGGGCGCTGACAGGCAATCAATTTTGCCCGGAGCCATCTAAAACGCGCAAGTGAGAATCTAGTAAAGGCGGCCACGATCTGGCCGTCTGCGGTGAGGTGAACGACAGCTCCTGAAAATCTGTCGGCAATTAGAAAGGGATTACCCATGTTTAACAAAGTTACGAAGACCTTCCAGTACGGCCAACATCAAGTGACCCTTGAGACCGGCGAAATCGCGCGTCAAGCGTCCGGCGCCGTCATGGTGTCGATCGAAGACACCGTGGTCCTCGCGACCGTGGTGGCGCGCAAAGACGCCAAGCCGGGCCAGGATTTCTTCCCGCTGACCGTCGACTACGTCGAGAAGACCTATGCCGCCGGTAAAATCCCAGGCGGTTTCTTCAAGCGCGAAGGCCGTCCCTCCGAAAAAGAAACCCTGACCTCGCGCCTGATCGACCGTCCGATCCGTCCGCTGTTCCCGGAAGGCTACCTGAACGAAGTCCAGATCATCATCCACGTGCTGTCGGTCAATCCTGAGATCGACCCGGACATCGCCGCCATGATCGGGGCCTCGGCCGCCCTGTGCGTGTCGGGCATCCCGTTTTCCGGCCCGATCGGCGCCGCGCGCGTCGGCTACGCCAACGGGCAGTACATCCTGAACCCGACCACGACCGAACTGAAGACCTCGGAAATGGATCTGGTCGTCGCCGGCACCGAAACGGCCGTCCTGATGGTCGAGTCCGAAGCCAAGCAACTGTCCGAGGAAATCATGCTCGGCGCCGTCGTCTTCGGCCACGACCAGATGAAAGCGGTCATCGACGCGATCCACGACCTGGTGCGCGACGGCGGCAAGCCGGAAGTCGAGTGGGCCCCGCCCGCCAAGAACGAGCAACTGATCGCGCGCGTCAAGGATCTGGCCGACGCCAAGATCAACGAGGCGTATCAAACCAAAGACAAGGTCGCCCGCACCGCCAAGCTCAAAGGCGCCTTCGCCGACGTCTACGCGGCGCTCAAGGAAGACGCTGCCGCCGCCGGCACCCCGGTGCCGGACAATGTCGACGTCGGCAACGTGCTGTTCGACATCGAAGCCAAGGTCGTGCGCTCGCAGATTTTGAACGGCGAGCCGCGCATCGACGGCCGCGACACCCGCACCGTGCGCCCGATCTCGATCCGCACCAGCATCCTGCCGCGCACCCACGGTTCGGCCCTGTTCACCCGCGGCGAAACGCAAGCGCTGGTCGTGGCCACCCTCGGCACCGCCCGCGACAGCCAGAAGATCGACGCGCTGATGGGCGAGTACACCGATTCGTTCATGCTCCATTACAACATGCCTCCGTTCGCGACCGGCGAAACCGGCCGCGTGGGCACGCCCAAGCGCCGCGAAATCGGCCACGGCCGCCTGGCCAAGCGCGCGCTGCTCGCCGCGCTGCCGGCGCCGGAAGACTTCAGCTACTCGGTGCGCCTGGTCTCCGAAATCACCGAGTCGAACGGTTCCTCGTCGATGGCTTCGGTGTGCGGCGGCTGCCTCGCGCTGATGGACGCCGGCGTGCCGATGAAGGCGCACGTGGCCGGCATCGCCATGGGCCTGATCAAGGAAGGCGGCAAGTTCGCAGTCCTGTCCGACATCCTCGGCGACGAAGACCACCTCGGCGACATGGACTTCAAGGTTGCAGGCACCGCGGCCGGCATCACCGCCTTGCAGATGGACATCAAGATCATGGGCATCACCAAGGAGATCATGCAAGTGGCACTGGCGCAAGCCAAAGAAGGCCGCGACCATATCCTGGGCGAAATGCAAAAGGCGATGCCGCACGTGAAGACCGAACTGTCGGACTTCGCACCGCGCCTGATCACCATCAAGATCAACCCCGAAAAGATCCGTGACGTCATCGGCAAGGGCGGCGCCGTCATCCGCGCGCTGACCGAAGAGACCGGCACCCAGATCGACATCAGCGACGAGGGCGTGGTCACGATCGCGTCGGTCGACGCCGCCGCCGGCCAGGAAGCCAAACGCCGCATCGAGGAGTTGACCGCATCGGTCGAAGTGGGCAAGACCTACGACGGCGTCGTGCTCAAGCTGCTCGACTTCGGCGCCATCGTGCAAGTGATGCCGGGCAAGGACGGTCTGCTGCACATCTCGCAGATCGCCAACGAGCGCGTGGCGGCTGTCGCCGACTACCTCAAAGAAGGCCAGGCAGTGCGCGTCAAGGTCCTCGAGACCGACGACCGCGGCCGTTTGAAGCTGTCGATGAAGGCCGCCGAAGGCGCCGAAGCCGCAGCGCCGTTGTAATCAGTAACAGCCTCGGCTGAGTAAAAACCGCCAGCGCGCAAGCCTGGCGGTTTTTTTACGCCCCTCGCTTTGGCGCCGCATCATCGTGGCCAGCCCGGCCGCGTGAATTTGGTGCTGCCCTGAACGCCTATGCGCCAAGTTGGTGAGCTTGGCGTCCGGCCAGCCCCGGAGCGGGCTTGGCACGATTCATGCAATTGGTTGTGGCAATACGTTGCCGCGATCCGGCATTGGTCACCACCCTGGAAGGAAATCGACATGATCGAGCAAGCAGAAAAAACGGCGCGGACAAGCGCCACGCCAGCGGCCCCAACGACGCTCTCGGGCGACGTCATCGGCGCGCTCATCAACCTGTCGGGCCGCCGCCGCTTCACCTCGCAACGGGTGGTGCTGTACGCGGTGCTCGCCTCGATGGGCCATGACGGCGCGATCGAGACCGCGCGCGAAACCTTGGGCATGCTGCGCGACGCCCACCTAACGCTGGTCGAGGGCAAGGGCGTCTTCCCTGGCGTATTTTGCGAGCAGTTGCGCGAAGCCTACTTCGGCACCCTGCAGGGTGACAAGGCGATCCGCATCTTCATCCGGCATGCCGAGAGCACGCTCGACGCCATCAGCGGCAACACGCACGGCGCCCCCGGGCTGCTCGAGGAACTGTTGCGCATCTCGACGCCCTTGCTCAGCATCCTCAACGGCCTGACCCTGATGTACGAGGAGCAATCGAAGCGCCACGCGCAGATGCAACGCAAGGAACTGCAGACCATGATGGCCGAGATCAAGGTCGTCAGCAAGCAGGCGCGGGTGGCCGCGCTCAGCGCCCAGATCGTCGCCGCGCGGGCGGGGCTTGAGGGCAAGGCGTTCGCGGCCGAGGCGGGCAATATGACCAGCATCACGGGCCGGATGGACGAGCTGGTGCACAAGGCCTTGCACGGCGCGCTGGCGCACTAGCCAATAGAGCGGGCAAACCGGGGTATGTTGAGGGCGTCCCCCGCGCACGGACTCTTCATGGCGGCGCGAACGCATCCCGGGCATGCGCACCGGGGGGGCGCGCCCGCACGCCAGCGGACGGAGCGCCGCCCGGCGAAATCGCGGGCCCGCCCGCACCCGCGCACCGACCGGATCGGGTAGACTGCCAGTCCCCAATCACGCTGCGGCGCGCGACAAGCGCACATATGAAAATCCTGGAATACGCCGAGTTCTCCCCGCCGCGCAACAAGGCGCACTACGAAAAGGTCAGGCAGGCGATCGAGCGCGACGACTTCCGCTCGGTCGATGTCAAGAAGCTCGCCAATGTAACGCATGGCAAGTTCTATCGCGCAAAGCTCGACTATGCCGACCGCTTGCTGTTTTCCACAGTCCGCTTCGAGGGGGAGGTGTATGCCTTGATGCTCGAGGTGATCGAACAGCACGCCTACGACAAGTCGCGCTTCCTGCGCGGCGCCCATATCGACGAGGATAAAATTCCGGCCGTGGAAGCGATCGAGGCGGGCGGGAACGCCGAGCCGATGCGCTATCTGCACCCCGAACGCCGGCGCGTCCAGTGGCTCGACAAGGCGATCTCCTTCGATGACGCGCAGCACGCCGTGTACCAGCTGGCGGCGCCACTGATCATCGTCGGCAGCGCCGGCAGCGGCAAGACGGCGCTCACGCTCGAGAAAATGAAACATGCGCAAGGCGAGGTCCTGTATGTGACGCACTCGGCCTATCTGGCCCAGGCCGCACGCGATCTGTATTTCGCCCATGGCTTCGAACGCGATGGACAGGAGGCGACATTCCTTTCCTACCGCGAATTCCTCGAATCGATACGCATCCCCGCCGGGCGCGAGGCCGGCTGGCGCGATTTTGCGGCGTGGTTCGCCCGCATGCGCCAACAATTCAAGGACATCGACGCGCACCAGGCTTTCGAGGAGATCCGCGGCGTGCTCGCGGCCGATGCCGCGGGCGTTCTCACGCGCGAGCAATACTGCGCGCTCGGAACGCGGCAGTCGATTTTCGCCCCGAACGAGCGCGCGACGCTGTACGAACTGTTCGAGAAATACCGCGCGTGGTTGCGCGAGGCCAAGCTGTTCGACCTCAATCTCGTGGCGCACGACTGGCTTGGCCTGGCCCCGGCGCGCTACGATTTCGTGGTCGTCGACGAGGTGCAGGATCTGACCGTCGTGCAATTGGCGCTGGTGCTCCAGTCGCTCAAGAAGCCCGGCCAATTCTTGCTGTGCGGTGATTCGAACCAGATCGTCCATCCAAATTTCTTTTCCTGGACCAATGTCAAGAGTTTGTTCTGGCGCGATCCGGACTTGGCCGAGCGACAGCAATTGCAGATTCTGCGGGCAAATTTCAGGAACGGCACGCAAGTGACCCGGGTCGCCAACGCGCTGCTGAAAATCAAGCACCGGCGCTTCGGCTCGATCGACCGCGAAAGCAATTTCCTGGTCAACGCCGTCAATCAGGAGGCCGGCGCGGTCAGCCTGTTGGCCGACAGCGAGACCACGCGGCGCCACTTGAACGCGCAGACGCGCCGCTCGACACGCTTGGCGGTGCTGGTGCTGCGCGACGAGGACAAGGCCGAGGCCAAGAAACAATTCGACACGCCGTTGATCTTCTCCGTGCATGAAGCCAAGGGCCTCGAGTACGACAGCATCGTGCTGTTCCGCTTTGTTTCCGGCAACCGCGCGCAGTTCAATGAGATCGCCGCGGGCGTCGATGCGGCCGACCTCGCCGGTGACGAGCTGCAATATGGCCGGGCCAAGGACAAGACCGACAAGTCGCTCGAGATATTCAAGTTTTATGTGAACGCCTTGTATGTCGCGTTGACGAGGGCGATGCGCAACGTCTACCTGGTCGAATCGGATGTCGGCCACCCGCTTTTGGGCTTGCTCGATATCGCGCAGGCGGGCGCCGCCGACACGATCGAGGCGCAGTCGTCAAGCCTCGAGGACTGGCAAAAGGAGGCGCGCAAGCTGGCCTTGCAGGGCAAGCAGGAACAGGCCGATGCGATCGAACGCCTGATCCTCAAGACCACGCCGGCCCCGTGGCCGGTGTTCGACGAGGCCAAGCTGCGCGAGACGTTGACGAAAGTGTTCAGCGAGAAGGCGCCGGGCAGCAAGGCCAAGGGCCAGTTGTTCGACTACGCAAGCTGTTTCGACGAGCCGACCCTGGCCTACTTCCTCGACCAGGACGCTGGCTTCGAACAGGCGCGCAACTTTCAAAAGCTCGGCGCCACTTTGGCGCGGCGCCACTACCTGCCGTATTTCGCGCGCAATCACAAGGACATCCTGCGGCTTTGCGACAGGCATGGCGTCGAGCATCGCACGCCGATGAATCAGACGCCGCTGATGGCGGCGGCGGCGGCCGGCAATGTCGCGCTGGTCGAAAGCTTGCTCGCCCGCGGCGCCGACACCGGCGCCATCGACCACCTGGGCCGCAATGCGCTGCACTGGGCCATGGCGACGGCCCTGCGCGACGACGCCTACGCGCCGACAGCGCTTGGCGCCATCTACCAGTTGGTGGCGCCGTCCTGCATCGACGTGATGGCCGGTGGGCGCCTGGTGCGCATCGACCGGCACCAATCGGAGTATCTGATGTTTCAAACCATGTGGGTCTTGTTCAAATCGTGTTTTGGCAACGTCGACCCGAACTGCCGCGGCGCCTTCGACGCCGCCATGCTGCTCAAGGCCTATGCCAGGATGCCGGCTGAGATGCTGGCGCCGGAGCGCAAGAAACGCGCCTTTATATCCGGCGTGCTGGCACGCAACGAGATCGGGCGCGATTATGCGTACAACCGGCGCCTGTTCAAGCGTGTGTCGACGGGGCTCTACCAATTCAATCCGGAACTGGCGCTGCGCCGGCGCGGCGGCGACGGCGAGCAATGGCTTTCCGTGTTTTCCGTACTCAACCTTCCCTTGATCAAAGAGTCGGCCGACCCGCGCTACGCCGGACATATCGACCAGTTGCTCGCGCTCGCGGGCATGCCGCCCGCGGCCGAGTCGATCGCGTTCGCGAATAGCGGCCTGAAGCGCCTTGCCACGATGGAAATGGCGAAGCGGACGGCCCCGTCCACGGGCGCGCCGCAAAGACGGTGATTGCAGCCGCCTTTTCGGCACGCGGGCTGGATCAACCTGCCGCCGGAGAGGTAACGCTTATCAGGGGGGCGGCTTGCGCAAGGCTTTGTTCAAGACGCCCAGCGCCTTGTCGAATTTTTTCAATTCAAAGTTCTGCGGATCGTCGTGGGCGCCGGGAATGCCCTCGTCGACCACCGCGTGAAACGCCGGCACCAGCCACGTCCCGGCGCGCGCGCTGGCAGCCGCGTACAGCAAGGCGAGCTTGTCGTACTGCGCCGCGGTGAATCCGGGCGAGGGCGCGAGCGCGTCGTTCGGCCCCTTGCGCGAGCGCTCGCGCCGGCGCGGCTGCACCAGTTCTATATGCAGGTACAAGCCTTTGCCCGGCGGGCCCAGCAAATCGTTCTCAAACTTGGTCGCGCGCCACGGCACGCCAAAGTCATGCCCAGTCAGCGTCTCGCCCTTGCGGTTGACGAACACATGGGCCACCGCATCGGATCCCGCGTATTTGTCCAGCTTGTTCAGCGCCGCCGATCCGTTGCCCGGAAAGCGCGCCGCGTTGCCCAAGGCGGGCCAACTGGTGTCGTGGATCACGAAGTAGCGCGCCGCCGGCGCCTCGGCGTCGCCGTCGTTCGCCCGCGACAGCGTGCCTGCGAGCGCGCCGCCGACATCGGCCTCGTCGATGCCGCGCGCGGCCAGATGGCGCTCCAGCGCGGCCATTCCAACCATCGGCTCGCCGACGAGCGCCGCCAGCGCCGCCGGCAGGCGGGCGGGGCGCGACGCCACCTTGCCCCATTTGGCGACCGGACGCAGCAGACAGGCGGCCTGCGCGCGCGGCGTGCCCGCATATGTCAGCGTGGCAAGGTCGAAGCCGCATACGCCGCCCCCCTGTGCGTTGGCGCCGCCGCCCGCGGCCAACAGGACGGCGCCGAGCAGCGTGCGCAGCGCCGCGCTCATCGGGCCAGATGGGCGCCGAGCCGCTTGCCCAGGCACAGCAGGGTCAGGGTCGGCGGCAAGCCCCACGCCTGCGGAATCACGGACGCGTCGCAGACATACAGGTTGGCGGTTGTCGTCTGCAAGTCGCTGTCGACGCCGTGCCCGATGCGCACGCTGCCGCCCGGATGCGCCGCGAAATGCCAGCTCTTGAACACATGCTTGGCGCCCGCCGCGGCCAATATCTCGCGCGCCATGGCGACCCCGGTGTCGAGCTTTTTGCGGTCCGACGGCGCCAGCGTCTTGTCGACCCAGCGCGGGCCGATGGCGCCGCCGATCTCGTCCCTGATTTTGACCATCAGGCTGAGCGTGCCGCGGTGCGCGAGCAGGCGGTCGAAGCGGCCGACCTGGGCCGTGAAACCCTGGTACATCGGTTTGGGCAGGGTCATGTCGGCCAGGGTGATGCCGTCGGCGTCGAGGCGCAGCCCGGCCGCCATCGGCACTTCGGCCCCGCCGTCGAGCCCGTCCACGCTGCCCATTACGGCGACCACCGGATCGCTGAAAAAGGCGCTGCTGCGCGGCCACAGCCCGGACGCGTGCAACAGGCGCGGGCTGCCGACCCCGCCGCCGGCGAGCACCACGATGCGCGCCAGCGCGCGTGCGCGCACGCCGCCGCGCGTGAATTCGACGCCCACGGCCCTGCCGTCCTCGACGATCACGCGCTCGACCCTGGCGTTGTCGTGCAGGCGCGCGCCCAGCCCGACGGCCTCGTCGAGGAAGTCGCGCGCGCTCCACTTGGCCCCGAACGGACAGCCGTAGGCGCAGCGCCAGCAGCCGCTGCGGCAGGTCTGCGGCCGGATCATCTTGTCGAGCTTGCGCCAATCGAGGCCCAGCGCGAGCGCGCCTTGCATCAGGCGCGTGGCCGCCGGACCGATCAGCTGGTCGGGCAGGGGCCCGATCGGCAATTCGGCGCGCAGCGCGGCGAGCGCGTCGGCCAGCGCGACGCCGTGGCCGGCGAACATGGCCAGCGGCGGGTCGGCCGCGGTGGCGAAGTTGACGGTCGAGCTGCCGCCGGCGTTGATGCCCTGCACCAGCAGCGAGGCGTCGCGGTGGACGAACGCGCCCCTGCCGGGCACCGCCGCGAAGCGCGCCATCTGGCCGACGGTGCCGGCGATGGGCGCCGCGCTGCCCTGTTCGAGCACGAGCACGCGCAGGCCGCGCCGCGCCAGCTCGCGCGCCACGCTGGCGCCGCCGGGGCCGCTGCCGGCCACGATGGCGTCGTACTGGGGTGGGGCGGCTTGCTTCATGGCGGCGTTTTTCTCGGGATTGTGTGCTGGCGCGACGAGCCACAGTATCCGCGCCCGTGGCGGCGCCGTCAAACTGCCCGTGCGTTGCTTAAACACATGACGTTTGCCGGCTCGTCGCGCGTTTTGGTCAACCGGGTGGCGCAAATTGCAGTTCATCGCATTCCGGTGGAGCGGCGCGGGGGGGGGGCGCTATAGTGATTACATACCGCAAACGAATTCTCAGGAGCCAAAAATGAACATCGCCAAAAACATGGAACTCATCTTCGTCGCCGCCCTCGCCCTGATCGGTGTGAGCGGCCTGGCCGACGCCGCCCCGCAGGCGCGCCAGGCCAAGGCGGCGGCCGCCCCTGTCATCGAAGGCAAGATGCAAGTCGTCACGATCAGCGCCAAGCGCCTCGCGCCGGTCCCGTCCGCTGTGGCCAAATAGGCTCGGGGCACTGGAACGGCAAGCGTGTTGCTGGTAGTGTATCGGCAGCCGCAGATGAACAAAAAAGAAGAAAATTTCGGAGATTGACATGAACCACATCATCAAGCTGGGCCTGGCGACGGCGGCCATGTGCACCCTGTTCGCGGGCGCCCCGGCGCTTGCCGCGCCCGACGAGGCGGTCACCGAAACGCGTGTCGTCGATGCGCGCGTCACGCGCGTCAAGCTCGACGGCGTCGTCAATCTCAGGGTCAGGCAGGGCGCGGTCGCCTCGCTCGTGCTCAACGGCGACAAGCGCTGGGTCGGCAACACGACGACCGCGCAAAGCGGCGACACCCTCGTCATCGAGATGACCGACACCGACCACATCCGCGTGGGCCGCAACAGCCATATCGGCATCCGCGCCGAGCTGACGCTGCCGGCCCTGCGCGCGGTGAGCTCCGAGAGCCTCGGCTGGACCGAGGTCTCCGGTTTTTCCGGCGAGCGGCTCTCGCTCGAGCTCGACGGCGCCGGCGGCATGAAGGTCAACTGCCAGTACCGCATCGTCGATGCCACGCTGGGCGGCCTGGGGAGCCTGAATATCGAGGGCAACAACGAAGGCATCGACCTCGATTTGCAAGGCGCCGGCTTCGTGATCCTGTCCGGGCGCAGCAAGTGGCTCAAGGCCAATGTGAGCGGCCTGGGCGGACTGAACGCAAAAAAACTCGAGGCCGACACCGTCGACCTCGACCTGGGCGGCGTTGGCGGGGCGGCCGTGACGGCCAGGGAAAGCGCCAAGCTGAGCCTGGGTGGCATGGGCTCGGTGACGGTCTACGGCAAACCGGCCAAGCGCAACGTGAGCGTCGATGGACTCGGCAGTGTGAGCTGGAAGTAATCAACGGACCCCGGGGCACAGATCCCATTCAGGCACAAACCTATGAAAAAACACCTTTTTGCGATTGCCCTGGCCTGCGCGTGCAGCCTGCCCCTGGGCGCGGCGGCCGGATTCGTCGAGGGCGCCAACGCCTACAACGCCAAAAACTACGCCCTGGCCTTGAAAGAGGTCTTGCCGCTGGCCACCGCCGGGCATGCTGACGCACAGCATTTGCTCGGCGTGATGCATTACGTGGGGCGCGGCGTCGCGCGCGACTTCAAGCTGGCGCTGCAATGGCATCGCAAGGCGGCCCAGCAGGGCAAGGCCGACGCCCAGTACGTGGTCGGGGCCATGTATTACACCGGCAACGCGGTGCCCAAGGACCAGATGCAGGCATTGCAGTGGTTCCGCAAGGCGGCCGAGAAAGGCCACGCGGACGCCCAGCACACGCTCGGGCTCATGTACTGCTACCGCATGCCCGGGGTGCGGCACGACGTCGTCATCGCCTACATGCTCTACAATTTGTCGGCCGCGAACGGCAACAAGCATGCGCTCGCGCAGCGCAGCGCGATCACGCGCCGCATGACGCAGGAACAAATCGACGAGGCCCAGTCCCTGTCGCGCACGTGGAAACCCGGCACGCCCTTGCCGACCAAGTCGCTCACCGGCGGCGACTCGGCGTAGCGTCAGAGGCTGAGATGACGGTACTAAGGGCAGTTCAAGGCGACATCACCAAACTGGCGCTCGACGCGATCGTCAACGCGGCCAACTCCTCCTCCCTGCTTGGCGGGGGCGGGGTGGACGGCGCCATCCACCGCGCGGCGGGCCCCGAGCTGGTCCACGAGTGCCGTTTGCTGGGCTGCTGCAAGACGGGCGAGGCCAAGCTCACCAAGGGCCATCGGCTGCAGGCCAGATTCATCGTCCACACGGTCGGACCGGTCTGGCGCGGCGGCGACCATGGCGAGCCTGAACTGCTGGCCTCGTGCTACCGGCGCGCGCTGGAGATCGCCGCCGCCAATGGCATCCGGTCGATCGCGTTTCCAAGCATCAGCACGGGCATCTACGGCTATCCGATCGAGCGCGCGGCCACCGTCGCCGTGGCGACGGTAAGGGAAATGTTGGCAGGCAGTGGGGTGGGCGAGGTGGTGTTCTGCTGTTTCTCGGCAGCGGACCTGGCCGTGTATGCGAACGTGCTCAACGCGGCAGGAGAGGGCGCCGCCACAGGCTGAAAATATTTACATTTGGAAAGTGCTTTTGTTGCCAAAAATCATCTAGCATCATCGGACGCTAGCAACCGGTGCTTATCATGGAAGAATTGGGCAACAACCTTTTTCAAGACGCCGGGCCTGGCCTGGCAGAAACCTTCGACACCCCGGGGACCGTTGTTGCCGCCCCTGTCGCGGGTCTGGCCGCGGCAGCGCTGCTAAGCGCGTGCGGCGGCGGCGGCGGCGGAGGCGCCCCGGCGCCCGCCCCGCCGGCGCCCACGCCCCCACCGCCGCCCGTGATGCCGACCGCGGTCGAAGCCTCGCGTTTCCTGGCGCAGGCCTCGATGGGTGCCACGCGCGAGCAGATCGCGCGGGTGCAGGCGCTCGGCTACGCCGCGTGGCTCGAGGAACAATTCGCGTCGCCGCCTTCGACCACGCGCTGGGACTGGCTCGTGGCCGGCGGCTACGCGGTCGAGGCCAACAAGAACGGCGAAGCGGGGGCCGACGCCTGCCAGTGGCGCAAGCTGCTGTCGGCGCCGGACACCCTGCGCCAGCGCGTCACCCTCGCCCTGTCGGAAATCGTGGTCGCCGGCGTGACCGGTTTTGTCGGCGGCGGCTGGCGCGCGTTCTCGGCGGCGGCCTTTTTGGACCTGCTCGAGGCGAACGCCTTTGGCAACTACCGCACGCTGCTCCAGCAGGTGTCGCTGAGCGCGCCGATGGCCGAGTTCCTCACCTACCGCAACAACGTCAAGTTCAACGCCGCCACCGGCGCCATGCCGGACGAGAACTACGCGCGCGAAGTCATGCAGCTGTTCACGATCGGGCTGCTCCAGCTCAACCCCGACGGCTCGCTCAAACTGTCCGGCGCCCTGCCGCAGGAAACCTACACGCTCGACGACATCACCGGGCTCGCGCGCGTGTTCACCGGCTGGAACTACGACCTCGCCGGCGGCGACACCAACACGCCCGACTTCAAACGCCGCCCGCTGGTGCAAACCGCGAGCAGGCACGAAAGCGGCAGCAAGTCGTTTCTGGGAACCACGATCGCGGCCGGCACGGACGGCATCAACAGCCTGACGCAGGCGCTCGACACCATTTTCGGGCATGCGAACGTGGCGCCGTTCATCGGGCGCCAACTGATCCAGCGGCTCGTCTGCAGCAACCCGAGCCCGGCGTACATCGGACGCATCAGCGCGGTGTTCAACAACGACGGCGGCGGGGTAAAGGGCAACCTGCGGGCGGTGGTCAAAGCAATCTTGCTCGACGACGAGGCGCGCAATGCCGCACGGCTGAGCGACGCGTCGTTTGGCAAGCTGCGCGAACCGATCCTGCGCTTTACCGGATGGGCGCGCGCGTTCAAGGCCGGCTCCGCCAGCGACGCCTGGGCCGTCGGCAACACCTCGGATCCGGGCACCCGGCTCGGCCAAAGCCCCTTGCGCTCGGCCACGGTGTTCAATTTCTTCAGGCCCGGCTACGTGCCGCCCAACAGCGCGATCGGCAGCGCCGGCATGGTCGCGCCGGAGTTCCAGATCACCAACGAATCGACCGTGGTTGGCTATATCAATTACATGCAGACCGTGGTCAGCAGGGGAGTCGGCGACGTCAAGCCCGATTACGCGGGCCTGCTGGCGCTGGCCGACAACGCCCAAAGCCTGCTCGACGAGATCAACCTGGTGCTGGCGGCCGGCGCCTTGTCGGCGTCGACGGTGGGCCAGATGGTCGCCGCGCTCGACACCATGCTGTGTGGAACGGACGCGTTCCGTCTCAACCGGATCCATGCGGCATTGGTCATGGTGCTGGCCGCGCCCGAATTCATCGTTCAGAAATAGGCGGTCCCATGCAAAACAAAGACGGTATGAATGCGTCGCGGCGCGCCTTTTTGCAGCGCGCGTCGACCTTGTCGCTGGCCGGCGTGGCGGCGCCTTGGGCGCTGAACATGGCCGCCATGGCCGAGGCCAGCGCCGCCAACGCGACCGACTACAAGGCGCTCGTCTGCATATTTTTGTATGGAGGCAACGACTACGCGAACACGGTGGTGCCTTACGACAGCGGCAATCACGCGCTGTACGCCAATTTCCGGCCCGCGTTCGCGCACAGCCGCGACAATCTGGCCGCGACCGCGCTGCTGCCCTCGGTCACGCCGCTCGACGCCGGCGGTTTCGCCCACCAGTACGCGCTCGCGCCGAATCTGGCGCCCTTGCTGCCGCTGTTCAACACCGGCAAGCTCGGCGTCATGCTCAACGTGGGCACGCTGGTGCAGCCGACCACCAAGCTGCAATACACGAACAAATCGGTCAAGCTGCCGCCGAAGCTGTTTTCCCACAACGACCAGCAATCGGTCTGGCAGTCGTCCTCGCCCGAGGGCGCCACCTCGGGCTGGGGCGGGCGCATGGGCGACCTGTTCCAGGCCGGGAACGCGAACGCGACTTTTTCATGTGTCAACGTATCGGGCAACGCGGTTTTCATGTCGGGTAGGACGGCGGTGCAGTACCAGGTCTCGAGCAGCGGATCGGTGCCGCTCGCCGGGCTCAAGAGTCCCCTGTTCGGTTCGGCCGCCTGCACGGCCGTGTTGCGCAAGTTGATCAGCGAGCCGCGCAGCCACCTGTTCGAGAACGAGTACAACCGGGTCAGCAAACGCTCGATCGACGCCAACGAGGTGCTCACCAGCGCGCTCGCCGCGAGGCCCGCGCTGGCCACGGTTTTCCCCGCGGGGAACTCGCTCGGCGACCAGCTCAAGATGGTGGCGCGCATGATCTCGGCGGGCCCGGCGTTGGGCCTGAAGCGGCAGGTGTTCTTCGTCTCGCTGGGCGGCTTCGACAACCACGATGCCATGCTGACCGACCATCCCGTGCTCATGACCAGACTGGGCGCGGCCATGTCGGCGTTCTATGCGGCCACGGTCGAGCTGGGCGTGTCCGACGCGGTCACGGCGTTCACCGCCTCCGATTTCGGGCGCACCCTCAGCGGCAACGCGAACGGCTCCGACCACGGCTGGGGCAGCATGCACTTCGTGATGGGCGGCGCCGTCAATGGGGGGCGCTTCTATGGCACCGCGCCGATCGTGGCCAATGGCGGGCCGGACGACGTGGGGCAGGGACGGCTTTTGCCGAGCACCTCGGTCGACCAGTTCGCCGCTACCATGGGCGGCTGGCTCGGCGTCTCGGACACCGACCTGCTGGCGCTGCTGCCGAACCTGGCCAATTACAACGCGAGCGCGCGCAAACTGGGTTTTGTGTAGCGCCGGCGCCTGCGCCGCCCTTGCGCAGCGGCGCTGATCGCGGGAGGCAGTCCGGCGTGCGGAATGGTGGGCAAGATGGCGGACAGCGCGCCGCCACGCGGTCGATATTGCCGCGCCTATTGTCAAGAACCGCTCCAGTAGCGTTCCGCCTTCGCGAACGCGGCGGCGCCGACCTGGCGGCCAAGGGACAGCCCCGCCGTATTGCCCTTCTCGAAATGGATGCCGCCGTACAGCCGTGACTGCCCCGCCTCGGCCGCGGCGTCGCTGAACGTCGGCCACCGCAGCGCGATCTCCATCGAGGGCAGCTTGGGGTCGATCTTGAGCGAGCGCGCCCTGATGGTCGCGACCGCCCCGAACCGGTCGCTGCCGGTGTAGAGCTTGAGCACTTCGGCCGCGGCGGCGCTAAAGCAGCTGTGGCCCGAGACGTGCTCGGCGAACGGCGGCGTGATAAACGTGAGCGGCTGGTATGGCAGCCAGGCCGCCCCGCTGACCGGGCCGAGTCCGGCCGCCGGCCCGAGCGGTGAATAGGATATCACCGTCTCGGCGTTCATCAGATAGCGGATCGCGCTGATCGGGCGCGCGCTGTCGTAGCAGATTTTTGCATCCCAGGCCGCGATGGCGGCATCGGCGAGCGCGTTGGCGAGCGCGAAATACATCTTGACGTCGATGTCGTCGTCATGGACGTCGCGCTCGGAAACGAAGCGCGCCAGCAGGATCCAGTGTCCCGGCGGCAGTTCGGAGCTTGGGCCGTCGGCCCAGTAATCGGCGATGGCCTTTTCGGTCTCGCCCATGCTGGCCTGTATCGTAAGCAACTGGCGCGCCTGGTCGTTGAATTCGGCGGAGCCGAACGCGGCCGGCGGTCCGGGCCGAAATTGCGCCGCCGATGTCAGCGCGAACGGTTTCACGCGCGGCAAGCAGGCGGCGAGAAACTCCGGGGTTGTTGCCGCGCCGCCCGAATCGAGATAGGTCAACGGCTGCCAGTTTCCGGGAAAAGGGATGCGCTCGCGCGCGGTCGCCTGCAGCGCGATGGCGCCCGGGTTGCGCGGCTGGTAACCGGTGTAATCGGCATAGGCACGGCCGGAGGCTGTCAGCAGGCTGAGCTGGTTGGCGCCATCGCCGTGGCCATCCCGGATGCACGCCGCGGCAGCCACCGCGCCGACCGAGCGGGCCGAACCGGGGCTCGCATCGACCGGCGTGGTGTCGAGCCCGAGGGCGAGCAACTGCGCGTCGAACAGGGTTTTTTGGCTTGGAAATTGGTCGAGCAGGACCGCGTGCGCCGCGTGGCTGATGGCTGCAAACCGGTTGCGTCGATTGTGCTCGGCGCTGGGACGCCGCGTCGCCGCGCCGTGCTGGGTCGACATCGCTTGCGGATCGTAGGCGCTCCAGGCGTTGTACATGGCCGTGTTCATGATGGCGAGCGAGCGCGCGCACATCGGAGGGCCGGGCCTGGCCGCGCGGATCGCCTGCAGTGCCGTGTCGTTCCAGAACAGCACGGCTTTGGGCGGGGGCGGGGGCGGGGAAGGGGCCGGGCGTGGGCGGGGCCTCCACCGTCGCGATTGATGTAGTCGACGAACCTGAGCTACCGCATGCCGCGAGGGCTGTGGCCAAGGCCATGCCCGCTCCGAGTCTGAGAATTGAGCGTCTTTCCATTTCACATTCTCCTGGTTGAGTGCTTGAGTTTGCTTAAACTTCGGCGTGACTCAGCCATTTGAGCACCGCGAGAGTGCGCAATGCATGTGCATGATCAAAGGTCGAATGAGCGGATGTCGTATGTTCCGCGGGGAAAATGAGGAGGGGCGGGCGTGGCGCCGCCTGTGCGCGAGGCCGAACCGTTCGTCAATCCGGGCGCAACGAGCCGGGGCACGAGGAACCGAACCGGGTGTTGGTGGATGAAGGCCGGCAGAGCCGGAAAGGCATGCTATGCCGGGTTCACGTCCGCGCGGTCACAAGAAGAACGCGCCGCGGAACCCTCTGGCCGCATAGTACGACTGCGCGCCGTTGTGATACACGAATACCTTGCCATAGCGGCGGTCGCAGAAGAGGGCGCCACCGAGCGCGCGCACCTCGGGCGGGGTCTGGATCCAACTGGACGTGGTGGTGTCGAACTCGCCCAGCTTCTGAAGCGCTCGGTACTGTTCTTCGGTCAACAATTCGATGCCCATGGCGGCAGCCATTCCGGCGGCGCTGCCTTGCGGCTTGTTTCCCTTGCGTGAGTCCAAGGCTGCACGGTCGTAGCAGACGCTTCTGCGGCCCGACGGGCTCTCCTTGGAACAATCGAAAAACGCCAAGTGACCGGGCGCCTTCTCCTGAACAATCAGGTCGGACTCCCCGCCGCTTGCCTCCATCGCCGCGAGCGACTTCAGGGCGCCGGAATTGGATTCGATCTTAGCCAGAACTTCGTCCCACGCCACGTCTTGGTGGCGCTGCATGTTCTTCTCGAAGCGCGCTTTGAGTGCGCAAAGCAGATCTTGGCGTTCTTGGGCTTTCATGGCTCTCGGCGTAGGGGAACGATCGGTCAGGGGATTTGTCCAGTCGCTGCCGCCGGTGCCCGCATCGGGGGCGCTGCGCTGACTGCCCGGCGTGTTGCGACAGCAGCGACAGATTAGCACGCGTACGCTAGCGGCTCGATCGTGTTGTTGAATGCCGTGCGCAATCCGACGTCCCCGTGTGGAGGCGGCAAAACATAACGCCGCCCAATTCGATTAGGGTGAACTGGGCAGCCGCTGTTTTACAGTTGCGACTTGAAGTAGTTGAAAGAATGAACGAAGGCGTCGCGGACTTTTTCCATTTCGACTACCATGTTGTCCCACTTGTCTTCGCCGGTATCCATCAGCTCGTCGAATTTAGCTTTCGTCACTTTCGACTGGTGGCGCAGCTTCGCCATTTCCTCGAGATACTTTTCATGGGCTGCGTCCTTGGCGTTTGATGCCTTGGCTTCCAGTGTGTCCATTTTTGCGTCCAACTCGTCGAGCTGAAGCTTCATTTTGGTGATGTAGTTTTCTTTGTTTTGCATGGCGATAATCCTCTGTGGTGCTAGCAAACGGTGCGTCACGGAATGTGCGGCCGCCTGACAGTCCGATCAGATTAAGTCCAAAGCGCTTGCAACTCGGTGCGGTAGCCGACAGAAGTAGTAGAGCTTTGCCTCTAGTCTTACTGTGTCACAAAATCAATAATGCGCGTATACTGTTGCACTGTCAATAACGGCAGGAGACGGGAATGGAGAATTTGGCTGAGTTGGATCTATATCTTGATCGGCTCTGCGAGGCCCTGGGTCACATGGATCGCAGAGCAAGTCTAAAGGACTACTGCAAAGGGCTCATGCTGCCGATCAGTCGCAAGAGCGTCGAGCCGCTCGCGGCGCATCTCGAGCCTCTGCGTGTGCGCGCCAAACATCAATCGCTTCATCATTTTGTTGCGAAGTCGTCGTGGTCGGACAGCGCGGTTCTTGCATCGGTAGGTGATTCCGTCAAACCGTTGCTGGTTACGGATACGGGACATTATTGGATCATCGACGACACAGGTTTCCCAAAAAAAGGCAAGCATTCGGTGGGCGTGGCGCGTCAATATTGCGGTCAACTTGGAAAACAAGACAACTGCCAAGTGGCTGTTAGCTTGTCGCTCGCCACCGAGCTAGGCAGTGTGCCGATCGCCTATCAACTCTATCTTCCCAAAGATTGGGCGAGCGATCCTGAACGTCGTGCGGTGGCAGGCGTGCCAGAAGATGTCGCCTTCGCGACCAAGCCAGAGATAGCACTTGGGCAGTTGCGCGAGGCTGTCAAATCAGGCACGCCACCAGGCGTTGTTCTAACCGACGCCGGGTACGGTGACGACACCGACTTTCGCGATAGCATCACCGAGATGGGGATGATATATGCGGTCGGCATCCGGCCGGCGACTACGGTTTGGGCGCCAGGCACTGCACCACTACCGCCCAAGGCATGGAGCGGGCGCGGAATACCACCGACTCGGCTACGGCGTGAGACCGGCAACGAACCGGTTTCAGTAAAGGCATTGGCAGAGTCGTTGGCTCCGCAAGACTACCGCACGGTCACATGGAGGGAATGCTCAAATACCGAGCTATCCTCTCGCTTCACTGCTGTTCGTGTCCGCCCCGCTCACCGAGACTATCTCGGCACAAAGATGCGCGCCAAAGAATGGCTGCTGATCGAATGGCCTGAAGGCGACACGGAGCCATTAAAATACTTCTTATCTACAGCGCCCGAAGATGCAACCCTTGAGCAAATCGTATTCGTGACAAAAATGCGTTGGCGTATCGAAGGAGACTATCAAGAACTTAAACAAGAATTCGGACTAGGACATTACGAGGGGCGGGGTTGGCGGGGATTCCATCATCACGCCACGCTGTGCATTGCCGCTTATGGCTTCTTGACTACTGAGCGCCTCAAACATCCCGGGGTTAAAAAAAACTCTGCAAAACCAGAAACGTCTCGCTTACCCGACGATTACATCCCTCGTGGGAGCCGGCCGAGCGCAACGTCATGTGCCTGACTCAATTACAACGTTGCGCACGCTCATCGCAAGTGCAATAGCAGCACAACTGCTGCGCTGCCCTTGTTGTTGCCTGGCTAGATTAATTTTGTGACACAGTAAGACTAGGAGCCTGTCGGACTTAGATCGTCGGCTGCAAAAGGTGCTGGACGGTCCATATTTCGCCGCTTTCTCGGCCAATAGCTCGCTATTGGCACTGCGAAATCGTCAAAATCTGTCCTCGTCCAGCACTTTTTTCGCTTCGACTCCCTAAGTCCGACAGGCTCCTAGTCCCTTCCGCCCGTGCTGGCTTTCATCGGCGCCGCCCTGTTGCCGACGATTATGATCCTCGGCATTGTCGCCGCCATTGTGATCCCCTCATACTGGCAATACGGCATACGCGCGAAGCAAAGCGCCAGCTTGACGCAGGCGGTTCCCTTTTAGTTGCAGTCGCAATAGTGCGGACGCTGCCGGCATGGTCGGCCGCATGACGATGCAACCCTTCGTCCGGGATGGTTGCAAGTTGATGGCGGCCCCCCGTTCAATAATGACATTGATGGAATACCGAAGGGAGCGCCGCGGGTTGGGGCAGCTCGACAAATTCACAATCGGGGTCAGACCCCAGTTACACGACAAATTCACAATCGGGGTCAGACCCCAGTTACAAAATTTTTCCATACGTCCAGAATCGATCATAGGTGAGGAACTGAAAATGCACGAAAATTTTTTAACTGGGGTCTGACCCCGATTGAGGAAGGTTTTACCAATTGTAAAATTAGGTGCTTCTGCTATACGGTCGATGTTCGGCTCCCGCGCCAGACGTTGGGGACAACATCTCCAGGTGCGTCATCGCGCGCCACTGCCCGTGTCGTACAATCGCACTTTCCCAATCCGGAGTGCCTCCCATGCGCGCGATCGAAATCACCCAGACCGGTTCGCCCGAGGTTTTGCAACTGTGCGAGCGGCCCGTTCCCACCCTCAAATCCGGTGAAGTGCTGATCAAGGTGCATGCGGCCGGCGTCAACCGTCCCGACGTGCTGCAACGCATAGGGCGCTACCCGGTCCCGCCCGGCGCCTCCGACCTTCCCGGCCTCGAGGTGGCCGGCGAGATCGTCGACGGCGACCTCGCCGGCAGCCCGTTCCATAGGGGCCAGATGGTGTGCGCGCTGGTGCAGGGCGGCGGCTATGCCGAGTATTGCGCCGCGCCGCTGCAGCAATGCCTGCCGCTGCCGTCCGGCCTCACGCCGCTCGAGGCGGCTTCGCTGCCGGAAACCTTTTTCACCGTCTGGAGCAATGTGTTCGACCGCGCCCAGTTGGCCATCGGCGAAACCCTGCTGGTGCAGGGCGGCAGCTCCGGCATCGGCGTCGCCGCGATCCAGATCGCCACCGCGCTCGGGCACAAGGTTTATGCCACGGCCGGCACCGACGACAAATGCCGCGCCTGCGAGGCGCTCGGCGCGGTGCGGGCGATCAACTACCGCGACGAGGACTTCGGCGCCGAGATCAAGGCGCTCACGGGCGGGAAGGGCGTCGATGTGATCCTCGACATGGTGGGGGGCAACTACCTGCCGCGCGAGATCGATTGCCTGGCCGACGACGGCCGCATCGCCCTGATCGCCCTGCTGGGCGGCGCCAAGGCCGAGATCGACCTCGGGCAGGTGCTGCGCCGCCGGCTGAGCATCAGCGGTTCGACCCTGCGCGCGCGGCCGGTCGCGTTCAAGGCGGCCATCGCCTGGCGTCTGCGGGAGCGGGTCTGGCCACTGATAGAGGAGGGCAGGATCCGGCCCGTGATTTTCCAAACCTTTCCGCTTGAACAGGCCGCCGCCGCCCACACCTTGATGGAATCGAGCACCCATGTGGGCAAGATCATGCTTTCGCTCGTCTGATCCACGCTTCGTGTTGCCTTCTGGGCAACAAAAGCGCGCCCTTTGTTTGACCCGCTGGTCAACGGGCGTTAAAATAGCGGGTTAATTAGAACTGGGATACTATGCGCCGCAAACTCGTCGTAGGTAATTGGAAAATGAACGGCAGCCTGGCCGGCAACGAAGCCCTGCTGTCCGGGATTGCCGCCGGTACTGGCGCGGCCGGCGCCGATTGCGCCGTGTGCGCGCCCGCTCCCTACCTGGCGCAGTGCCAGGTGGCGCTTTCCGGTGGCGCGGTCGGCTTGGGTGCGCAGGACGTTTCGGCGCAGGCCGCCGGCGCCTTCACGGGCGAGGTCAGCGCGGCCATGCTGGCCGAGTTCGGCTGCCGCTATGCGATCGTCGGCCACTCCGAGCGCCGCGCGATGCACGCCGAGAGCAACGAACTGGTCGCCAATAAGGCCGTCGCGGCCCTGGCCGCCGGGATCACGCCGATCGTCTGCGTCGGCGAGACGCTGGCGCAGCGCGAGGCGGGACAGACCCAGCAGGTCGTCTCGGCCCAGCTCGACGCGGTGCTGGCGCTGCTCGGCGAGGGCGATGTCGCCCACATCGTCGTTGCCTACGAGCCCGTCTGGGCGATCGGCACTGGCAAGACGGCAACGCCAGAGATGGCCCAGGAGGTGCACGCGCAGTTGCGCGCGCAACTGAAGCAAACGAATGCAGTAGCTGCTGACACAGTGCAGATTTTGTACGGCGGCAGCATGAAGCCCGAAAACGCCAAAGAATTGATGGCGCAGCCGGACATCGATGGCGGGCTGATTGGTGGGGCGGCGTTGAAGGCGGCAGATTTCCTTGCCATCATCCACGCGGCCAATTAAATTATTTTTTTGTAGTTAAACTTGGAATGGAATAAGCATGAACACGTTGTTCAATCTGGTTGTGGCTGTACAGGTAATATCCGCTCTGTTGATCATCGCTCTCGTGCTGCTCCAGCACGGCAAGGGCGCTGACATGGGCGCGGCCTTCGGCTCGGGCGCTTCGGGCAGCCTGTTCGGCGCCAGCGGTTCGTCCAACTTCATGTCGAAGTCGACCGGCCTGGCCGCCGCGATCTTCTTCATCTCGACGCTGGGCCTGTCCTACATGGGCACCAAGGTCAAGACCCCGTTGGGTGGCAGCGTGATGCAAAACGCGGTCATCGCGCCGGTGCCGGTCACCGGTCCGGGCGCTATCCCAGGCGCCGCCGCCCCGGTCGCGGCGCCAGCGCCGGTCGATGCCGCGCCTGTCGCGCCAGCGCTCGAGGCGCCCGTCGTCGAGGCGCCAGCCGCCGCTGCAACGGCCCCGGCCGCCGCGGCGCCGGCACCAGCCGAAAAAACGCCGCAGTAAGCCCGCTGGCGGGTGCAATAAGTCCCGGGAAGCCGGGCCGGAGTCAAAAGAAGCAAAGATATATCATTTTTTCCTTGTTAATGCGCAAGTATGCATTGAAAAGTATGGGTGGGACGTAGTAGAATAATGCCTTCATCGCCGACGTGGTGAAATTGGTAGACACGCCATCTTGAGGGGGTGGTGACGTAAAGTTGTGCGAGTTCGAGTCTCGCCGTCGGCACCAGAATACAAAGAAGCCAGCAAGGGCTGCGCCTGAGCTGGCTTTTTTACGCGGATCAGTCGCACGCATCATGTTGGTAGGCATCAAACCAGATCGTGCGACAGGGTGCTGCAAGGATCGCAGTGGTTCATCAACCGATCATTCAACATGGGCTCATCCATCGTGAACCTCGAAAATTACTTCCCCGTATTGTTGTTCATTCTCGTAGGCCTCGGCGTCGGCATCGTGCCCCAGGTGCTCGGGTACTTCATCTCGCCAAACCGTCCCGACGCAGCAAAACTGTCCCCGTATGAGTGCGGCTTCGAAGCGTTCGAAGATGCCCGCATGAAATTCGACGTCCGCTACTATCTGGTCGCGATCCTGTTTATTTTGTTCGATCTGGAAACGGCATTCTTTTTCCCGTGGGGCGTCGCCATGCGCGACCTGGGCTGGTCCGGTTTCGTGACGATGATGATCTTCATCGCCGAGTTCGTGGTCGGGTTTTGGTATATCTGGAAGAAAGGTGCCCTTGATTGGGAGTAAGCCATGTCAATTGAAGGCAAGTTAAACGAAGGTTTCATCACCACCTCAGCGGATTCGCTGATCAACTGGGCGCGCACCGGGTCGATGTATCCGATGTCGTTCGGCCTGGCCTGCTGCGCCGTCGAAATGATGCACGCGGGCGCCGCCCGTTACGACCTGGAGCGCTTCGGCTTCATGTTCCGCCCGTCGCCGCGCCAGTCCGACGTCATGATCGTCGCCGGCACGCTGTGCAACAAGATGGCGCCGGCACTGCGCAAGGTCTACGACCAGATGCCCGAGCCGCGCTGGGTCATCTCGATGGGTTCCTGCGCCAACGGCGGCGGCTACTACCATTACTCGTATTCCGTGGTGCGCGGCTGCGACCGCATCGTGCCGGTTGACGTCTACGTGCCGGGCTGCCCGCCGACGGCCGAGGCGCTGCTCTACGGCATCTTGCAGCTGCATAACAAGATCAAGCGCACCAACACCATCGCCCGCTAATTATGACGACCAAAATTGAAAACTTAGCTTCGACCCTGGGCCGCGTGCTGGGCGAGGGCGCCACCGTCACCAGCGCCCTGGGCGAGGTGACGGTGCTGGTCAAGGCCGCCGACTACCTGGCCGCCATGGCGACCCTGCGCGAGCACGCCGAACTGCAATTCGACGAGCTCATCGACCTGTGCGGCGTCGACTACCTGAGCTACGGCGAAGGCACCTGGGAGGGCGCGCGCTTCGCGGCCGTCTCGCACCTGCTCTCCACCGTGCACAACTGGCGCGTGCGCGTGCGCGTGTTCGCGCCCGACGACGAGATGCCGATCATCGCCTCCGTCACCACCGTCTGGCGCGGCGCCAACTGGTACGAGCGCGAGGCGTTCGACCTGTACGGCATCCTGTTCGAAGGCCACAACGACCTGCGCCGCATCCTGACCGACTACGGCTTCATCGGCCATCCGTTCCGCAAAGACTTCCCTATCTCGGGCTACGTCGAGATGCGCTACGACCCCGAGCAGAAGCGCGTGATCTACCAACCCGTCACGATCGAGCCGCGCGAAATCATTCCGCGCGTGATCCGTGAAGAAACCTACGGGATGAAATAATGGCTGACATTAAGAATTACACGCTCAACTTCGGCCCGCAGCATCCGGCCGCGCACGGCGTTTTGCGCCTCGTGCTCGAGCTCGACGGCGAGGTCATCCAGCGCGCCGACCCGCACATCGGCCTGCTGCACCGCGCCACCGAAAAACTGGCCGAGACCCGCACCTACCTGCAGTCGGTGCCGTACATGGACCGCCTCGATTACGTCTCGATGATGAGCAACGAGCACGCCTACGTGATGGCGATCGAAAAGCTGTTGGGTCTTGAAATCCCCGTCCGCGCGCAATATATCCGCGTCATGTTCGACGAGATCACGCGTTTGCTGAACCACCTGATGTGGCTCGGCGCGCACGCGCTCGACGTCGGCGCGATGGGCCCGTTCCTTTACGCCTTCCGCGACCGCGAAGACCTGTTCGACTGCTACGAGGCGGTGTCGGGCGCGCGCATGCACGCGGCCTACTACCGCCCGGGCGGGGTCTACCGCGACCTGCCGGACGCAATGCCGAAACACAAGGCATCGATCCTGCGCAACGCCAAGGCGATCGACCAGCTCAACGAGAACCGCCAGGGCTCGCTGCTCGACTTCCTCGACGACTTCACCAGCCGTTTCACCAAGTACGTCGACGAATACGAAACCCTGCTGACCGACAACCGCATCTGGAAACAGCGCACGGTCGGCATCGGCGTGGTCTCGCCCGAGGCGGCGCGCGCGATGGGCTTCACCGGCCCGATGCTGCGCGGCTCCGGCGTGGCCTGGGACCTGCGCAAGAAGCAGCCTTACGCGGTCTACGACAAGATGGATTTCGACGTGCCGATCGGCACCAACGGCGATTGCTACGACCGCTACCTGGTGCGCATCGAAGAGATGCGCCAGTCGAACCGTATCATCAAGCAGGCCAGCGCCTGGTTGCGCGCGAACCCGGGCCCGGTCATGGTCGACAACAACAAGGTGGCGCCGCCGTCGCGCGTCGACATGAAGTCGAACATGGAATCGCTGATCCACCATTTCAAGTTGTTCACCGAGGGCTTCCACGTCCCGCCGGGCGAGGCGTACTGCGCGGTCGAGCATCCAAAGGGCGAGTTCGGCATCTATCTGGTCTCCGACGGCGCCAACAAGCCGTACCGGATGAAAATCCGCGCACCAGGCTTCGCCCACCTGCAGGGGCTCGACGAAATGGCGCGCGGCCACATGATCGCCGACGCGGTCACCATTATCGGTACGCAAGACATCGTATTCGGCGAGATCGACAGATAAATCGCTTGCACTTTTGAGGCAAAAAAACATGTTGTTATCAGAGCAGTCATACAAGAAGATCGACCGCGAAGTCGCTAAATTCCCGCCGGACCACAAGGAGTCGGCGGTGATGGCCGCGCTCGCCATTGCCCAGGACGAAAAGGGCTGGCTTCCACCGGAGGTGATGCAGGACGTCGCCGACTACCTCGGCATGCCCGCCATCGCGGTCCAGGAAGTGGCGACCTTCTACAATATGTACAACACCAAGCCGGTCGGCAAGTACAAGATCTCGGTGTGCACCAACCTGCCGTGCCAGTTGTCCGGCGGCGAGAAGGCGGCCCACCACCTGAAGGAAAAGCTCGGCATCGGCTACCGCGAGACCACCGCCGACGGCCAGTTCACGCTCGTCGAGGGCGAATGCATGGGCGCCTGCGGCGACGCCCCGGTCATGCTGGTCAATAACAAGCGCATGTGCAGCTGGATGTCGAACGACAAGATCGACGCACTCGTCGAGGAACTCAAGCAATGACATCACTCCACTCCCGCCACATCAAGCCGCTGATCCTCGCCGGCCTCGATGGCAAGAACTGGCATCTGCAAGATTACATCGCGCGCGGCGGTTACAGCGCGCTGCGCCGCATTCTGGAAGAGGGCATCACGCCCGAGCAGGTCATCGCCGAACTCAAAGCCTCGTCGCTGCGCGGCCGCGGCGGCGCCGGTTTCCCCACGGGCCTGAAGTGGAGCTTCATGCCGCGCCAGTTCCCGGGCCAGAAATACCTCGTCTGCAACTCCGACGAAGGCGAGCCGGGCACCTTCAAGGACCGCGACATCATCCGCTACAACCCGCACGCGCTGATCGAGGGCATGGCCATCGGCGCCTACGCGATGGGCATCACGGTCGGCTACAACTATATCCACGGTGAGATCTGGGCCGACTACGACCGCTTCGAGGAAGCGCTCGAGGAGGCGCGCGCCGCCAATTGCCTCGGCGATAAAATCATGGGCAGCGAGTTCACCTTCGAACTGCACGCCTTCCACGGCTACGGCGCCTACATCTGCGGCGAAGAGACCGCTTTGCTCGAGTCGCTCGAAGGCAAGAAGGGACAGCCGCGCTTCAAGCCGCCGTTCCCGGCCTCGTTCGGCCTGTACGGCAAGCCGACCACGATCAACAACACCGAAACCTTCGCGGCCGTCCCGTTCGTCATCAACATGGGCGGCGAGGCGTACGCCAAATTGGGCAAACCCAACAACGGCGGCACCAAGATCTTCTCGATGTCGGGCGATGTGGCTTTGCCGGGCAACTACGAAGTGCCGATGGGCACCCCGTTCGCTGACCTGCTGGCACTCGCGGGCGGCATGCGCGACGGCAAAAAGATCAAGGCGGTCATCCCCGGCGGGTCCTCGATGCCGGTGCTCACGGGCGAGGTCATGATGGCCACCGACATGGATTACGATTCGATCGCCAAGGCCGGCTCGATGCTCGGTTCGGGCGCCGTGATCGTCATGGACGAGACGCGCTGCATGGTCAAGTCGCTGCTGCGCCTGGCCTACTTCTATTACGAAGAGTCGTGCGGCCAGTGCACCCCCTGCCGCGAAGGCACGGGCTGGTTGTACCGCATGATCCACCGCATCGAACACGGCCAGGGCCGCGCCGACGACATCGACATGCTGAACTCGATCGCCGACAACATCCAGGGCCGCACCATTTGCGCGCTGGGCGACGCCGCCGCGATGCCGGTGCGCGCCATGATCAAGAACTTCCGCGAAGAATTTGAATATCACATCGAGCACAAGCACTGCCTAGTGCCCGCTTACATCTAAGCCAGGTCAGATCCAATGGTTGAAATCGAAATAGACGGCAAAAAAGTTGAAGTCCCACCGGGCAGCATGGTGATGGACGCCGCAAACAAACTCGGAACCTACATTCCGCACTTCTGCTATCACAAGAAATTGTCGATCGCCGCGAACTGCCGCATGTGCCTGGTCGAAGTCGAGAAGGCGCCCAAGCCTTTGCCCGCCTGCGCAACGCCGGTTTCGGCTGGCATGATCGTGCGCTCGAACAGCGAGAAGGCGGTGCAGGCCCAGAAGTCCGTGATGGAATTCTTGCTCATCAATCACCCGCTCGACTGCCCGATCTGCGATCAGGGCGGCGAATGCCAGTTGCAGGACCTCGCGGTCGGCTACGGCAAATCGGGCTCGCGCTACGAGGAAGAAAAGCGCACCGTGGTGCCGAAGGACGCGGGCCCGCTGATCTCGATGCAAGAGATGGCACGTTGCATCCACTGCACCCGTTGCGTGCGTTTCGGCCAGGAAGTGGCCGGCGTCATGGAGCTGGGCATGCTCGGCCGCGGCGAGCACGCCGAGATCACCACGTTCGTGGGCAAGACGGTCGACTCCGAAGTGTCGGGCAACATGATCGACCTGTGCCCGGTCGGCGCCCTGACCTCGAAGCCGTTCCGCTACAGCGCCCGCACCTGGGAACTGTCGCGCCGCAAGTCAGTCAGCCCGCACGACAGCCTCGGCACCAACCTGATCGTCCAGGTCAAGGGTGGCAAGGTCATGCGCGTGCTGCCGCTCGAGAACGATGCGATCAACGAATGCTGGATCTCGGACAAGGACCGTTTCTCGTACGAGGCGCTCGACAACCAGGAACGCCTGACCATGCCGCTGATCAAGCAGGGCGGCCAATGGCAGGAAACCGACTGGCAGACCGCGCTCGAGTACATCGCCCACGGCCTGCGCAACATCAAGCATGAGCACGGCGCCGACGCGATCGCCGCCGTCGCGACCGGCCACCAGACGTCCGAGGAACTCTACCTGCTGCAAAAAATGATGCGCGGTATCGGTTCCGAGAACATCGAGTTCCGCCAGCGCCAGACCGACTTCGCGCTCGACGGCCAGGTCACACCTTGGCTCGGCATGAAGATCGCCGAACTGACCCACGTCAAACGCGCCTTCATCATCGGCTCGTTCCTGCGCAAGGACCACCCGCTGGTCGCCACGCGCCTGCGCGCGGCCGTCAAGAGCGGCGCCAAGCTGTCGATCCTGCATGCTAGCGACGACGAGCTGTTGATCCCGGCCGCCAACAAGATGATCGCCGCGCCGTCCGACTGGCTCGCCGCCTTGTCGGAAATCGTGGTTGCGGTCGCCGCCGCCAAAGGCGTGTCCGCACCCGCCGGCTTCGAGAACGTGCAAGCGTCCGAGGCCGCCGGCAAGATCGCCGCGAGCCTGAACACGGGCGACGCCGGCATTCCCGCCGTCATCCTCATGGGCAACGCCGCCGCACAGCATCCACAAGCGTCCGCACTGCATGCCGCGGCCCAATGGATCGCCGAGCAGACCGGCGCCAAGTTCGGCTATATGGTCGAGGCGGCCAACAGCGTCGGCGGCTACCTTGTCGGCGCGACGGCCAAGAATGCGACCCCGGTGTTCTCGACCCCGAAAAAAGCCTACGTGCTGCTCGGCGCCGAGCCGGAGCTCGACGCGGCCAACCCGCAACAGGCGCGCGCCGCGCTCGACGCGGCCGAGATGGTCGTGGCCATGTCGCCGTTCAAGCATGGTTTCGACTACGCCGACGTGCTGCTGCCGGTGTCGCCGTTCTCGGAAACCTCGGGCACCTTCGTCAATTGCGAAGGCTTCGCGCAAAGTTTCAACGGCACCGTCAAGCCTTTGGGCGAGACCCGTCCCGCCTGGAAAGTGCTGCGCGTGCTCGGCAACTTGCTGAGCCTGCCCAACTTCGACTACGAGACCAGCGAAGCGGTCCGCGACGAAGTCTTCGGCAAGGGCGTGACCGACCTCTCAAGCAAGTTGAACAACATGTCGAAGACGGCCTTGACCGCCGCTTCGCACGGCGACGGCGGCGCCCTAGAGCGCGTCACCAACGTGCCGATCTATTTCGCCGACGCGATCGCGCGCCGCTCCGAGCCACTGCTGCGCACGGCCGACGGCCAGGCGCCGCTGGCCTGGTTGCCCGCCGCGCTCGCCGACAAGCTGGGCGTGAAAGCCGGCGACAGCGTCAAGGTGTCGCAGGGCGCGGGCAGCGCGGTCCTGGTTGCCGGCATCGATGCCGGTCTGCCGCCCAACGCGGTGCGCGTGGCCGCGGCGCACCCATCGACCGCCACCTTGGGCGCGATGTTCGGTGCCATCACAGTTGAAAAAGCAGGGGAGGGGATCTAATGGCTCTGCCTGAATTTGTTGGCGCGATCAACGCCTTTGGCGCCGAACACGTCGGTTACACCTGGCCGTTCTTCTGGACCCTTGCCAAGATCCTGATGGTGACGCTGCCCCTGATGGGCCTGGTCGCGTATCTGACCCTGTGGGAGCGCAAGCTGCTCGGATGGATCCAGATCCGTATCGGACCGAACCGCGTCGGCCCGCTCGGCCTGCTGCAGCCGATCGCCGATGCGATGAAGCTGCTGTTCAAGGAAATCATCATCCCGGCCAAGTCGAACAAGGCCTTGTTCGTGATCGGCCCGATCATGACGATCGCGCCGGCGCTCGCTTGCTGGGTGGTGGTGCCGTTCGGCCCCGAGGTGGTGCTCGCCAACGTCAACGCCGGCTTGCTGCTGCTGCTCGCGATCACCTCGATGGAGGTGTACGGCATCATCATCGCCGGCTGGGCCTCCAACTCGAAGTACTCGTTCATGGGCGCGATGCGCGCCTCGGCCCAGATGGTGTCCTACGAAATCGCGATGGGTTTTGCGCTAGTGATCGTGCTGATGGTGTCCGGTTCGCTCAACTTCATCGATATCGTGCAGGGCCAGCAGGTCGGCCAGATGCACGGCATGGGCCTCAATTTCCTGTCGTGGAACTGGCTGCCGCTGCTGCCGGTGTTCGTGGTGTACCTGGTGTCCGGCCTGGCCGAATGCAACCGCCACCCGTTCGACGTCGTCGAGGGCGAGTCCGAGATCGTCGGCGGCCACATGGTCGAGTACTCGGGCATGTCGTACGCGATGTTCTTCCTGGCCGAATACGCCAACATGATTCTGATCAGCGTGCTCGCTTCGCTGATGTTCCTCGGTGGCTGGGATTCGCCAATCGCGCTCCTCGACTTCATCCCCGGCTGGATCTGGCTCGGCATCAAGAGCTTCTTCGTCGTCTCGCTGTTTATCTGGACCCGTGGTACCTTCCCGCGCTATCGCTATGACCAGATCATGCGCCTCGGCTGGAAGGTGTTCATCCCGCTGACCTTGGCGTACCTCGTGATCGTCGCGGCCTGGATGCAGACGTCCTGGAATATTTGGAAGTAAGAGAGCGAATTAGACATGACCAGAGTGATAGATTTTTTCCGCAGCCTGCTGCTGTTGGAGCTGTTCAAGGGCTTGGCGCTGACGGGCAGGTATATGTTCGCGCGCAAGATCACCGTGCAATTCCCGGAAGAGAAGACGCCGATGTCTCCACGCTTCCGCGGCTTGCACGCGCTGCGCCGCTACCCCAACGGGGAAGAGCGCTGCATCGCCTGCAAACTGTGCGAGGCGGTGTGCCCGGCGATGGCCATCACGATCGAGTCGGAGCAGCGTGACGACGGCTCGCGCCGCACCACGCGTTACGACATCGACCTGACCAAGTGCATTTTCTGCGGTTTTTGCGAAGAGTCCTGCCCGGTCGACTCGATCGTCGAAACCCATGTACTCGAATACCACGGCGAAAAACGCGGCGATTTGTACTACACGAAAGAGATGTTGCTCGCTGTCGGCGACCGCTACGAAACCGAAATCGCCGCGGCCCGCGAGGCCGACGCGCCGTACCGTTAATTAAGCACGCCTTCAAAAAATCACAGTGCGCCTGTGCCGAATGGGCGCGCCTGATCGTTAATCTGTAGGTCTCTTGGGTTAGTTATGGATTTTAAATCTCTCTTATTTTACGTGTTCGCGTTCATCCTGATCGGTGCCGCGACCCGCGTTATCACGGCCCGCAATCCGGTGCACGCGGCCCTGTTCCTGGTGCTCGCGTTCTTCAACGCCGCCGGCATCTGGCTGCTGCTCAAGGCCGAGTTCCTGGCCATCGTGCTCGTGCTCGTGTACGTCGGCGCCGTCATGGTGTTGTTCCTGTTCGTGGTGATGATGCTCGACATTAATATGGACCGCATGCGGGAGGGCTTCTGGTCCTATCTGCCGCTGGCGACAACCATCGGGGCCGTCATCGTGCTCGAGATGGCGGCGGTGGTGTGGCGCGGCTATGCCGATTTCGAGCAGTCGGCCGAGGCGGCCGCGCTCAACATCGGCGGCACCAAGGAACTGGGTATGCTGATTTACACCGAATACATCTACGGCTTCGAGATCGCGGCCGCCATTTTGCTCGTGGCGATGATCGCGGCCGTCGCGCTGACCCTGCGCAAGCGCAAGGACAGCAAGCACTTCGATCCGGCCGAGGCGGTGCGCGTCAAGCGCAACGACCGCCTGCGCATCGTCAAGATGGACGCGGTCGACCAAGGCGCGATCGACCGCGCCTCGAACGCGGCCGACGCGCTGGCGGCCGAACAAGCCGCCAAGGCGGCCGAACAAGCGGCGCCCGGCGCCGGCAAGGAGACACCATGACACTCACGCTCGCACACTACTTGGTCCTGGCCGCGATCCTGTTCGCGATCTCGATCGTCGGCATTTTTCTGAACCGCAAGAACATCATCGTGTTGTTGATGGCCATCGAGTTGATGCTGCTGTCGGTCAACCTGAACTTCATCGCCTTTTCGCACTACCTGGGCGACGCGGCCGGACAGATTTTCGTGTTCTTCATCCTGACCGTCGCGGCGGCCGAAGCGGCCATCGGCCTGGCGATCCTGGTGGTCCTGTTCCGCAATCTGGACACGATCAACGTGGAAGACCTGGACAGCCTCAAAGGCTAAGCTGGCTGCGCACCGAAACCGCGCCCCCGGGCGCGCTTCAAATTCGAATAAATAACGATTAAGGTTCAACATGGCGGGGCAACTTCTTAACCCTAATATCCTTCTTGCCGTACCGCTGGCGCCGCTGGTCGGTGCCGTGATCGCGGGCTTGTTTGGTACAAAGTTCCTGGGGAACATCGTCGGCCGCAAGACGTCGCACACGGTCACGATTCTCGGCGTGCTCATCTCGCTGATACTGTCGGTCCACACGCTCATGCAGGTGCTCGACGGCGCCGCCGTGTTCAACGAAACGCTCTACACCTGGATGACCGTCGGCTCCCTGAAACTCGAAGTCGGGTTCCAGGTCGACGCGCTGTCGGCGATGATGATGTGCGTGGTGACCTTCGTGTCGCTGATGGTGCACATCTACACGATCGGCTACATGAAGGATGACGAAGGCTACAACCGCTTCTTCTCGTACATCTCGCTGTTCACGTTCTCGATGCTGATGCTGGTCATGGCGAACAACTTCCTGCAGCTGTTCTTCGGCTGGGAGGCGGTGGGCCTGGTCTCGTACCTGCTGATCGGTTTCTGGTACACCCGTCCGACCGCCATCTTCGCCAACATGAAGGCCTTCCTGGTCAACCGCGTTGGCGACTTCGGCTTCATCCTCGGCATCGGCCTGCTGTTCGCCTTCGCCGACACCATGAACTACGCCGAAGTGTTCGCCAAGAAGGACGCGCTGGCCGCGATGACCCTGCCCGGCACCGACTGGATGCTGCTCACGGTCGCCTGCATCTGCCTGTTCATCGGCGCGATGGGCAAATCGGCCCAGTTCCCGCTGCACGTATGGCTGCCCGATTCGATGGAGGGCCCGACCCCGATCTCGGCCCTGATCCACGCCGCGACCATGGTCACGGCCGGCATCTTCATGGTCGCGCGCATGTCGCCGCTGTTTGAATTGTCCGACACCGCCTTGTCGTTCGTGCTGATCATCGGTTCGATCACGGCGCTGTTCATGGGCTTTTTGGGAATCATCCAGAACGACATCAAGCGCGTGGTCGCCTATTCGACCCTGTCGCAGCTCGGCTACATGACGGTCGCGCTCGGCTCGTCGGCCTACGGCATCGCCGTGTTCCACCTGATGACGCACGCGTTCTTCAAGGCGCTGCTGTTCCTCGGCGCCGGTTCGGTCATCATCGGCATGCACCACGACCAGGACATCCGCAACATGGGCGGCCTGCGCAAGTACATGCCGATCACCTGGATCACCGCCTTGCTCGGCTCCCTGGCGCTGATCGGCACGCCGTTTTTCTCGGGTTTTTATTCGAAGGACAGCATCATCGAGGCGGTGCACGCGACCACGATTTTCGGCTCCGGCTTTGCCAACTTCGCCGTGCTGGCCGGCGTGTTCGTGACCGCGTTCTACTCGTTCCGGATGTACTTCCTGGTGTTCCACGGTGAAGAGCGTTTCGGCAGGGCGCATGCGCATGACCACGGCCACGACCATAAAACCCACGACCACAAAGATTCGGACGCCCACCACGAGGAAGAAGAGCACGACGCGCACGACGACCACGACGACCACGCCCACCACGGCCTGGCGCAGGGCGAGAAGCCGCACGAGTCGCCATTCGTGGTGACCTTCCCGTTGATCATGCTGGCCATTCCATCGGTGCTGATCGGCTACTTCACGATCGAGCCAATGTTGCACGGCGACTTCTTCAATGGCGTCATCACGGTCGACCCCAAGCACTCCGCGATGGCAACCTTGAAAGAAGCCTTCCACGGTCCGATGGCCATGACCTTGCACGGCATGATGACGCTGCCGTTCTTCCTGGCGATGTCCGGTGTCGCCTCGGCCTACTACTGCTATATGGTCAACCGCAAGGTGCCGGCCTGGTTCTTCGCCAAGTTCCACGCGCTGCACACGCTGCTCGAAAACAAGTACTACATGGACATGTTCAATGACGTGGTCTTCGCCGGCGGCGCCCGTCTGCTTGGCCGCGGTCTGTGGAGTGTCGGCGACAAGAGCATCATCGATGGCTTCGTCGTCAATGGCAGCGCAAAAATGGTGGGCCTGTTCTCGGCACTGTCGCGCAAGTTGCAGACCGGTTTCATCTACCACTACGCTTTCGTCATGATTCTCGGCGTGTTGGGCTTCCTGATCTACTTCCTGCCGTTTTGGCAAGTTTAACCCGCTGACACGCAAAGATAACGATAATGATGCAGTTTACGATCTCTCAATTCCCTCCGTACCTGAGTCTCGCGATTTGGGTCCCGATTTTGTTCGGCGTGCTGATCCTGGCGGTCGGCCGCGATGAAAAAGCGGGCTTCACCCGCGTGCTCTCGCTTGTCGGCGCCATCGTCAGCTTCTTGCCGACGATCCCGCTGATGATGAACTTCGATAACGCCGCGCACGGCATGCAGTTCGTCGAAAGCGCCCCGTGGATCGGCCGCTTCAACATCATGTACGCGCTCGCGGTCGACGGTTTGTCGCTGTGGTTCGTGCCGCTGACGGCGTTTATCACGATCATCGTGGTGATCTCGGCGTGGGAAGTGATCGAGAAGCGCGTGGCGCAGTACATGGGATCGTTCCTGATTTTGTCGGGCCTGATGGTCGGCGTGTTTTGCGCGATGGACGGACTGCTGTTTTACTTCTTCTTTGAAGCGACGCTGATCCCGATGTTTATCATCATCGGTGTGTTCGGCGGCGCCAACCGCGTGTACGCGTCGTTCAAGTTTTTCTTGTACACCTTTTTTGGCTCGCTGCTCACGCTCGTCGCGATCGTCTACCTGTATAACAAATCGGGCGGCTCGTTCAGCATCCTCGAGTGGCACCAGTTGCCGTTGACGATGCGCGAGCAGGTCCTCATTTTCTGCGCCTTCCTGATGGCGTTCGCGGTAAAAGTGCCGATGTGGCCGGTGCACACCTGGCTGCCCGACGCCCACGTCGAGGCGCCCACCGGCGGCTCCGTCGTGCTGGCCGCGATCATGCTCAAGCTCGGCGCCTACGGCTTCCTGCGGTTCTCGCTGCCGATCGCCCCGGACGCGAGCCTGTACCTGGCGCCGTTCATCATCACCTTGTCGCTGATCGCCGTGATCTACATCGGCCTCGTCGCGCTGGTGCAGACCGACATGAAAAAACTGGTCGCCTATTCGTCGATCGCGCACATGGGTTTTGTCACGCTGGGCTTCTTCATGTTCGGCGACATGGCAGTGCAGGGCGGCATCGTCCAGATGATCTCGCACGGTTTCATTTCGGGCGCGATGTTCCTGTGCATCGGCGTGCTGTACGACCGCGTCCATTCGCGCGAGATCGCCGCCTATGGCGGCGTGATCAACCGCATGCCGAAGTTCGCCGCCTTCTTCGTGTTCTTCTCGATGGCCAATGCGGGCTTGCCGGCGACGTCGGGCTTCGTCGGCGAGTTCATGGTGATTTTGGGCGCCGTCAAATTCAATTTCTGGATCGGCATGCTGGCCGCCACCGCCCTGATCCTGGGCGCGGCGTACTCGCTGTGGATGGTCAAGCGCGTGGTGTTCGGCGCCATCGCCAACAAGAACGTCGACGCCTTGACCGACCTGAACCGTCGCGAATTCTTCATGTTCGCCGTGCTTGCCATCGCCGTGCTGGCCATGGGCCTGTACCCAGCGCCGTTCACCGATACGATGCAAACCTCCGTGGCCGACCTGCTCAGCCACGTGAACGTGTCGAAACTGCCAGCGCTGCTGCCACAATAAAACTGACTGACAACTATGACCAACACGTTCCCGACCCCCAACCTGATCCCGGCCTACGCCGAGATCTTTTTGATGATCGCCGCATCCGCGATTCTGTTGATCGACATGTTCCTGTCGGAAGCGAAGCGCGCCGTCACCTACCGCCTCGCGCTGATGGCCCTGATCGGCTGCGCTGTGTTCACCGCCATCGACTTCGCGTCCGGCGCGACCGTCTACACGTTCAACAACATGTACGTGTCCGATCCGATCGCCAACCTGCTCAAGCTGTTCACCTACCTGGCCGTCGGCGTCACGCTGATCTATTCGCGCCAGTACGCGACCGACCGCGGCATGTTGTCGGGCAACCTCGGCGGCGAGTTCTATGTGATCGCGCTGTTCGCGATGCTCGGCCAGATGATTATGATCTCAGGCAATAACATGCTGTCGATCTACCTCGGCCTCGAACTGATGTCGCTGTCGCTGTACGCGCTCGTCGCGCTGCGCCGCGACCACGCGATCGCGACCGAAGCGGCGATGAAGTACTTCATCCTGGGCGCGCTCGCCTCCGGTTTCTTGCTGTACGGCATCTCGATGATCTACGGCGCGACCGGCTCGCTCGACCTGTCCGACATCGCCCGCGTCATCGAAAGCGGCACGGCAAACACCAACGTGCTCAAGTTCGGCCTCGTGTTCGTCGTCGCCGGCCTCGCCTTCAAGCTCGGCGTGGTGCCGTTCCACATGTGGGTGCCGGACGTCTACCAAGGTGCCCCGACGGCGGTCACGCTGTTGCTGGGCGGCGCGCCCAAGCTGGCCGCGTTCGCGATCGTCGTGCGCCTGCTGGCCGAGGGCCTGCGCCACATGGCGCTCGACTGGCAGCTGATGCTCATGGTGCTGGCCGTCATGTCGCTGGCCATCGGCAACCTGACCGCGATCGCGCAAACCAACATCAAGCGCATGCTGGCCTATTCGACCATCGCCCAGATGGGCTTTGTGATGCTCGGCATGCTGGCCGGCGTGGTCGCCGTCGCCGGCGGTCCTCCTCACAACGAAAGCAACATGGCGGCGGCCTACGGCGGCGCCATGTACTATGTGATCACGTATGTGCTGACGACGCTGGGCAGCTTCGGCCTCATCATGATGCTCGCGCGCTCCGGCTTCGAGGCCGAGGAACTGAGCGACTTCAAGGGCTTGGCCAAGCGCAGCCCGTGGTTCGCCGTTGTCATGACGATCCTCATGTTCTCGCTCGCCGGCGTGCCGCCCGCGATGGGCTTCATCGCCAAGTTCGCGGTGCTCGACGCGGTCGTGACGACGGGTCAGATCTGGCTGGCGGTGCTGGCGGTGATGTTCTCGCTGATCGGCGCGTTCTACTACCTGCGTGTGGTCAAGGTCATGTGGTTCGACGAAGCGTCCGACGCATCGCCGATCGTCGCGCCGCTCGACATGCGCGTGATGATGTCCATCAACGGCATCGCCATCGTCGGCCTTGGCCTGTGGCCAGGCGCCTTGCTCACGACCTGCATCGATGCGATGAGCAAGTCGCTGGTCAGCTGATGGATGTTTCACTTGCGAGCTGGCTGCTGATTTTGGTCGCCCTGGTACTTGCCAATTTGCCGTATGTGAACGAGTCCCTGTTCGGCTTCATTCCCCTGAAGCCGGCGCAGCCGGGCGGGGCCCCCAACAAGCACGGCTGGGTGCGCATCGGCGAACTGGCGGTGCTGTACTTTGTCGTCGGGGCGCTGGCCTGGCTGCTCGAGTCGCGCATCGGCAACGTGTTCAAGCAGACCAAAGAGTTTTATATGATCACGGTGCCGCTGTTCGTGGTGCTCGGTTTTCCCGGCTTTGTGATGCGCTACCTGCGCAAACGCTGATACTCATCTACCCGACCCTGGAGTCGCGCATGGATTCGCAGCTCAGAGAGACCCGAATCGACGGGGAAGTGGTCTACGACGGCGGTTTCCTCAAGCTCGCGCGCGACATCGTGTCGCTGCCCAACGGCAAACACACCGCGCGCGAATACATCAAGCATCCGGGCGCGGTGGTCATCTTGCCGTTGTTCGACGATGGCCGCGTGCTGCTCGAGCGCCAGTTCCGCTATCCGCTCGACCGCGTGTTCATCGAATTTCCCGCCGGTAAAATCGATCCCGGCGAAGCCTCGCTCGACTGCGCCAGGCGCGAGCTGCAGGAAGAAACCGGCTATATCGCCAGCGACTGGCAATCCGTCTGCACCATCCACAATGCGATCGCCTATTCGGACGAACACCTCGACCTGTTTGTCGCGCGCGGACTGACCGCGGGGCCGACCAAGCTCGACGACGGCGAGTTTCTCGAGGTGTTCACGGCGACCGTGCCGGAGATGCTCGAGATGGTCCGCGGCGGTCAGATCACCGACGTGAAGACGATCATCGGCGCGTTCTGGCTCGAGAAAATTATCGCGGGTGCCTGGACGCCGGGGTAGGGGGCTCTGATCAATCGGCGTCTATTCGATTTCGACCCGGGGCCGTCGATCGGCAAGATCATCTTCGTGGCCGGCGCCGTGCTGGCCGCGCTTGTCGCGCTGCTCGCATGGCTGTTTCCGGTGCCGGGCCTGGGTTACGCCGACGCATTACTGAGCTGGGCGCATTGGCCCTTCATCTTGTTTCTGTGGATTGTCTGCGAACTGGCCGGCCCAAAACTGGACGAACTATCGTTCTGGCAATTGCCCAGTGTCGCCCGTGTTTCGGTCGGTGTTATTTCCATCGTCGCGATCGTGGTCCCGTTGTTCCTTATTTATTCAGAGGTTTAGCGAACCGGTTTCCCCCTACTGGAAACGCCCATCGCGCATGAGGCGGTTGATGTGCTCGATCATGTCGGCCTCGGGGTAGGGCTTGCCGAGCAGCACATCCACACCCGCGTCGGCCGCCTTGGTCGCGTAACTCTCCTCGGCCGTGATCATGATGACGGGGATGTGCGCGGTCGCCGGATTCTGGCGCAGCGAGACGGTCAATTCAAAACCGTTCATGCCAGGCATCTCGACGTCGGTGATGAGGATGTCGGGCATGCGTTCGGCGATCTGGCGCACCGCGTCGAGGCCGTCCTCGGCCAATTGCACCTGGAAGCCATTGTTGCCGAGCAAACGGTTGGTCTTGATCCGCACCACCTTGGAATCGTCGGCGATCATGATGATCGTCTCGGCGACCGCCTTTTGCGCCGGTTTGCCGCGCCTTGGCGCCGCGGCGGCGTTTGCTTTGGCGTCCGCTTCGGCTTTCGCCGCCGCGGCGGCCTGGCGCTCGGCCTCGAGACGCGCGGTCTTTTCGTGGGCGACCCGTTCGGCTTCCGCGCGCACCGCTTTTTCGGCAGCCAGGCGCGCCGCCTTTTCGGCCGTGCGGCGCTGCGCCTCGAGCAGCAGCCTGGCTTCGTTCTCGATGCGCGCCGCTTCCAGGCGTTCATTGACCGCCTTGGTGATGCGCTCCTCGTCCAGACGGGCGGCTTCTTCGGCCGCGAGCCGTTCGGCTTCGATGCGCGCGGCGTTGTCGGCTTCAAGGCGTTCGGCCGCGCGCAGTGCAGCCTCTTCGGCCGCGATGCGCTCGGCCTCGATGCGCGCCGCGTCTTCGGCGGCGAGGCGTTCGGCTTCAAGGCGCGCGGATTCCTCGGCGGCGAGACGCTCGGCTTCAAGGCGGGCCGCTGTTTCGGCCGCGACGCGTTCTTCTTCAAGGCGCGCCGCTTCGGCCGCGGCGGCGCGTTCTGCTTCGAGGCGCCGGGCTTCGGCGGCCCGTTCGGCCTCGAGGCGCGCCGCTTCGGCTGCCCGTTCGGCTTCCACGCGCGCCATTTCGGCGATGCGTTCGGCTTCAAGGCGTGCGATCTCGGCGATGCGTTCGGCTTCGAGGCGAGCGGCTTCTTCGGCCGCCAAGCGCAATGCCTCGAATTGGGCCGCGTCTTCTTCGGCAATGCGTTCGGCCTCGAGCCGTGCCACTTCCTCCTCGGCCAGGCGGATCGCCTCGAGCCGCGCCGCTTCCTCGGCCTCGATGCGCGCGACCTCTTCGGCGGCGCGGGCGATCGCGGCCGCCTCTTCGTTGGCCGCGTGCTCGAACGCGGCACGCGACTTTTCCAGTTCGGCGATGCGCTCGGCTTCGATGCGCGCCTCAACCTCGGCGTTCGTGGGCGCCAGGTCGGCCAGGTTGTCCTCGTCGAATTGCGCCGCGGACGCGTTTTCAGGTGCGTTTTCGGCTTCCGGTTCGGATGGCGCCACCGCTGCCGCTGCCGCTTCCGGCGCGCTCGGGACCGGGTGGACTATCAGTTCGACGCCAAGGTCCTCGCTGTCGGCCGCGGCGGGCGCTTGTTCCTCGGGAAAAGCGGGGGTGGGCGCCTCGGCCGGGCGCTCGGCGCGGACCGCTGCGCCATTGCGATCGAAAATGAACTCGACATCGAGGCGCGACGGTTCGCCTTCGATGTCGATCTGTTTTTCGGCCAGCAGCCTGGCTTCCTCGGCGGCCAGGCGCTCCGCTTCAAACCGTGCTTCATTCTGCTGCGCGATATGTTCGGCCTCGATGCGGGCATCCGCCTCTTCGGCCAGCCGCGCCGCTTCGATGCGGTCGGCTTCGTCTGCGGCTAGGCGCCCGGCCTCGATGCGCGCTTGTTCTTCCGAGGCCACGCGCTCGGCTTCAAGGCGCGCCGCCTCGGCCTCGGCGGCCGTCTGGCGCGCGTTGTCGTCCCCGGTCTGAGCCGGCGCATCTTCTTTAGCGGCGTCCCCGGCGGCGGCGGGCGCATCGCCAAAGATGAAATCGACATCGAGTGCCGATGGCTCGCCTTCGATTTCGGTGCCGAAGTCGTCCGCCTTGGGGCGCGTGCGCGGCGCGTCGAGTCGGCTGACGTCGATTTCGTCGATGATCGTGTCCGGGCGCCCGGCCAGTTCCTCTTCGGCGCGGGCGGCGGCGATCCGGGCGTTTTCGTCGTTGTCAAAACGCTCCGTTTCGAGCCGCTTGGCCTCGAGCTCAACGACGCGCCATGCCATGCGCAGTTCCAATTCCTTGACGCGCTGTCGTTCCTCGACCTTGGCCCACACACCGGAATGCAACTCGGCCGACTGGGCATCGAGCCAGGCCTGGTCGTCGAGCGGGTCGGCATCGGCAGGCTGTCCGGCGTACCCATCGTGTGCGTCGACCGAAACGGGATGCGCGGCTTTTTTGAGAGGCTGGACTTCGACCGAGCCGTCATCGAGCAACGCCGTCTCTTCGGGTGGCGCGGCCATTTGTGGCAGGCGCGATTTCAACTGACGGAATTTGAAAAAACCGAATGCCGCCCCTGCAATAATAATCAGGATTAATCCTGCTATGAGTACTGTATTTTGCACGTGAAACAGCTCCATCAGCCAGAAAGGCGATCTTTGTGAGAGGGAAGATATCTATATGGAACAATCTTACACCCTCATGCGTGCGTACGGGATTGCACAACGGAACTATTCTATCAATGTATCTTTTGGTACATATCAAGCGCTGCGCAACTTGCAAAATGTCCGGCGCTGACATAAAGGCGATGTGCGATGCGCGTTGCGCGTGGCGCGTCGCGGCTGAATATTGCCGCATAGTCAGCTTGCTGTTAAAGTGGAAAGATTGACCACTTTAAAAAAACTTGACTGTCCGGGCTGCGCGCCCGGACGGAAGAAAGGTAACAATGAACTATTGGGCCATACTTGTGGCAGCTGCATCGAGCTTCTTGCTGGGCGGTTTGTGGTATTCGCCGGCACTGTTCGGCCGCATCTGGAACGCGGAGAACGGCGGCCAGCCGCAAACCGGCCATCCCGCAAAAGTGTTCGGCGTCAGCTTCGCCTTTTCGGTCGTGGCCGCGGTCGCATTCGCCGCCGTGCTGCCGGCCGGGACCACGCTCGAGGGCGCGCTGTCGCTGGGACTGTTGATCGGCTTCGGCCTGGTCGCGACCAGCTTCGGCATCAACTACCAATTCTCCCAGCGCAGCTACAAGCTGTGGCTGATCGACGGCGGCTACCATACCGTGCAGTTCGTGCTGTTCGGCCTTGTTTTCGGGCTCTGGCAACCGGGTTGATGCGGCCGATACGGGCTTGGGGCGCGCGGCGGGTCCATGTTCAAGAACATAGATTCCAGCGCATCGAGTGCGGCACCTCAACACCGACTTTGACCATTTGCCGACAGTGGAAGCTGGCGTGCGGCGGGGTCTTTACAGGCCGCCGGCCGGGACCGCAATAATGAGCGCACCTGAGCAAAGTTCGCGGAGGTGAGGTACAGTTCTTAGTGCAGCCGTCCGCACCTCGAGCGCGCGGGCAGCGGCAAGAACGGCATTAAAAACAGGAGTAGAAACAGCAGTAGAAACAGCGGGAAAAACGGCAGTAGAAACAGCGGAAAAAACAGCGGCACGACAAGGCACGATGAAACCAACGACCCAGGCAGCACCGCGTTACTTCGCCCTCATTCCCGCGGCCGGCGTTGGCGCGCGCATGGCCGCTGACGGCCCCAAGCAATACATCGACATCGGCGGCAAGCCGATGCTGCGCCACACGATCGACGCCTTCCTTTCCAGCGCCCTGATCAGCCACACCTATGTCGTCGTCAGTGCGCACGACGGCCAGATCGACGCGGTCGTGCCGCCCGGCGCGGTCACGGTGCTGCGCTGCGGCGGCGCTTCGCGCCTGGCCTCGGTGCAAAACGCATTGCGCGCCCTGGCCGGCGAGCTCGGCGAGTTCGACTGGGTACTGGTGCACGACGCCGCGCGCCCGGGGCTCAACGCGGCGCTGATCGCAAAACTGATCGACGCCGTCGGCAACGACGCGGTCGGCGGCCTGCTCGCGCTGCCGGTGGTCGACACCGTCAAGCGCGCCAGCATGGCCGCCGGCGCCAACGTTCCTGCCGCCACATCGAGCGTCGCGCGCGACGGCCTGTGGCTGGCCCAGACCCCGCAGATGTTCCGATACCGACTGCTATGCGACGCGCTCGCAGCGGCCACCGACGCCAGCGTCATTACCGATGACGCCAGTGCGATCGAAGCGATGGGCTTCGCGCCGCGCCTGGTCGAGGGACATCCCCGTAATTTAAAAGTGACGCTGCCGGCGGACATCCGGATCGCCGAGATGTACCTGGCAGCGCCCTAACCTAAAAGTGTGAAACCAAACTATGGCACTCGCTTCCTACAACCCAACCCCGCCGTTTCGCATCGGCACCGGCTATGACTGCCACGCCCTCGTCGAGGGCCGCAAACTGATCATCGGCGGGGTCACGATCCCGCACCGGCTGGGCCTGTTCGGCCATTCGGACGCCGACGTGCTGCTGCACGCCATCATCGACGCCTTGCTCGGCGCGGCCGCGCTGGGCGACATCGGCAAACATTTCCCCGACACCGACCCGATGTTCGCGGGGGCCGATTCGCGCACCCTGTTGCGCGAAGTGGCGCACCGGGTCGTCGCGACCGGCTACACGATCGGCAATGTCGACGCGACCATCATCGCGCAGGCGCCGAAAATGGCGCCCCACATCGCCCAAATGATTTCGCGCATCGCCGAAGACCTCGGGGTCTCGCCCCAGCAGGTCAACATCAAGGCCAAGACCAACGAAAAGCTCGGTTACCTCGGCCGCGAAGAGGGCATGGCGGCCGAAGCGGTCGCCATGCTGATCAGGGCCACCACGACCTGAGTGGCTGAGAGTCTGCGCCCATGCCCGCTCGGCACGCCGGAAGGCGCCCGCTCGTCGTTGCACATAGCCCGCGCTATGGCTGTGCTTGGCGCCTCGATCGGCCACCTTCTGGCGCGCTGCTAGCAGCCTGTCGGACTTAAAGAATCGAAGCGAAAATTCGGCTGAGCGAGGACAGATTTCGACGATTTTGAAGGTCAATAGTTATTCTATTGGCCAAAAAAGCGGCGAAATATGGACCGCTCAGGCGGATTTGCAGCCGATATCCTTCAAGTCCGACAGGCTGCTAGGGCACGTCCGGTAAAGTCTCACCATCTGAGGCGCGCCTCTACAAGCTGCGTCGTTCCATGAGGTAAGATCAAGCACTTCATGGGCGACGAAAGCTTGATCGATGGTCTACGTATATCTGCTGTTGGCGGCGCTGGCCGCCCTCTTTGTCGCAACCCGGCTCGCGCCGGAACTGCTCACGCGCATCGCGATGGGCGCCGAACGGCGTTTTGGCGGGCTGTCGACGCGCACGGCGCGGGTGGGCAGGTTCGACATGCCCTACCTCGAAGGCGGCAAGGGCGAAGCCCTGATGCTGATCCACGGTTTTGCCGGCGACAAAGACAATTTCACCCGCATCGCGCGCCACCTGACCCCGCACTACCGGGTCCTGGTTCCGGACCTGCCCGGTTTCGGCGAAGCGACGCGCGACATCGACGCGAACTATTTCATGTCCGACCAAGTGGGGCGCCTGCACGTGTTTCTGGCCCAGATGGGGGTAAGTCGGGTGCACCTGGCCGGCAACTCGATGGGCGGCTTCATTGCCGCGCAATTTGCGGCGACGTATCCGGAGATGGTCGGCAGCGTGTGGTTGATCGACGCGGCCGGGACCGAAGCGGCGCACGACACGCCGCTGTTGCGCCATTACGAGAAAACGGGCGAGATGCCCTTGCTGGTCAAGGATGAAGCCGGATTCGACGCCTTGATGGCGGCTACGATGCACAAGGTGCCATACTTCCCGCGATTTTTGCGCCGGGTGCTGGCGCGGCGTGCGATCGGCGATTTCGCCTTGCACACGCAGATCCTCCAGCAACTGACGAGTTCGACGCTGCTCGAGGCCCAGTACGCGCCGCAGCCGACGCCGGCGCTGATCGTGTGGGGCGCCGAGGACCGCATCCTGAGTCCGACGGGGGCGGACGCCTTGGCCCTGCTGTTCCCAAATTCCAAGGTTCACATCATCGACGGCCTGGGCCACTTACCGATGCTCGAGTCACCCAAGGCGGTGGTGCAAGAATACCTCGCGTTCCGGCGCACGCTGGTGGCGCCGCTCCCCGTTCCCGCCTGACCCCGGGCTCCTATCCCAGGCGCATCGTTCCACAACCGGGGTCTGACCCCAATGGTGAATTATTTAACAAACGGGGTCAGACCCCGGTTGTGAAATATTACGGAAGAAGATGCCTAAATGCGTTCCTCTATGGGCGCGTTTTTAGGCTGGGAATTTTTCGCCGAAATGTTCCTTAACTGGGGTCAGACCCCGATTGTGACATGTTCACATTTGGGGTCTGACCCCGATAGTGCCGATAGTGGAAGGTTTCCGGGGCGGATGGCAAAACGCGCCCGGGGAGGGCGCGTTTTTTTGCAGATCAGCTTGCGGCGGGCTTGCCGCGCAAGCGGGGCGATCAACGGCGGTTGGCGATTGCCATGCCCAACACCATGCCGATGCCGGCGCCGACCACGCCCGACACCGCAATCGACGACCATGGGTTTTGATGCACGTATTTGTCGGTCGAGGCCGCTGCATCCTTGGCCGAGGTGATCGCCATTTTCTCGAGCTCCTGTGCCTTGCAGATGCTGCTCGACAAAAGGTCCAGGCCCTTCTTGCGCAGCTCTTCCGCTTTTTCACCAGTCGTCGTCTTGGCTTCGTTCAGCGTGCGCTCCGCCTCGTTGATCATCGACTTCATTTCGTTGCCGGCAGTGCTGATGTTCGATCCAAACATGGTTATCTCCTTGGTTGCTAAAATAAAATTCCAGACAGCAAGGATAACCAAGCGCCGCTAATTGTTCTGTACGTTAGCGAACGGATTAAAGTGCTTTTTAGGAAATTGTGCGCGCGAGCTCGCCGCTGTCGATCAGGCCCCGCAGTTCGCTGAAGCCGCCGATCAGGGTGCCCTTCACGAAGATCATCGGGTAAGTCGGCCAGCCGGTCCACATCTTGAGCGCCGTGCGCGCCCGCCACTGGCTCAGGTAGCCGCCGTATTCGAGGTATTTGTACGGGGTGTTGAGCGCGTCGAGCGCCTTGCGCGCCTTGCGCGGGTAGGGGTTCTGGCGCATGCCGACCACCACGATGGCGTTGTTTGCGATGGCCGCCTGCACTTCCTTGACGATGTCGGCGTGCCGCTCGCTGATGTGCTGCCGGATGGCGGGGTGGATCTGGGCTTCGTCGAGGATGCTGCGGGGCATGATGGGGTCCGGTGTGGTGATTGAAACCCACTACGCCCCCCATGGCGGGGCCGGGGACGACGTAGTGGTTGGCGATACTATATATGCAAAGCGTGTCCCAGTGCCCGCAATGCCGCTTCCTGCACCGCTTCGCCCAGGGTCGGATGCGCATGGATGGTTCCGGCCACGTCTTCGAGGCGCGCGCCCAGTTCGATCGAATGCGAAAACGCGGTGCTCAGCTCCGACACGCCGCGCCCGACCGCCTGCCAGCCCACAATCAGGTGGTTGTCGCCGCGCGCGACGACCCGCACGAAGCCGTCCGTGCCTTCGATCGTCATCGCCCGGCCGTTGGCCGCGAACGGGAAGTTCGCCGTGATGCAATCGATGCCGGCCTGCTTCGCCTCTTGCGGCGTCAGGCCGACCACCACGATTTCGGGATCGGTGAAGCACACCGCCGGAATCGCGACCGGCGTGAAGTGGCGCCGCTTGCCTCCGATGATGTCGGCCACCATTTCGCCCTGCGCCATCGCGCGGTGCGCCAGCATCGGCTCGCCCGTGATGTCGCCGATCGCCCACACGCCGCGCATCGATGTCTGGCATTGGTCGTTGATCTTGACCGCGCGTCCGTTCATGTCGAGCAGCAGGCTCTCGAGGCCCCAGCCTTCGGTGCGCGGACGGCGTCCAACCGCCACCAGCACGCGGTCGGCGGCGAGTTCCGATTCGTTCCCGGCGGCGTCGCGCACGCGCACTGCGTCGCCCGCTTCATTCATGCCCAATACGCTGCATCCCAGGTGTGTCTGCACGCCCAGCCGCTTGAGCGAGCTGGCCACCGGTTTGGCCAGTTCGTCGTCGTACGCCGGTAAAATGCGGTCCATGGCCTCGACCACGGCCACTTCGGCGCCCAGCTTGCGGTAGGCGATGCCTAGCTCGAGCCCGATGTAGCCGGCGCCCACCACCACCAGCCGCTTGGGCAGCGTGGCCGGCGAGAGCGCCTCGGTCGCCGACATCACGGCGCCTCCGAATTCCATGAAGGGCAGTTCGACCGCCTGCGATCCGGTGGCCAGCAACAGGTGTTCGCAGCTGATGCGGGTCACTTCGCCGGCGCCGGCCTCCTGCACCTCGACCGTCTTGCCGTCGACGATGCGCGCCCAGCCGCTGAGCACCTGCACGCCGTTTTTCTTGAGCAGGGCGCCGACCCCGCCGGTCAGGCGCTTGACGATGCCGTCCTTCCATTGCACGGTGCGCTCAAGATCGATGCGCGCCTTGTCGACCGAGATGCCGAGCGGCGAACCGTCGGCGTAGTGGCACACCTTGTCGTATTCCTCGGCCGCGTGGATCAGCGCCTTGGAGGGGATGCAGCCAATGTTGAGGCAGGTGCCGCCAAGGCGCTCGCCCTCGACCAGCATGGTGGGAATGCCCAGTTGCCCGGCGCGGATCGCGGCCACGTAGCCGCCAGGGCCGCCGCCGATCACGAGCAGTTTTGTTGTTACCGATTTCATTGACTACTCCACAAACAGGGTGGCCGGGCATTCCAGATAGCCGCGGATCATTTGCACGAACTGCGCCGCGTGCATGCCGTCGACGACCCGATGGTCGAACGAGGACGACAGGTTCATCATCTTGCGGATGACGATCGCGCCGTCGCGCACCATCGGCCGTTCGACCATGCGGTTGACGCCCACGATGGCGACCTCCGGATGGTTGATGATCGGCGTGGTGACGATGCCCCCCAGCGCGCCAAGGCTGGTGATGGTGATCGTCGAACCCGACAACTCCTCGCGCAGCGCCTTGCCGACGCGGGCCGCCTCGGCCAGGCGCGCCACCTCGGCCGCGCTCGACCATGGATCGCGCGCCTCCGCATTGCGCACCACCGGCACGATCAACCCGGCGTCGGTCTGGGCGGCGATGCCGATGTGGACCGCGCTGTAGAGCGTGTTGATGTTGGCCTCGTCGTCGAAACGCGCGTTCATCTGCGGGAAACTGCGCACGCTGAGGACCACGGCGCGCATCAGCAGCGGCAGGATCGTCAGGCGGCCGCGTTCCTTGCCGTAGCGCGTGTTCAGTTGCGTGCGCAGCGCTTCGAGTTCGGTGACGTCGATTTCCTCCACATACGTGAAGTGCGGGATGCGCCGTTTTGCGTCCTGCATCTTTTGCGCGATCTTGCGCCGCATGCCGATCACGGGCACCGCGGTTTCGCCGTCGAGCGTGGCGTAGCGGTTGTCGCCGGCGCCACCCGCGCCACCCGCGCCACCGGCGCCGCGCGCAACGTAGTCGTCGAGGTCGGCGTGCGTGATGCGCCCGGCCGGGCCGCTGCCGAACACGAACTGCAGCTCGATCCCGAGGTCCCAGGCGCGCTGGCGCACGGCCGGCGCGGCCAGCGGCTTTTCGCCCGCCGCCCGGCTAGCTTGCGTGACGAGGCTTTTCGCCGGCGCCGACTTGGCCACCGGTGCCGGGGCGACCGGCGCCGCCACAGGGGCGGCTTCGACCACCGCGGCCGCGGCCACGGCAACGGGCGCCACCACCGGCGCCGCGGCGGCCGCCATCGTGCGCGAGTTCTGTTTGACCGCGCTCTGGTTGCCTTCGCCCTCGACCTCGATCAGGATCAGCGCCGCGCCGACGGCGAGCGCCTGGCCCAGCTGGCCACCGAGTTCGATCACGGTGCCGGCCACGGCGGACGGGATTTCGACCGTCGCCTTGTCGGTCATGACATCGGCCAGCACCTGGTCTTCGACCACCACGTCGCCCGGCTTGACATGCCAGGCCACGACTTCAACTTCCGCAATGCCTTCGCCCAGATCGGGCATTTTAATTACATGTACGCCCATATCAGGCCTCCATCGCACGTTTGAATGCGGCACCGACGCGGTCGGGGCCGGGGAAGTAAGCCCATTCCTGCGCATGCGGGTAGGGGGTGTCCCAACCGGTCACGCGCTCGATCGGCGCTTCCAGTTCATAGAAACAGTGTTCCTGCACGAGCGCCGCAAGTTCGGCGCCAAAACCGCTGGTGCGGGTGGCCTCATGCACCACCACGCAGCGGCCGGTCTTTTTGACCGAGGCGACGATGGTGTCGAGGTCGAGCGGCCAAAGCGTGCGCAGGTCGATGATCTCGCAATCGATGCCGGTCTCCTTGGCGGCCGCCTCCGACACGAACACCATGGTGCCGTAGGTGATCACGGTCAGCTCGGTCCCCGGGCGGAACACCGACGCCTTGTCAAGCGGGACGGTGTAATACCCCTCGGGCACCTCGCCCATCGGGTGCTTCGACCACGGCACCACCGGCTGGTCGTGGTGGCCGTCGAACGGGCCGTTGTAGAGGCGCTTGGGTTCGAGGAAGATGACCGGGTCGTCGTTCTCGATCGAGGCGATCAGCAATCCCTTGGCGTCGTACGGATTCGACGGCATCACCGTGCGCAGGCCGCACACATGGGTGAACATCGCCTCCGGGCTCTGGCTGTGGGTCTGGCCGCCGTAGATGCCGCCGCCGCAGGGCATGCGGATCACCATCGAGGCGGTGAACTCGCCGGCCGAGCGGTAGCGCAGGCGCGCCGCCTCCGACACGATCTGGTCCGAGGCCGGATAGAAGTAGTCGGCGAACTGGATCTCGACCACGGGGCGCAGGCCGTAGGCGGCCATGCCGACCGCGGTGCCGACGATGCCGCCCTCGGAGATCGGCGCGTCGAACACGCGCGAGCGCCCGTACTTGGCCTGCAGGCCGTCGGTGCAGCGGAACACGCCGCCGAAATAGCCCACGTCCTGGCCGAACACGACCACGTTGTTGTCGCGCTCGAGCATGACGTCCATGGCCGAACGCAGGGCCTGGATCATGGTCATCGGCGCGGTTACCGCATTTTTCATTCGTTCCACGATCACACCCCCAATTGTTGACGTTGCTGGCGCAGGTGCTCGGGCATCTCTTTATAGACATCCTCGAACATCGACGCCGCGCTTGGAATGCGGCCGTTGGCCAGCGTGCCGGAACTCTCCGCCTCTTTTTGGGCGGCGATGATTTCAGCCTCGAGCTCCTTGGTCGTCGCCTCGTGCTCCTCGTCCGACCACAGGCCCAAGAGCGTGAGGTGCTTGCGCAGGCGCGCGATCGGGTCACCCAGCGGGAAGTACGACCAGTCGTCGGTGGGGCGGTATTTGCCCGGGTCGTCCGAGGTCGAGTGCGGGCCTGCGCGGTAGGTGACCCATTCGATCAGGGTCGGTCCGAGGTTGTTGCGGGCGCGCTCGGCGGCCCACTTGGAAGCCGCGTGCACGGCCAAAAAATCGTTGCCGTCGACCCGCAGCGCGGCGATGCCGCTGCCGACGCCGCGCGCGGCGAAGGTGACGCTCTCGCCGCCGGCCAGCCCCTGGAAGCTCGAGATCGCCCACTGGTTGTTGACCACATTGAGGATCACCGGCGCCTGGTACACGTGGGCGAAGGTGAGGGCGGTGTTGAAGTCCGACTCGGCGGTGGCGCCGTCGCCGATCCAGGCCGAGGCGATTTTCGTGTCGCCCTTGATGGCCGAGGCCATGGCCCAGCCGACCGCCTGCACGAACTGGGTCGCGAGGTTGCCCGAGATGGTGAAGAAGCCGAGCCGGCGCACCGAGTACATCACCGGCAGCTGGCGCCCCTTGAGCGGGTCGGCCTCGTTCGAGAGCAACTGGCAGATCATCTCGACCATCGGCGCCTCGCGCGCGAACAGCAGGCTTTGCTGGCGGTAGGTCGGGAAGCACATGTCGCCGTCGACCAGCGCGAGCGAATGGGCGGTTCCGATCGCCTCCTCGCCGAGGCTGGTCATGTAGAAGGACATTTTCTTTTGGCGCTGGGCGATGACCATGCGGGCGTCGAAGATCCGCGTTTTCATCATGGTGCGCATGCCGAAGCGCAGCAGTTCGCTGTCGACCTCCTCGGCCCACGGGCCGACCGCGTTGCCTTCGTCGTCGAGCACGCGGATCAGGCTCGAGGCGATGTCGGCGGTTTCGGACGGCAACACATCGATCGGCGGCCGGCGTACCTTGCCGGCGTCGCTTAATTGTAGGTACGTAAAATCAGTCTTGCAACCGGGTCTGCCTGTAGGCTCCGGGACGTGCAGTGTCAGAGGCTTACTCTGGCTCATGGGACTTCCCCTTGGTAAGGTTATGTGCGGCGCAAGCATAGCAAAATTCGCACGTCGGGGACATGAACTCGGTAACATTATTTATACTGCACTGCAATATCTTGTGGGCGCCTTGGCCTGCGCAACCCTTATTCGTTGATTTGCAGCGGCGCGTTCGGGATCGCCCCGAACACGTCGGGCGCGTACATCGCCTCGACCCGCGTCGGCGGCAGCACAAACGTGCCCGCGTTGTTGATGCGGATCGTGTACCGCTGGCTGAAGCGGCCGCGCGGGATGTGCCGGTAATAGCTGCGGTAGCGCGTGAAGTTGCGTTCCTCGTAGGCGGGCCGGGGCCCGCCGCTCTGTTCACCTTTGGTCGCGCCGGCCGCGTCGCGCCCCAGGCCCGAGCCCATGATGCTGGCGCCGGCCGGCACCGGGTCGTCGAGCACGACCCAGGTCATGTCGGCCTGCGCGTCGACATCGACGCTGACGCGCCAGAGGTCGCCGACGCTGATCCGCCCCGGCACCCTCTGCTGTACCGGGGTCATCGATTTTTCGATCCGGTAGCCGGCCGACTGCGGCGCGAGCAAAGGCACGGCCGCCAGCGCCTGGACCGTGACCCAGGGCTTGCCGCCGCCGGCATGGGCCAGGCGCAGCTCGAACGGGCCTTGCGCCAATGGCAGCGTCATGGGGGCCGGCTGGCCCGCGTCCCATTGCACCGCCTTGGGCGGCGATTGGGACGATGCGAGCGTGACCCCGGTGCGGCCGGTGACCGCGGCCGCTTCGAATTGGCCGGCGAACTGCTTGATCGCCAGCGTGCCCCAGACATTGGCCACGGTGCTGCTCCAGGCGCCGCCTTGCTGGCGCCCGAGCAGGCCGCCGGCGATGCGCGGCAAATCGTCGCGCCACGGGGGCAGGTCGCGCACGGCCAGCAGCAGGCGCGCCGCGTCGACGTCGCCATTGCCCATCAACCACCACCAGTGATCGCGCTTTTCGCTCGAGAACACCGTGCGCGTGCCCTGGAAGCCCAGGCGCGCGCGCAGCTGGTTTTCGGCCTGTTCCTGCAAGGCGCGCGCGTTGGGGATGCCTTCGACACGGCGCAGCACATTGAGCCAATCGGTGAGCATGGCGACGGTCCATTCGTCGGGGTCGATTCGGACGCCGGCCACCATCGCCGCGCTCGCCCGCGCGTGCCGGGACAGCACCGCCACGGCGGCCAGCCTGCGCGCCGTGCTGTCGTCGCGCGGCGCCCAGTGCGCGCGTTTGATCTTCGATTGCGCGAACGCTGCCAGGCCTTCGAGCATGCGTGTGCGCTCTGTGTCGGGGATGGCCCAGCCGGCCTCGTGCGATAGCGCGAGCAGGTAGGCGCTCAGGGTGTCGCTGCCGTCGGCGCCGCCGGACGCCGGCACCGGGAAGTACGAGGCCAGGCCATCGGCGTCCAGGTACTTGGGCAGTTCGGCCATGACCTTGCCCCAGGCGCTTTGGTCCGGCAGCCCGAATGCGACCGAGGCGCGTTGTTCGAGGCACTGGTAGGGGTAGCGTTCGAACCAGCGCCGCACGCCGGGCATGCCTCCGGCCAGGCTGGCCTGGAACGCGATGTTGAGCGAACCGCTGCCGGCGAGGGCGTCCCGGGGCAGGGCGAGCGGGATCGCGAAGGCCCCGTCGAGCTCGCGAAGGGTCGCCGCCTGCACCGTCACCGGGGTGGCCGGGGCGATGCTCTGGCTGACCGCGAGCCGGTCGCCGTTGCCCGGTTTGCCGGCCTCGGTCGCGCCGAGCTGCCACGCGAGCGCGGCGCGACCCTCCGGAATGTCGACCATCCACCTGACCACTTGCGACGCGCCCGGCGCGAGCGTGATGCTGCGTGTCGGCAGCGGCGCGACGCCCTCGGCCCTGGCCGAGACGTCGAGCGTGAGGGCGCGCTTGGCCGCGTTGCGCACGGTGACCATCGCCTGCAGCCGGTCGCCGGCATGGACCACCGGCGGCAGGCCCGAGCTCACCTGCACGTCCTGGGCGACGTCGATGTTGATGCTGCCATTGCCGAAGTAATTGCTGCCGACGCTCGCGACGGCGACCAGACGGAATCGGGTCAGGGCGTCGTTGAGCGGCACTTCGATGACTGCCTCGCCGTTGCCGTCGAGCGCGATCGCGGGCTCCCACAGCAGAAGATTGTCGAGCAGGGCGCGCAGGGCGGGGGCCCGGTCCTTGGGAGCGGGCGGCAAGACTGGTTCCGAAGCGTCCGACGCGGCGACCCGGGACCCGGTGACAATGACCGACCTTTTCAACGACATCGCGCTCTCAAGGACTGCGGGTGCGCCTTTTTGAATCCGCGCGATCGATTCGAGCACGCGCTGGATCGCCCGTTGTTGCTGCTGCTGCGGCGTATGGCCCATCGGCAATGCCAAGGGCGTGTGGGTCGAGACGTTGTAGAAGCGCCCATGGATCAAGCTTGCCAGCAATTGCCACGATGTATTGTCCTTCAAGGCCAGCAAGGCCTCGTCGACCGCAGCGAATGCCACCGTTGTTCCGGGCGGTACTTTTTTCCCGTCCGGCATGGCCACATGGATGCGGACTTTGTCGCGTTCGCGCGGCGCGTAGCCTGGCTTGTCGCTCTTGAGTGTGACCCGCAGCGCGCGGTGGCGCATGCCCACCTTGAGGTTGAGCGCGCCCCAAGCGTGGTCGGGCCTGGCGCCGGGGTCCGCCATTGCCGCCTGCGTCAGCGGTGCGATCGCCAGCACGGAGACGAACACGTTCGGCCCCCAGGCCGGCAGGATCGGCAGCGCGATCTGCGCCCGCGGGCCCGCAAGCGCGATGACGCGCGTCTCCATGACGCCCTCGCGTTCGACCGCGAGCAGGGCATTGGCTTTAGCGAAGGGCACATCGATGCGCAGCCGGGCCGTTTCGCCCGCTTGGTAGAGCGCGCGGTCGGCACGCATGAACAAGTCTTTTCCCGCGCTTGGGCCGGCCCCGACCCGCGTCTCGACGGCGACCGTCGCGGCCCGGCCGTCGGCGTCCTGCGTGTGCGCGGTGAATTCATACGCTCCCGCCGCGTGGAACCGGTACGGGCACTCGAGGATGCCGAGGGCATCGCTGCGGCCCTCGCAGACGATCCCAAGCGCGTCATACGATGTGGTCGCGTTCCGATGCTGGCCGTCGCCGGGCCGGGCGCGGCGCGCCGAAATACGCAGCGCCTGGCCGGATTGGCGCGCACCCTTGGTATCGAGCGCGAGTGCTTTGAGCAGCAGCGGGCGTCCGATCTCCGGTTTTCCATGTGCTGCCAAACCGACCCGAATCGCCGCCGGCCACACCGTGGCTTGCTCACCGAGCATTTGCTGTTCCCCGTTCGGGTCGGCGTAAGTGAGTTCGAGCAGCAGATTGTAGGGATAGTCCTTGCGCGGCAGCGACGGCAAGGCGAGATTGACGGATCCCCCGGCGTTGAGCGTCAGCTCGCGTTCGTCGAGCGTCACGATGCTGTTGCGGTCCTTCCAGTCGGGGGCGTCGACATACCAGTCCGACGCGCTTATCTTGTAGCCGTATTCCGTCTTTTCCCGTGTGGGTGTGCGGTTCAGCGTGGCGCGCATGCGCACCGGCCAGCCTTTCGCCGCGCCGCCGTTGGCGTGGCGCAGCGACGCCTCGATCGTCGGCGCCTGTCCGGACAGCACGGGCAATCGCGCCGGCGCCACGCCGATCCGCCCGGCCATCAGCGGCTGCCGGAAAGCGGCCACGGTGAAGCCGCCGTTGTATTGATCATTCCTGTCGTGCTTGGCGGGGTCCTCGGACAGCAAGATCGCGTAGTCGCCGAGCGTGGCATCGGGCGCAAGCGCAAAGCGCGATGCGGCGGCGGAACCGCCCCGTCCCACACGAGGGGGATGCTCCATCTCTTATCGCTCCCCAGATGGGAGAGCACGACAAAGCCGGGAAGCTTGTCCCTCGGCACAAAATCAAGGCCGTCCTTGCTTTCCTGGCGCAGGAAGTGGCGCATCGACACCGTTTCTCCGGGCCGGAACAGGGCGCGATCGAGTACGGTATTGGCCCGGTGGACGGTTGCGTAGCCATGGCGGTAGCCGCCCCCGCCCTGTATCGCGTGCCTCCTCGGGTCGGCCGCGTCGGCCCAAGTGCTCAGGCTGAAAGAGACGTCCTCGTTTCCCTTCGCATCGCGGTGCCTGGCAACAACGCTGTGCCGTTCGCCATGGCGCCCGCATTCGGGCAGGGCCACGTTTATGCGCGCGATGCCGTGGCGATCGGTCTTGCCGCGCCAGACGATTTGTTGACCGCAGTCATACAGGCGCAGCTCGGCGCCGCCCATCGGCGCGGCGGTGTCGAGCGTCGTGACCCAGGCCACGCTGCCCTGCCGGGCCAGCTTGAGATGGACCGCCATGTTCGTCACCAGTACCGCGGCCCGGCTGAACAAGGGGCCGCCGGCTTCGCCTTGCGCCGCGGTTTTCATCTCCAATAAATGCAAGCCGCGGCCGCTCAGCTTCAGTCGCGGTTTCCACACATCGGCAGCCGGGCCGGCAGCCGGGCCGTCGGGCAGCGCGCGCGCGCGGCGCCGCCTACCCGTCCAGCAGCGAAGCGCGCGCGTGGGCCAGCGATCCGTCGCGGTGGACTTGGTCGGAAGGCGCCATTTGATAGGCTTGCATCCAGCGCAGCATGTCCTGGTCGGCCCGTTGCTGGTCGCTCCCGGCGCCGACCAGCAGTTCACGCATGGCGAGCGGGCGCGCCCCGTGGGTAAACAGCAATCCGGCGGAACTGTCGGCGTCGCGCGCGACGGCAAACGACGGTCCGCTGAATGTGGCGGTCGGAATGTGCGCACTCGTAAGCACGCCCGCCGGCAGCCCCCAGGGTGGCGCGGTCCGGCCCTCGCGGTCGGCTATGCCCGCCGGATAGCTGATCGAAAACCGCGTGTCATGGCGATGCGGTCCCGCGAATGTCAACTTGCTGACCGGGCTTCCATGCCCGTGGAAGTGGCCGACGCGGGCCGCGCCGGCGCGCGCGCCATCGGGCGAGGACAGCCGTATGGCCGCCAGGAATGTTTCGGAAACCTCCGCGTTGAATATGAGCTCGATCGGTTCGTAAGGCGTGCACGCGCCGGTCGCGGGAACGGACTGGCAACTGATGGTGGCAGCAAAAGCGGGGCGTATCTTGAATTTGGCAAGCGCGGGTTTGAGGCCGCCGCGATCCATTCCGATCCGTATCGTCGCGCCGCTCGGCAGCGGGCGCGGGCAACGCACCGCGAGGATCGCCGCGTCGGCGTCGAGCTGGTCTTTCCACTGAGCGCCGAGCGCGGCCCGCATGGTCGCAGCCCGGTCCTGAACGACCACGCTCTCGTGTGCCTGTATGCCCCAATCGCAAAAAAGGGCCGGCTTGAAGGATTTGAGCGGCCGGCTGAAACGCAACAAGAAGGTCTGGTCCTCGGCGGCTCGTTGCCAGTGCTGCGGGTGCTGGCCGACGATCCGCAGCGTTTGCGCTTCGCTGAGCGCGGGCAGCTTGAAGTCGAAGCGCCGCTCGCCCTGCACGGGCTTGCCGGCAAGCGTGCGCAGCCCGGCTTTGAGATTGAACACGCAGCTCAGGGCGTCGCGCTTGATCTCGTCCGCCTTTGGGCGCACATCCCATACCCAGTTGCGCTGGTCGACCCAGTGTCCGTGGCCGTCGAGGGCGCAGTCGATCTCCAACGGCGCGCCGGCGCGGGTGTCGCCCATGCCCACCATCGGATCGCTGAAGCTGGCCCTGACCTGGTCCACCTCCTGCACCGCCGCGCGCGGGGAGAACGTCGCCACCGTCGCCGCCGATGCCGGCATGGTGAGCAGGGTGAGCAGGGTGAACAGGGTGGGCGGGGCGAGGACGAGGAGGCGGCAAGTGCGGAGGCGGCTGGACATTTTCTGGACTTGAAAAAGAGGTAAATCAAGTATAGCCGGTAAATAATTGCTAATTGTCAATAATATGTAATGAAAAAGCGTTGGGCCTGCCAAAGCGTGCAACTGCACTATAATTCGTTTCATTCACTCCGTGCAGTTACACCTATTTCGGTTTCGACCATGAGCGCAACTCCCGAAAGCCCGCTGGGCTGCACCTGCTTCAAGCTGCGCAAATTGACGCGCACAATGTCACGCGTGTACGACCAGCACCTGGCCGCGGTCGGCCTCAAGACCACCCAGTACTCGCTGCTGGCCAACGTGGCGCGCGCCGCCTTGCCGGTGGCCGAGCTGGCCGACATCCTGGCGACCGAGCGCACCACCCTCACGCGCAACCTCAAGCCGCTGATCGAAGCCGGCTGGGTGACGCTCAACCCGGGCGCCGACGGGCGCGTGCGCATGGTCACCATCACCCCGGCCGGGCTGGCCAAGGTCAAGAGCGCCAAAGTGGCGTGGCGCGCGGCCCAGGACGAAACCGAACGGCTGCTCGGGCGCGATGCGGTGCGCGCCCTGCACCACCAGCTCGACGCCACGCTGACCCGGCTGCTTCCCCTGCTCGACGGCCAACACCATGCAAAACCAGCCTGACACGACGCCGCGCGCCGCGTGGCTGTTGATCCTCGCGGCCTCCGCGATCTTGATGATCACCATGGGCGCGCGCCTGACCACGGGCTTGTTCATGTCGCCGATTACCACCTCGACCGGCCTGGGCATCGCCTCGATCAGTTTCGCGCTGGCGATCGGCCAGTTCGTCTGGGGCGCGGTGCAACCGGTGTTTGGCGCGGTGGCCGACAAATACGGCGCGCTGCACGTGATCATCCTCGGCGCGCTGCTGCTGGCGCTGGGCATGGCGCTCACGCCGTTCGCCAGTTCGCAGTGGGGCCTGATCATGACCATGGGCGTGCTCTCGGCCGCCGGCGCGGGGGCGGGCAGCTTTTCGATCCTGATCGGCGCCACGGCGCAGCGCCTGCCGGCGGCGCGGCGCCCGTTCGCGGCGGGCTTCATCAACGCGGGCGGCTCGTTCGGCCAGTTCGTGTTCGCGCCGCTGATGCAAGCCATTATCAGCAGCGCCGGCTGGATCGTGGCCATGTTCACCATGGCCGCCACCACGCTGCTCACGATTCCGCTCGCATGGCCGCTGCGCCGCGGCGCCGGCCTGCCGAAGGCGGCGGGCGTGGCCGCGCCCAGCCCGGCCGGGCCGCCCGGCATCGGGCTTTGGGCGCAGATCAAGATCGCCATGCGCGAGCGCAGCTACCTGTGCCTGCACGCGGGCTTCTTCACCTGCGGTTTCCACATCGCGTTTTTGGTGACCCATCTGCCGGGCGAGGTCGCCCTGTGCGACCTGTCGGCCGGCGTGTCGGCGACCGCGCTGGCGCTGATCGGCTTGTTCAACATCGCCGGCAGCCTGGCCGCCGGCGCGCTGGGCACGCGCTACCGCATGAAGTCGCTGTTGGCGCTGATGTACGGCAGCCGCGCGGTGATGATCGTCATCTACCTGCTCGCGCCCAAGACGGCGCTGACCTTTTACGTGTTCGCGGCGGCGCTCGGCTTCACCTGGCTGGCCACGGTGCCGCCCACGGCCGGCCTGGTCGGCAAATTGTTCGGCATGCGCTACCTGTCGACCCTGTTCGGAATGACGCTGCTGTCGCACCAGATCGGCGGCTTTTTCGGCGCCTGGCTGGGCGGCCTCGCGTTCGTCAACTTTGGCAATTACAATTGGATGTGGTACGCCGACATCGCGCTCGCCATCGCCGCCGCCTTGGTCAACCTGCCGATCCGCGAGGCGCATGTGATGCGCCCGCTGCCGGCCCCACCAGTGAAAGTTTGAATCATGGCACGTGATATTTACGCCTACCGCGAAGTGGCGGTCGAATCGATGCTTGACGCCCGCAGCGGCGCGCTGCGCATCCGCCCCATGGCGGGACAGGCGTTCGCGCCGAGCTTGTCGGTGCAGTGTTCGCGCAACATGGTTGATCCGGCGCTCTATCCGGCGGGCACCAGGTTCCTGCTGTCGGCCAAGCTGACCGACCGCCAGGGCGGCCCGCCGTTTTTGTACGCCTACCATGGCGATCCGGTGCACGTGCTGACACCGGCGCAGGCGAAAAAATTCCTGGCCGAGTTCCGGCGCGGCAGGATCTGACGGCGCCGGCGTGCGCGCATGGTGCGCGCATAAGCATGCGAAAATGGTTACTATGAAGACCTTCATCCTGAAAGGTCCGACATGGCAACGAGAAAAATCGCGGTACTGGTAGGCAGTTTGCGCAAGGAGTCGTTCACCCGCAAGGTGGCCAAGGCATTGGTGCTGCTCGCGCCGTCGACGCTCGAACTCGAGATCATCGAGATCGGCCAGCTCGAGATGTACAACCAGGATGACGACCCGTCGCCGCCACCGACCTACGTCGAATTCCGCGAAAAAATCAGCCAGTTCGACGGCATCCTGTTCTGCACGCCCGAATACAACCGCTCGGTCCCCGCCGTGCTCAAGAACGCGGTCGACGTCGGTTCGCGCCCGCCTGGAAAAAGCGTCTGGAGCGGCAAGCCGGGCGGCATTGTGAGCGTGTCGCCGGGCGCGCTGGGCGGCTTTGGCGCCAACCACCATCTGCGCCAGTCGCTCATGGCGGTCAACGTGCCGACCATGCAGCAGCCCGAGGCCTACGTCGGCAACGCGGGCAAGCTGTTCGAGGGGGCCGAGTTGATCGACGAGGCGACCACGGTCCACCTGCAAAAATACATCGACGCCTTCGCCACCTGGGTCGAGCGGCACGCCGACTGAGAGGCTGAGAGTCTTTCGATCATGCCCGCTCAGCACGCCAGAAAGCGCCAGTTCGTCGTTGCAAATGCTCGCCATAGCCCGCTATGGCTGTGCTTTGCGCCTCGATCTGCCGCTTTCTCGCGGGCTGCTTGGACACGCCCGAAAAACTCTCAGCCTCTGAGCGCCCGGCCTCTCAGACCTCGGTCCCGCGCCGGCCGCGCAAGACGGTTCCTGCGGCCATGGGGGAATGCGGCTTGTCATCAATGCTTAAATATCAACATTGAGAAGCGCGCTCAACGGGCCATGTGCGACGGGCTGCGCAATTGGGCCGTCGAAACGTCGAAAATGGACCGCGGAAACCGACGATTGCGCCATGACCGCCACGTGGCCAGCCCTGGCACGACCTGAACACCCGGCCGGGCAAGGGCTTCGCGCTGTCGATGCCGCGTGTTATTGTGCAAACGTCCGGCTGCGCCGCAATTTCCACCGTCCACCATGCCTAGAACAAGCGCGATTCCCAGCACCCTCAAAAAGAAGGCGAAAGAATTCGGCAAGCCCCAGTCCGGCTTTCGGCTGCACCTCTACACGATCATTTTCGAGGCCGACACCAAGGCCGGGAAGCGCTTCGACGTCGCCATCGTCATCGCCATCCTGTTGAGCATATCGGTCGTGCTGGCCGGCAGCGTGCCCCAGATCGACGCGCGCCACGGGCGCACGATGGACATCCTCGAATGGGGCTTCACGCTGTTGTTCACGGCCGAATACATCGCGCGCCTGGTCTGCGTGCGCCACCCCTTGCGCTACGCCACCAGTTTTTTCGGCATCATCGACCTGCTGTCGATCCTGCCGACGTATTTTTCTCTTTTCGTGCCCGAGGCGGGCGCGCTGCTCGATGTCCGCATCCTGCGCCTGCTGCGCATCTTCCGCATCTTCAAGCTGACCTTGTATCTGGACGAGTACATGATGCTGGGCGAGGCGCTGCGCGCGAGCGGGCGCAAGATCCTGATCTTCCTGTCGGTGGTGCTGATGGCGGTGCTGATCCTGGGCACCATCATGTACGTGGTCGAGGGCCCCAAGAGCGGTTTCACCAGCATCCCCATCGCCATGTATTGGGCCGTGGTGACCATGACCACGGTCGGTTACGGCGACATCGTGCCGCAGACCGGCGTGGGCAAGGCCATCGCCTCGTTCATGATGTTGCTCGGCTGGGGCGTGCTGGCGGTGCCGACCGGCATCGTCACCGCCGAGATGACCTCGCAGCGCATGGGGCGGCGCGCTCCGACCACGCGCACCTGTCCGGAATGCCTGACCGAGGGACACGAGGCCACCGCCCGCTTCTGTAAAAATTGTGGGGCGGAATTGCCTCCGTATAGATACGAGCCCGTATAAGACGAAACGCCGGGCCAATCGGCCCGCGTTTGCGCTTTGGATGGACACGATTGACCAATGTCATGGGGCGCTGAGCCCATTACCTTAGCCTTGAAGACCGTGCTGAAGCGATGCTGGTTTTTAGACAAATCAGCGAGCAAATCGTTTTTCACACGCACGCGCTGTGGCAACGCGACAAACGGCATCGGTACGACCGCCCCGCTCGTTACGGACCGCAATTTCTTTCTTCGTTTTAAATTCTTTGAGGCTAATTCCATGTATCCATTTTCCCAGTCTGTTACCCCAGCCGTCCGTAGCCACATGGACGCGCAGATGTCGTTTATCAACGACATGTCCAAATCGCTGTTCCGCTCGTTTCAACAACTGTGCGACCTGAATATCCAGTTGACCCAGACCATGCTCGAAGAGTCGACCCTGGCCACCCAGCAAGTGCTGACCGCCGACCGCCAGACCGATGTGATTGGTGCCGCCGCATCGCGCGCCCAGCCAGCAACGGAAAAGCTGCGCGCCTATCAGCAGCACATCTCGCGCGTCGCCGCTGATGCGCAAATCGACCTGGCCCGCGTGACCGAGCAGCATATCCAGGAAACGAGCCGCACCGCGCGCGAACTGGCCGACGAAGTGGCGCGCGTGGCCAGCGAAGAGACCGAGCGCAGCATGCGTTCGCAGCAAGAAACCATGCGCAAGTTCAGCGATCCTTTCCAAACCGGCGCATCGCAAGGCCGTAGCGGCAACGGTTCGGCCGGCGCCAGCATGCAAAGCTCCGGCGGCAGCCAAAGCGAAATGCAAGGCAGCATGCAAGGTTCCATGAGCGGCCAAGCTGGCCAAGCCGGTACCTCCGGCAAGCCAGGCACCAGCCCACGCAAGGAGTAATGTGTAGCCTGGCCGCTTAGGCGCCAGGCGCCATGTAGTCATGAAATCGCAGCCCGCCATGTCAACAGCATGGCGGGCTTTTTCGTTTCCGTTTCACCGTTCTCGCTTCACCGTTTCCGCTTCACCGTTTCCGCTTCTCCGTTTCCGCTTCACCTCAAAGGGCCGGCGCGCCCGGGGCCGCAGGCGCGGCGTGCGCAGCCGGTGCCGGCGGGGCGGCTTTGGCGTGCGTAGCCGGTGCCGCGTTGCGCGGCAGCCCGAACAGCGGGCGCAGCAACGCGCTGCGGCGCGCCAGTTCGAACAGGGCGAAACTGATCGCTAGGGTCAGCACAAACAAAACAAACGCTTCGATCGCCGGGGCCAGTTTGGCCGGTTTGATCAGGTGCGCGATTCCCACAATCAGCGTCTGGTGCGCGATGTACACCGGAAAAGCTGCCTGCGTCAGATAGCGCCGCGCGGCGCTGTCGAATGCGAGGTGGCGGTGCGCAAAGCCGCAGACGGCGATGATCGCGCTCCATTGGCACAAGGCGTAGACCAGGCGTTGCAGCGCGCCCTCGAGGCCGTCGTAGGCGCGCATTGGTTCAGGCAGCGAGTAGTAGATGGTCATCGCGGCCCAACAGGCGAGCGCCGTGCCCAGTGCGGTCCAACGCAAGCCGTCGAGGCGGGCCCAAAACGCCGCTTGCCGCGACAGCAGGGCGCCCAGCAGAAACAGCACGAAATAATTGGCGTGGTTGTACCAATCGTCGATCAGGGCGTGGGTCGTGGGAAAGCGCGCGTGCATCACGACGCGGGCCAGGCCGAGTGCAACGAGCGGCAGCACGAAGACGCGCCAGCCGACCAGGCGCCGGGCCAGGGCATCAGAGAGCGCGTCGAAGCGCGCGCCCAGTGGCAGCATCAAGGCCCCGAGCAGCAAGGTGTAGACCCACAGGTAGGCGACGAACCACAGGTGGTTCCAGGTCGGCAGGATCAGGCATTCGGTGGGCGCGCTGCAAAAGCCGCCGTAGGCACCCAGATAGAGGCGCAGGAAATCGCCGTAGGAACCGGCATAGGCGAGCTTTTCGACGACCTCGAAGTAGGACTGGGGCGGCACGATCACCAGCATGCCGAACAGCAGCGGCACCAGCAGGCGCGCGCTGCGTTCGCGCATGAAGCGCAGCGCGCCCAGTTTGGCCAGCATGAAGCGCGCGCCGACGCCCGAGATCAGGAACAGCAGGCCGAGCCGCCAGGGCGAGGACAGCAGCATCAGCGGTTCGATGGCGTCGCTCTTGGCGGCGCTCTTGACGTGCCAGTCCCAGCTCACGTAGTACATGCCGATGTGATAGACGATCAGGACGAAGAAGGCGAGGATGCGGACCCAGTCGAGGAAATACAGACGGGTCGGGTGGTGATGTGCTTGCATGGCGGTCGGCTCTGGAAGTGGGAACAGCGTCCAGAGTAGGGCCGCCGCCGGGCGCGGGCGAGCGCGATGTGGCCGGATGGACCCGCCGTGGGGCGGGGCGGATTTGGCCGTTCGTGTCTTCGTCGCCGCCGGACCGAGGAAAGAAGCCCTACCTCGGGAAGCCCTACCTCGGTCGCCTCCCGCACAAGATCGCGCACCCGCGCTGGGAAAAGCTATTTTTTTACTTTGGTACCGCTGGCAAACAACTCAATCTTTCGCGTGGGGCCCGACACGATGAGCAGATCGGCAGATTGCACCGATGTCTCCGGGGTGGCATGCTGGAAGTCGGTGTTTGCCCGCTTGACGCCGACGATGGTCACCCCAAATTGCTCACGCACGCGCGATTCGGTCAGGGTCTTGTCGTGGGTCATCACGGGGGCGTGGATCTTGGCGATGGCGAAACCGTCATCGAATTCGATGAAATCGATCAGTCGGCCCGTGATCAGATGGGCGACCCGCTCCCCCATGTCCGCCTCGGGCGTGACCACATGATGGGCGCCCATTTTTTTCGCAAGCTGTCCGTGGTCGCGGTCAAGCGCCTTGACCCAGATGTCCTTGATCCCCAATTCGGTCAGCACCATCAGTGTCAACAGGCTCGAGGCGATGTCGCCGCCGATGGCGACGATCGCGTGCGAAAAATCGGCGGCGCCCAGTTGCAGCATCACGGCCTCTTTGGTCGAATCAGCCTGCACCGCGTGGGTCAGCTTGTCCGCCCACAGTTGGACCCGTTCGCCGTTGGTGTCGACGCCCATGACGTCGTGGCCCAAGCGGACCAGTGACTGGGCCACGGAACTGCCGAAGCGGCCCAAGCCGATCACCAAAACACTGTCGCCCGCCGAAAACGCGAACTGCTCTGTAAAAATTCTACCCAACAATTGGATGCTCCTCAGGATAGCGATACGGCATGCGCCGTTCGCCGAGTATAAGTGATGTCGCCAGGGTGATCGTCCCTATGCGGCCCAGGTACATCAGTACAATCAGCACAAACTGCCCCACGGCCGGCAGTTCGGCGGTGATTCCCGTCGATAGTCCAACGGTGCCGAAGGCGGAAATCACTTCAAAAATGATGCGGTCGGTCGGGGCGTCGCTGACCGATAAAAGCACCATCGTGCCCAGGATGACCATTGCGCCGCCGAGCACCAGGACCGTGATCGCCTGCCGTTGCGCCGCTGTGCCAACACGGCGGCCGAACGCCTCGCTGTCCGGATGGCCGCGTATCTCCGCCACGACAAGCAAGAACAGGATCGCCACGGTGCCCACTTTTACGCCGCCCGCGGTGCCTGCGCTGCCCGCCCCGACGAACATGAGCAAATAGTGGAGGGCCCAGGTTTCCCGGCTGGCGACGGCGAAATCGATGGAATTGAAGCCGGCGGTCCGCGCCGATACCGAGGTGAACGCCGCCGACAAAACCTTGTCCGGAAGCGACATCACGCCAAGGGTTTTTGCGTTGGACCATTCAAAAACCAGGACCCCGACAAAACCGAGCAACAGCAGCACGCCGGTGACCGCGAGCGTCAGCTTGGTGTGCAAGGACCAGCCGCGCGGCGATCTGGCCTTGTCGCGCAGATCCATCAACACGGGAAAGCCTATGCCGCCGATAAAAATCGCCAACATCAGTGGCAGGAGGACCAGCGCGTCGGGGGCATAGCGCATGACGCTGTCGGCGTGGATCGAAAACCCGGCGTTGTTGAAAGCCGAAACGGCATGGAAAAGCCCGCTCCAGGCGGCCTTTTGCCATTCCAGTCCATAGCCGAAATGGAAGCGCATCGTCAGCACCAGCGCGACAATCAACTCACACGCGATGGTCACAGCCAGCACCAGCTTTGCGACGTTGGCAACGTCGCCCAATCCCAATGAATGTGTCTCCGTCTGGGTGATGAGTTTAAGGCGCAACCTCGGCGAGCGGTTCACCATCAAACCGAGCAGTGTCGCACCCGTCATCATTCCAAAGCCGCCTATCTGGAACAGCAGCATGATCGTGCCCTGTCCCGCCGAAGACCAATAGGTGCCGGTGTCGACGACGGCCAGTCCCGTGACGCACACCGCGGAGACGGAGGTGAAGAGCGCGACCAGGAAGGGCGCCGAGCCCGCCCCGGACCGGGCAAACGGCATCATCAACAAAAGCGTGCCGATCAGGATGGCCACAAGAAACGCGAGCGCGACTATGCGCGCGGGGTGGAGTAGTCGTTGTTTTATCATTTTTTTATTGTTCTTTGGTCAGTCGGCGTCGCAAGTGCAGGGACGTCCTGGGCCCGCGCTGAGATCAATCCCTGTCGCAGGTGTCGGATGCGGTGGGACCATGCCGGGACCATGCCGGGCCTTTTTTTGGTACGCGCCGCACGCGCTCAAACGGTAAAGGGGGAATCGATCGCTCAACGGCGATCGTAATGTAACAGAATCCCCGCGCACAATTCGTTCCAAATGGCAAATATGGCATGCGAACCGGCCGCTTCGGGACGTCGATGATCGGCAGTTGGATTTTTGCGTCCGACATTCCCCGTTTCCGCCGTCCGCCCCGCCTACAACCTCGCGATCAGCGCCGACCGGTACTGGCGGCTGCAGGGGACCAGCGCGCCGCCGCTGAGCAGCAATTCGCAGTCGCCTTTGTCGAGCGCGATGATGCGTTCGACGCACGCGAGCCGCACCGCCGCGCGGCGGTGGCAGCGCATGAAGCCGGGGCCCAGTTTGTCGAGCAGTCCGGCCAGCGTCTGGCGCATCAGCGGCTGCTCGTGCGCGCAATGGAGCACCACGTAATTGTCGGCCGTCTCGATCCAGCCTATCTGGTCGACCCGCACGATGCGGGTCACGCCGCGCTCGGTCACGAGCAACTGGCGCACCGGCTGGCCGGTGTCGGGCGCCATGCCCAGCCGGTCGGCCGGCGCGCCCGGCCGCAGCCGCGCGCGCACCCGCGCAAGCGAGCGGCGCAGGCGTTCGCGGTCGTAGGGCTTGAGCAGGTAGTCGATCGCGTTGGCGTCGAAGGCGCTGATTGCGTATTGGTCGAACGCGGTCACAAAGACGATCAGCGGCACCGGCGCCGGCAGCGAGGCGGCCAGCTCGATGCCGCTCACGCCGGGCATCTGGATGTCGAGGAACACCACGTCGGGGGCGCTGGCGGCGATCTGCTGCAAGGCGTCGATGCCGTCGCGCGCCTCGGCCACTTCGGTGACGTCGGCCTCGAACGCGAGCAGGCGGCGCAGCTTGTCGCGCGCGGGGGCCTCGTCGTCGACGATCAGCACGCGCATGGCAGCCGCATCTCGGCGCGCACGCCGGCGGGTAGTAGTTGGCTCAGTTCGAGGGTGGCGCCGGCGCCGTGCAAAAACGCGATCCGGGCGCGCACGTTGCGCAGCCCGATGCCCGGTTCCTCGTCGCCTGCCAGCGTCCCGCTGTCGTCGTCGAGCCGCACCAGCAGCGAGCCCGCCCGGCAGCTGGCCGAGATCACGATGTTGGTGCGCTCGCTGCGCCGTTCGACGGTGTGTTTGAAAATGTTCTCGAGCAGCGGCTGCACGCTGATCACGGGGACGGCGCAGGCGAGGGCGCTGTCGTCGATGCGCCAGTCGATTGCCACCCGGTCGCGATAGCGCTCGGCCATCACGCGCGCATAGGCGCGCGCGAGCCGGATCTCGGTCGCCAGCGGCGCCTCGTGCAGCTCGCCCAGTTCGAGTGTGGTGCGCAGCACGTCGGCCAGCTCGATCAGGGTGGCGTCGGCGCGCTCGACATCGGAATGCATCAGGGACGAAATCGTATTGAGCGCGTTGAACAGGAAATGCGGTTGCATCTGCTGCGTCAGGCGTTGCAATTGGGCCTGGCGCAGCAGCGAGTTCGATTGCTCGACCCGCAGTTTTTCCTCGAGCAGTTCGCGGTACGACAAGACGCCGAAGCGGATCACGATCAGCAGTCCCACGAACACCGAAATTTTGAGCGACTCGTAGACGAAGGTGTCGAGCCAGGGTTCGTGTTGGTAGACCTGGCCAGCCAGGGCGTAGACCCCGTGGCGCATGCCGAAGGCGAGCGGCACGAAGGCGACCCAGTACATCGGCAGCCAGAGCGCCTGGCGCGCGAACCAGCGCCAGGGCGTGGCCAGCAGCGCGTCGTGGGAGCGCGTGAAGTGGCGTTGCAGCAGCAGCAGGGCGGTCCCGGTGAGCAGCGACGAGGTCTCCCACAACACGGGCTGCCACAGGTGTTGGCCGTGGTCGCGCAGGTAGTCCTGGATCGCGACGCACACCATCAGGGTCCAGAACAGGAGCCAGGACAGGCCGAACACGAGGGCGGTGCGCTTGCTTGGATTCATGTGTCCGATGGGCTGGTTCATTCTTCGGCGTCGGCGTCTTCGCTGACCTTTTCGGTGCGTTCGGCGTCGAGCTTGGCCTTGAGGGCGCCGGCGCCGGCCATGAACTGGTCGACGCTGTGGTCCGGGCTCATGCGCAGCGACGGCGGCAGCAGCAGCGACATGTACAGGTTGTCGCCAAACTGGCCGCGGCGCTGCTCGTTGCCGATCAGGGTCAGTCCGGCGGCGAGGATCGCGAACAGCAGGCACACGTTGGCGAAGCGGCGCGGGTGGTGCGGCTTGACCGTGCGCAGGTGGAAGAACACCATGCCGGCGCCGAGCGCGATCGCCACGATCGAGCCGAAGCGGGTGAGCGATTCGAGCGAGAACGCGTACGCCGTCATGCTCGCGGCAAATTTATACAGCGTGACGGCGGCCATGCCGCAGGCGAGGATGAACAGGTGGCGCCCCATGCGCGCGTGCTGCCCGAACAGGCGGTTGGCCAGCGCCCAGGCGCCGCCCCAGATCAGGCCGAGGCCGACGCCGAACGCGATGGTCTGCAAATAGCGCTGCACCCGGAAGGTCTCGGTGTCGGCGAGCCAGACCGTCAGCACCGCCACCAGCGCGATGATGACCAGCCCCACCAGCCCCGGGTAAAAACCCTCCCAGTTGTGCATGGTGCGGTCGACCAGCTCGGTAGGGACCGGAAAGTCGGCGGCGCGCACGCGCAGGCTGGTGTGCCCCATGCGCACCACCGTGTCGCCGGTCAGCACCACGCTGGCGAGCCGCCGGCCGCGGTGGACCACGCCGTTGCGGCTGCCCAGGTCGCGCAGTTCGAGCTGGCCCTCGGCGTTCAGGTCGACCAGCGCGTGGCGCGGCGCGGCGTGGGCGTCGTCGACGATGATGTCGTTGTCGTAGCCGCGGCCGATCCGGATCGGCAGCGTGCCTACCTGCTGGCGGTGCAGCACGTCGCCATTGCGCGCGAGCGTTTCGATAAAATACGGGCCGCTCATTTTTTGGCCCCGCGCGCCATCGCGTCGAGGAAGGCGCGGGTGGTGCGCATGCCGTTCTCGAACGAGACGCCGGAGACCTCGAGCCGGCTCTGGAAGGTCGCCTTGGCGTCGTCGGTGCTGGCGCTAAGGAGCACGAAGTTGTACAGGCCGGCGAACTTGCGGTAGGCGCGCACGCACATGACGGCGCGCAGCGGCAGCGAGTTGGTCTTGATGAAGCGCTCGGTGCACGAGGGCGCGGTCAGGCGCGGGCCCTTGCCGTTGCCGACGCTCCAGTCCTTGAATATCTTGCTCGCCAGCGCAGCGAAGCGGACCTGGTCGAGGCTTTCGGAGCGCACGTAGTGATGGGTGATCGACAGTTGGCCGGTCTGCTGGGTGTCGGACACGTAGATCGCCGACTCCATCGAGCAGCTCATGGTGTCGGCGGTGAAGGTCGCCTCGGCCTTGACGTTGGAGCGCCCCCAGCAGCGCATCTGCCCGGACTCGCGCACCGGCGCCAGGTACGGACCCATCGGCTTGAGCGTGAGCGGGGCGTCGAGCAGGCGGTCGATCATGCCGCGCTGGTGGGCCAGCAGCTGGCGCCCGATCAGGGGATTGAAATCCTTGGGCGGCGCGGGCGCCGCCGCGACCCTGGCCAGCAGTTCCTGGGCGTAGCGCACCGGCACCAGAAAGCTGACCAGCTCGCCGTCGCGCCGCTTCGACACGTTCACGCCCGCGACCTCGCCGCCGGCGGTCACGCTGGGCCCGCCGCTCATGCCCGAGTTGATCGGGCCGGTGAACATGAGCTGGTCGTAGAAGCTGCGCGTGACGACGCCGTTGTAGGCGCCCTCGGAGATCGCGAAGCCGAGGTCGAGCGGGTTGCCGAGCGAGTACAGGTACTGGCCCTGGGTCAGCTTGCCCGGTTTTTCGGGGATGGTGAACACGCCCGTGCCCTTGCGGTTGATGCGCACCACGGCCAGGTCGTGCAACACGTCGACGGCGAGCAGCTCGATCGGGCCGCTCTTGCCGTCGGTGTCGACGTATTGGCCGACGTAGACGTCGGGGTCGAGCGCCATTTGCGACACCACGTGGTAGTTGGTCAGCACCAGGTTGCCGGTGCCGACCAGGAAGCCCGAGCCGACGGTCGACTGGGTGCGCCCGTTTTTGAGCAGCATGCGGATCTGCAGCAGGTCGGCGCGGGCCGTCGAATACAGCTTTTGCGCGGCCGAGGAGGGCGGCGGCAGGGTGGTGCTGGCGTCGGCCTGGATGTCGGGCGCGGGGTCGGCGGCGCCGGGGATGGCTGGGGCGGCATCGGCCGGCAGGACGGTTTGCGTCGCCGCGAGCGCCGCCGCCGGCGCGCTGGCCGCGGGCGCGCTGGCGGCCGGCGC
>NZ_PXWF02000201.1 GCF_003011895.2 Massilia glaciei | reverse complement strand
GGAGGCGGTCACCGGCTTTACCAACGCCGACCTCTCGGTCGCCGGCGGCACGCTCGACACCGTCAGCTCGGGCGACGGCGTCACCTGGACCGCCATCTTCACGCCGAGCGCCGACTTCACTTCGGCCACCAACCTCGTCAGGCTCAGCGGCGCGGGCTTCACCGATGCCGGCGGCAACAACGCCGCCGCCGACACCGATTCGGACAACTACGCGGTCGACACTGCGCGTCCGACCGTGACCGTCAGCTTCGGCGACACCTCCCTCAAGGCCGGCGAAACCACGCTCGTCACGTTCACGTTCTCGGAAGCCGTCACCGGCTTCAGCAACGCCGACCTCACGGTCGGCAACGGCACGCTCGACGCCGTCAGTTCCGCCGACGGCGGCACCACCTGGAGCGCCACCTTCACGCCAACCGCCGGCGTCACCTCGGCCAGCAATGTCATCACCGTCAGCGGCCTGGGCCTGACGGACCTGGCCGGCAACACCGGCGCCGACACCGTCGATTCGGGCAGCTACGCGATCGACACCGCACCGCCGACCGTGAGCATCCTGGTCGCCGACAACGCGCTCGCCGCCGGCGAGAGCACGCTGGTCACCTTCACCTTCTCAGAGGCCGTGAGCGGGTTCTCGAACGCCGCCATCAGCATCGCCAACGGCACGCTCGACGCCGTCAGTTCCGCCGACGGCGGCACCACCTGGACCGCCACCTTTACGCCGGATGCCGACACCACGGCCGCAGGCAACCTGATCTCGGTCGACAACACCGGCTACGTCGACGCCGCCGGCAACACCGGCTCCGACACCACCGATTCGAACGACTTCCTGATCGACACGGCCGCGCCGACCGTCGCGATCACACTCGACGACAGCGCGCTGGCCGCCGGCGAAAGCGCGCTGGTCACCTTCACCTTCTCCGAGGCCGTGACCGGCTTCTCGAATTCGGCCGTCACGGTCACCAACGGCACGCTCGACGCCGTCTCCTCGGTCGATGGCGGCACCACCTGGACCGCCACCTTCACGCCGACCGCCGGCGTCACCTCGGCCAGCAATGTGATAACGGTCGACAACACCGCCATCGCCGACCTGATCGGCAACGCCGGCGACGGCGCGACCGCGTCGGCCAATTTCACGATCGACTCCGAACTGCCAACCGTGAGCATCGCGCTCGCCGACAGCGCCCTGAGCGCCGGCCAGAGCTCGCTCGTCACGTTCACATTCTCGGAGCCGGTCACCGGTTTCTCGAACGCCAATGTCAGCATCGACAACG
>NZ_PXWF02000200.1 GCF_003011895.2 Massilia glaciei | reverse complement strand
CCCACGTTTCCAAGAGCCGGGTCATCGACGTTGTGAGTCAAGCTGTGTCGCCCGAGGCCGCAGCGCCACTTGGTGCGATGAAAAAGGAACTCGCCGTGCAGGCTGCCGAGCGCGCACTTGCTGAAAGCCCGTGGCTTCCCGAGGTGCATCAGACGACGTAAGCTGCGCCCGCGATGAATGTTCAGGTCAGCCGCTGGCTGGCCTGAATCGCGGCCAATGGCTTGACCGGCACCCTCCCCGCGAAATTTTCATATATATGTAATTTAGCGGCTAAAGTTGCCAGCCCTGGGCTGGTGCGCTGACGAAGGCTGCTCATCAAGGGGCAAGGCCCCTTGGCCGCTAGGCTAATCCCATACCCATTCCAGGCGCGCGCAAGCGCTTGGTCGCTGCGCGACTGGGCGGAAACCGCCCACCATCCAGGCCTCGCTGCCGGCAATGCATGATCGGACCGTCCATTGGGACGGTATGGAAGAGGTACGCTCATCAGGGGAAGCTGCAAGCGCGCGATACCCCACGCGCCCTTGCAGCCCCCCCCTCTTGGCCGCTAGGGCTGCAAAGGCAGCGCGGCGCTGGCCGCCCCGCCAAAACCGGCCACACCCTGCGCCGGACTCGCCCCGCCCCTCCGGGGCCGCCCCGCCCTCGCCATTGGGCTCGGGTTGCCTCCGGCAATCCTTTGCTTTTAGGCCCGGCTTCGTCGGACCCCGTCCAGCATCCCTGTGTCGTACCAGTTATTCGCGTTCACCAACAGACACAACTGGCAAAAGTCTGCCTGTGCGTCGAAATTCCCATGGCGGCATCGCATCCTGATCGCTCCACAAGCCGCGGCGCTCCGCTTTAGCCGCGGCCTCCAGCTCGGGCAGAGCCTTGTTCGTATTGTATTTCGTGTAGACCCACGCAAAACCGCGCTCGATCTGCGCCCTGTTTGCCTCAACTCCCCCGCACGTGACAACGGCGACCGGACGTCGGTACCGGTCGACACTTTGGATGGCCACGATCGCATCCTTGCCGTAGCAAAGTTCAGACAGCGACTGCCTGGATCTCGCGCCAAAAGACTGCCGCTTTTCCGGCGCATCTATATTGCTGAGCCTGACCCTGACGGGTTTGCGGTCCTGCAGGACCGTCAGGGTATCTCCATCAGCGATTCCGATCACCTCGGCGGCATACGCCGGGGCTGTGATGAACGCGAGACCAATCAAAATTTTCAGCATGAGAATGCTCCGTGGGAATGCCGTTGTCTTCAGGCGACCATGCAATCATACTGTGCTTATGTAAGGGGTATCCAGTTAGCTCCA
>NZ_PXWF02000020.1 GCF_003011895.2 Massilia glaciei | reverse complement strand
CCGCGCCCGGCGTGGTCAAGGCGCTGGCCGAACTGGCCGCGCTGGCCGGCGCCGCGCTGGGCCGCGCCGAGGTCGCGATCGACCTGGCCGACCTGCGCGGCTACCAGTACGAAAGCGGCGCCATGTTCCGGCTCTACGTGCCAGGCCTGCCCAACGCGGTCGCCAACGGCGGGCGCTACGACCATGTGGGCGAGGCGTTCGGCCGGGCCCGTCCCGCGACCGGCTTCTCGCTCGACCTGCGCGAGCTGGCGCGCCTGCTGCCGGGCGCCGAGCGCAAGCACGCGATCCGCGCGCCATGGGGCAACGCGCCCGAACTGCGCGAGCGCATCGCGCAGCTGCGCAAGGAAGGCGAAATCGTGATCCAAAGCCTGCCCGGACACGACAACGATCAAGACGAGTTCGAGTGCGACCGCGCACTGGTGCTCGAACACAGCAACTGGATTCTCAAAACTTTAGGCTAATGTGATGTCAAAGAAAAACGTGGCAAAGAACGTGGTTGTCATCGGCACCCAATGGGGCGATGAGGGCAAGGGTAAAATCGTCGACTGGCTCACCGACCACGCCGCCGGCGTGGTGCGCTTCCAGGGCGGCCACAACGCCGGCCACACGCTGGTCATCAAGGGCACCAAGACCGCGCTCCAGCTGATCCCTTCGGGCATCATGCGCGAAGGCGTGGCCTGCTACATCGGCAACGGCGTGGTCGTGTCGGTGCCGGACGTGCTGCGCGAGATCGACAAATTGTCGGCCATCGGCGTCGAAGTCGTGTCGCGCCTGAAGATCTCCGAGGCCTGCCCGGCGATCCTGCCGTACCACGTCGCCATCGACGTCGCGCGCGAGGTCGCGCGCGGCGCCAACAAGATCGGCACCACCGGCAAGGGCATCGGCCCGGCCTACGAGGACAAGGTCGCGCGGCGCGCGATCCGCATCGCCGACATGCTCAACGAGGAGCGCTTCGCCGAGAAACTGCGCGAAAACCTCGACTACCACAACTTCGTGCTGACCAACTACCTCAAGGCCGACGCGGTCGACTTCCAGAAGACCTTCGACGACGCGATGGCCCTGGTGCCGCGCCTCAAGCCGATGGTCGGCGACGTCTCGTCGGCGCTGTACGCGGCCCACAAGGCCGGCGGCAGCCTGCTGTTCGAAGGCGCCCAGGGCTCGCTGCTCGACGTCGACCACGGCACCTATCCGTTCGTGACCTCGTCGAACTGCGTGGCCGGCAACGCCGCCGCCGGCGCCGGCGTCGGCCCGGGCATGCTGCACTACATCCTCGGCATCACCAAGGCCTACACCACGCGCGTGGGCTCGGGTCCGTTCCCGTCGGAGCTGAGCACCGCCGAGGGCGTGGGCCAGCACCTGTCGTCGGTCGGCCACGAGTTTGGCACCGTCACCGGCCGCGCGCGCCGCTGCGGCTGGTTCGACGCCGCGCTGCTGCGCCGCTCGGTCCAGATCAACGGCGTCTCGGGCATGTGCCTGACCAAGCTCGACGTGCTCGACGGCATCGCCACGCTCCAGCTGTGCACCGGCTACAAGATCGACGGCCGCGCGGTCGACATCTTCCCGGTCGGCGCCGAAGAGGCGGCGCGCTGCGAGCCGGTCTACGAGGAGATGCCCGGCTGGACTGAGAGCACCGTCGGCGCCAAGTCGCTCGCCGAGCTGCCAGGGGCCGCGCGCGCCTACATCAAGCGCATCGAAGAGCTGGTCGGCGTGCCGGTCGACATGGTCTCGACCGGTCCCGACCGCGAAGAGACGATCGTGCTGCGCCACCCATTCGAATAAATTGCGTGCCGGCGCCGACGGCGAAGATGTCCGTCCCGGCACCAACATCTCAAGAAGTATAGATAAACCGAGACACAGGAGTTAAGCATGACCACGCCACCATCGACCGAAAAAGACCTCTGGGTATCCTGGGACGAGTACAACCGCCTGGTCGAGCGCCTCGCGCTCAAGGTCTACGAGTCGGGCTGGAAGTTCGACCAGGTGCTGTGCCTGGCGCGCGGCGGCGTGCGTCCGGGCGATGTGTTCTCGCGCATCTTCGACGTGCCGCTGGCGATCCTGTCGACCAGCTCTTACCGCGAGGAGGCCGGCACCGTGCGCGGCGACCTCGACATCGCCAAGTACATGACGATGACCAAGGGGCCGCTGGCCGGCAAGATCCTGCTGGTCGACGACCTGGCCGATTCGGGCGTCACCCTCAACAAGGTGACCACGCACCTGGCCGAGAATTTCAGCGGCGTGACGGAGGTCAAATCGGCCGTCATCTGGGTCAAGGGCTGCTCGTCGATCCGTCCCGACTATTTCCTCGAGGACCTGCCGCACAACCCTTGGATCCACCAGCCGTTCGAGGACTACGACGGCCTGCGCCCGCACCAGTTGTCGGCCTGGCTCAAGAAGTTCGACAAGCCGGCCTGAGTGCGTTTCAAACGCCGGACGTGGTGAAAAAAGGCGATCGCGATGATCGCCTTTTTTGCATCCACAAGATTAAAACATCACAAACAGGAAAGCGGCGGCCATGACCCAGAGTTTTTTCCAGACATTCATCCTGCTGTTGCTCGTGACCGATCCGTTCGGCAACGTGCCCCTGTTCGTCAGCGCGCTCGCGCCGGTCGAGAAAAAGCGGCGCGCCCGCATCGTCGTGCGCGAATGCGCGATCGCCTTCCTGGTGCTGTTGATATTCATGTTTTTCGGCCGCCATTTCCTGACGGCGCTGCAATTGTCGGAGGCGGCGCTGCGCATCGGCGGCGCCGTGATCCTGCTGTTGATCGCGATCCGCATGGTGTTCCCGCACCCCGACGGCGTGCTCGGCAAGACCGACGGCGGCGAACCGTTCATCGTGCCGCTCGCCATCCCCGCGCTGGCCGGCCCCTCGGCGCTGGCCACGGTGCTGCTGTTCTCGTCGAACACGACCGCCGAAACCATGGCGCATGTGGGCGCGCTGGCGGCGGTGGCCGGCGTCTGGCTGGCCGTGTTCCTGGGCGCCGAACGCCTGCAGAACGCGCTCGGCCCGCAGGTGATGACGGCTTTCGAGCGCCTGATGGGCTTGATCCTGACCGCGATGTCGATCGAAATGCTGCTCGGCGGGGTGCGCGAGTTCGTCAAAACCTTGTAGCGGCGCAGGCGAAAAGCGTCAAGCGGTGCTGATGTGCCCGGTTGGCCCGCGCCAGAACTGCTAAGCTGGAGATGGTTGAATTTTTCGTTCGAGGAATGAAATGAAATCAATTTTCGCGCTGTTTTTGGTCGTCGCGTGCGCGGCGCAGGCGGGGCAGGCCGTCAGCGTGCAGCCGCGGCCGTTCGAGGGCCGCAACGAGCGCGGCGAGGCGGTGGGCGACGCCGTCAAGATGCCGCACATCACCTTGCCCGACCGGCGCGTCGCGGCGAGGATCAACGACATGCTGTCGATCACACTTCTGGGGGCGCTAGGGCCCAAAGATGCCGGCAAGGCGCGCGGCGCCGAGGCCGTGGTGCTGCCGGGCGCGTTCTCGCAGGAGTATACGATCGCGCGCAATGACGGACGCATCCTGAGCTTCGTGTTCGAGCAGGAAGGTTGCGGCGCCTACTGCGAAATCTACCACTCCTACAGCAGCTTCGACGTCAAAACCGGACGCATGCTCGACGACGCCGATTTGTTCACCGAGCGAGGACAGGCCGCGCTTGAGCGGCGCATGCAAGGCGAGCGGATCGGACGCTACCGCGGAATGCTGGCGTCACTTCAAAAAGATCTGAAGAGGCTACGCAAAAATCGCCGCCGGTCCGTGGAAGCGGGTGATGACTTGCAGGGGCGCATCGACTTGAACAGCCGCTGCGCCGGCGGGGGCGATGACCCCGAACCTGTTTCGGGCAAATTCAATGTCCAACTTGCCTACAAGACGGTCAATCTGATCGCTGAGCGCTGCGGCAACCACGCCCAGAGGGCGCTCGACGACGTCGGCGAGGTCTGGATCAGCATCACCTACGAAAACTTGCGTCCCCACCTGACGCCCTATGGCAAGGCGCTGCTGCTGGGCGAAGGCGATGCGCGCCAGGACAGCCTGTTCGGGCAGCTATTGCGCGGCAAACTGGGCGGCACGATCGGCGTGACGGTATTGCTGGCGAAGGATGAGGGCAATGCCGTCGGCGGCACGCTGTTCTACGATAAAGTCGGCCAGCCGATCACGCTCACCGGGACCCTCGATGGCGACGCGCTCGTGCTTGCCGAGGCTGCGCCGGACGGCGAAGCGGCGCCGCTTTGGCGCTTGCGGATGGAGGCCAATCGCCTGCACGGGAAATGGGTCGGGAAGAGGGAACTGCGCGCCGAACTGGCGCCATGAATGTTTTGGGAGAAATCATGAAACTGCCAATTATGTCGTCGTTGTTTTTCGTCGCCGGCCTGGCGCATGCGGGCGCCGGCGTGACCGTGCAATCGCTGCCATTTCAAGGTGTCAACGATCGCGGCGTCAAGCTCGACGACGGTGGGATCAACACGCCCTACGTCACGCTGGCCGACCGGAAGGTGGCGGCGAAGATCAACGACCATCTGTTCATCGCGCTCTATAACGTCATGGCGCCGAGAAATGTTGGCAAGACCCTCGGCGCGGCCGACGGCGTCGTGATCGAAGGCACGGTCGGCCAGGACTTCAAGGTCGCGCGCAACGACGGGCGTATCTTGGCCATCGCGCTCGAAGGCGAGGGTTGCGGCGCCTATTGCGAGTCCTACAGGGCGTTCTACCACTTCGACGTCAAGACCGGGCGCATGCTCGATGCCGACGACTTGTTCACCGAAAAGGGGCTGGCCGCGCTGCAGGAGAAAATGCGCAGGGAGCGGCGCGCCCAATACCGCAAGCAATTGCTCTCCTTGCGCAAGGAGCTCAAGGCGGTCGATAAAAAACGCGATGCCAAAAGCGAGGAGGCGAAGGCCGATCTGCTCGAACGCATCGCGTTGAACAGCAACTGCGCGGGCGAGGGCGGCGGGGAGGAGGGCGAGGAAGCGCAGGCGCCGTCGGGCGACCACAAGTTCGAACTGGGCGCGACGGCGATCACACTGCTCGCCGAGCGTTGCAGCAACCACGCCATGCGCGCGCTCGACGACGTCGGCGAGGTGCGCCTGGCGCTGCCCTACAAGGCGCTGGCGCCGCATCTGACCAGCTACGGCAAGACCTTGCTGCTGGGCGAGGGCAGCGCCACGCACGGCGGCGTCTACGGCCAGCTGCTGCGTGGCAAATTGGGCGCCGGCACCGCGATCACGATGCTGATCGACAAGACCCCCGACAACGAGGTCGTGGGCATGGTTTTCTACGACAAGTACGGCAAGCCGATCAATGTCACGGGCAAGCAAAAGGGAAGCGCGCTGGTGCTGTCCGAAGTCGATGCCGAAGGCGTCAAAAAAGGCGAGTGGCGCCTGGTCCTTTCCGGCGAGCGCCTTAAGGGGCGCTGGATCGGGAGCAAGGCGTACGACGTCGAACTGGCGCCTTGATCGTGCCCGATGTGGCTGCGCGCGGTTGAGGCTGCCGCAAAAACCTGTTGGGCGGCCGGCGGGAGGGTGCCGCCGCCCCGATCGACGCGAAAACTAAAACAACGTCGTCCTCTCGAAGGCGGTGGCGCACGCGGCGCCGCCCTGTCTCATTCGAATGCCGGGACACAAGGAACAGTGGCGCAGGGCCGCCGTTCCATGGGTCCCCGCATCCGCGAGGACGATGCCGGTGTGGATTTTTGGATGGTGCAGCATTTGCGATTCCTGTCCTGCGCCGGCTACTTGCCCAGCATCGACACCACATTGTCGACACCCGGCGCGCCGAACAAGTGCTGCTTGAGCACGTGCAGCTGGTCGCGCACCTGCGCCGCCTTTTCAAACTCGAGGTTTTTGGCGTGGTCGAGCATGAGTTTTTCGAGCCGCTTGATCTCCTTGCTGATCTGCTTCTCGCTCATCGACTCGACCTTGGCGCTCTCTTGCTCCTCGACGAACTGGTCGCGCCCCTGCTGCGGGCTGTAGACGCCGTCGATCATGTCGCGGATGGTCTTCTTGATGCCGACCGGCGTGATGCCGTTGGCCGTGTTGAAGGCGATCTGCTTGGCGCGCCGGCGCTCGGTCTCGTCGATCGCGCGCCGCATCGAATCGGTGATCTTGTCGCCGTACAGGATCGCCACGCCGTTGAGGTTGCGCGCGGCGCGGCCGATGGTCTGGATCAGGCTGCGCTCGGAGCGCAGGAAGCCCTCCTTGTCGGCGTCGAGGATCGCCACCAGCGACACCTCGGGCAGGTCAAGGCCCTCGCGCAGCAGGTTGATCCCGACCAGCACGTCGAAGGTGCCGAGCCGCAGGTCGCGCAAAATCTCGACCCGCTCGACCGTCTCGATGTCGCTGTGCAGGTAGCGCACCTTGATCCCGTGGTCGCCCAGGTATTCGGTCAGCTGCTCGGACATGCGCTTGGTCAGCGTGGTCACGAGCACGCGCTCGTCCTTGGCGACCCGGTCGAGGATCTCGGACATGAGGTCGTCGACCTGTGACAGCGCCGGCTTGACGATGATCTGCGGGTCGACCAGGCCGGTCGGGCGCACCACCTGCTCGACGACGTTGTCGGCGTGCGCCTTCTCGTAGTCGGCCGGGGTGGCCGAGACAAAGATCGTCTGGCGCAGCTTGCCCTCGAACTCCTCGAACTTGAGCGGGCGGTTGTCGAGCGCGGACGGCAGCCGGAAGCCGTAGTCGACCAGGTTGGTCTTGCGCGAGCGGTCGCCGTTGTACATGGCGTTGAGCTGCCCGACCAGCACGTGCGACTCGTCGAGGAACATGATCGCGTCCTTCGGCAGGTAGTCGACCAGCGTCGGCGGCGGCTCGCCCGGCGCCGCGCCCGACAGGTGGCGCGAGTAGTTCTCGATGCCCTTGGTGAAGCCGATCTCGGCCATCATCTCGAGGTCGAAGCGGGTGCGCTGCTCGATGCGCTGCTCCTCGATCAGCTTGTTCTCCTTGCGGAAGAACTCGAGCCGCTCGCGCAGTTCGACCTTGATGGTTTCGATCGCGCGCAGCACGGTCGAGCGCGGCGTGACGTAGTGCGAGCCCGGATACACCGTGAAGCGCGGGATCTTCTGGCGCACGCGGCCCGTGAGCGGGTCGAACAGCTGGAGCGACTCGATCTCGTCGTCGAACATCTCGACCCGGATCGCCAGCTCGGCATGCTCGGCCGGGAAAATGTCGATCGTGTCGCCGCGCACGCGGAAGGTGCCGCGCCCGAAGTCGACCTCGTTGCGCGTGTACTGCATCTGGATCAGGCGCGCGATCACGTCGCGCTGGGCCAGCTTGTCCTTGTGGCGCAGGGTCAGGATCATCTGGTGGTATTCGCTCGGATTGCCGATGCCGTAGATGGCCGAGACGGTTGCCACGATGATCACGTCGCGCCGCTCCATGAGCGATTTGGTGCACGACAGGCGCATCTGCTCGATATGCTCGTTGATCGACGAGTCCTTTTCGATGAACAGGTCGCGCTGCGGCACGTAGGCCTCGGGCTGGTAGTAGTCGTAGTAGCTGACGAAGTACTCGACCGCGTTCTCGGGGAAGAACTCGCGGAACTCGGCGTAGAGCTGGGCCGCGAGCGTCTTGTTGGGCGCGAACACGATCGCCGGGCGCCCGGCCGCGGCGATCACGTTGGCCATCGTGTAGGTCTTGCCCGAGCCGGTCACGCCGAGCAGGGTCTGGAACGACAGGCCGTCGGACAGGCCCTCGAGCAGGCCGGCGATGGCCGTCGGCTGGTCGCCCGCCGGGGCGAACGGCTGGTGCAGCTTGAACGGCGAATCGGGGAAGGTGACCACGGTCGGCGCCGGGTCGCTAACGACGGATAATTCAGCCATACGATGATGCCTTCGATAGAAATGTTAGAATGGGCGTCCGCTCGCGACCCAATCAGGATATGGGGCGCTGTCTATACAACCCTGCCGACACCCAAGTTTACCACGATGACTTCCACAGCCTCTGCCAGCATCTTCAGCGCCATCGACATGGCCCCGCGCGACCCAATTTTGGGCATCACCGAGGCCTTCAATGCCGACCCCAACCCCGCCAAGATCAACCTCGGGGTAGGCGTCTATTATGACGACAACGGCAAAGTTCCGCTGCTCGGATGCGTGCGCAAAGCCGAAGCCATCCTCATGGAACAGCAGGCGCCGCGCACCTACCTGCCGATCGAAGGCCTGGCCGCATACGACAAGGCGGTGCAGGAGCTCGTATTTGGCGCCGACAGCCCCATTATTCAAGACAAGCGCGCGATCACGGTGCAGGCCATCGGCGGCACCGGCGCCCTCAAGATCGGCGCCGACTTCCTGCAGCGCTTCGCTCCGGACGCGCAGGTCTACATCAGCGACCCGAGCTGGGAGAACCACCGCGCCCTGTTCGAGAGCGCCGGCTTCACCGTCAACAACTACCGCTACTACGACCCGTCCACCCGCGGTGTCGATTTCGCCGGCATGCTGGCCGACCTCAAGGCCATGCCGCGCGGCGCCATCGTGCTGCTGCACGCCTGCTGCCACAACCCGACCGGCGCCGACCTGTCTTCGGCCCAGTGGGGCGAGGTCATCGACGCCGTGGTCGCGGGCGGCCTGATCCCTTTCCTCGACATGGCCTACCAGGGCTTCGGCGCGGGCATCGCCGAGGATGGCGCCGTGGTCGCGCGCTTCGCCGCGGCCGGCGGCCCGCTGCTGATCTCCAACTCGTTCTCGAAGTCGTTCTCGCTGTACGGCGAGCGCGTCGGCGCCCTGAGTGTGGTCGGCGCCAGCGCCGAGGAGGCCGCGCGCCTGCTCTCGCAGCTCAAGCGCGTGGTGCGCACCAACTACTCGAACCCGCCGATCCACGGCGGCAAGGTGGTCGCGACCGCGCTGACCACGCCCGAACTGCGCCAGCTATGGGAAGACGAGCTCGCCGGCATGCGCGTGCGCATCCGCGAAATGCGCAACACCTTCGTGCAAAAGCTCAAAGAAAAAGCGCCCGAACACGATTTCGAATTCGTGCGCGAGCAGGTCGGCATGTTCTCTTATTCCGGTTTGACCAAAGAGCAAGTCGCACGCCTGCGCACCGAGCATTCGATCTATGCGGTCGACACCGGCCGCATCTGTGTCGCGGCGTTGAACTCGAAAAATATCGACATCGTCATTGACGCGATCGCGAAAGTCCTCTAAAATCTTGCTTCTTCGGATCATCGCAAGGCGGTTCGAAAGGTAGCAGGAAGTACTTATCGGTCGCACGGGTCGGAGTTTGACAGCCGGCACCGGAAAGTAGATAATGCGGCCTCTTTTCCCTGATAGCTCAGTTGGTAGAGCGACGGACTGTTAATCCGCAGGTCCCTGGTTCGAGTCCAGGTCGGGGAGCCAGAATTTGAAGGGCCACATCGCAAGATGTGGCCCTTTTCTATTGGTGCTTTTCGACACTAACAGCTTGCATGCCACCGGAGGCTGTCCGCTCCCGCCTCGCTCTTTCTTTCTTTCTTTCTTTCTTTCCCTTCGCCTTGTCGCGCCCGCGTTGTTGCGCCTCTGTTTTCTAGCCGAAAGCCGCGACCACGGTTTCAATTGGCAAAAACAGAGTGCGGCTGTCGATCGGATACTCAATAAATTCCGCACAGCTCAAGTAGAAGCGCTTCGCCCGGTGGTCCTTGGCATGGACCAGCACCGCGCCAATGCCAATACTTTGCGAGGCGATCGCGATGCGGCGTAGGGCGTCCGAGAGCAGGTCGGCGCCGAGCCCTTTGCCCGCATGCTGCCGGTCAACAGCCAAACGTCCGATGACCGATACAGGAATTGTGTCCGGAGCGTTGCGGCGGACCTTGCCCGGTGATGCCCTACGCTCAACGGCCCCAGCCGAGATGCAGTAATAGGCGACCACCTTTTTGCCTTCGCAAACGACGTAGGAGCGAGCAAAGCGACTTTCATTCTTCAACGCTCGGTGACGCAACCAAGCATTCAACGCGGGCTCGCCGCAGTCGAATCCAGAAACATCATGTTCGGCCGTTAGCGGGGCCGGGGGTGACAGGCGCGATTGTGGCAGACCGGGCGGGTCTATTCCTGCCATGATGGAACCCGGCGCAACAGTGATCGCAACTTCGATCCCGGCGCTGGGGGATTGTCAAGCGCCTGCATAAAGGCGTCGTGATATTCAGGGTCGAGTACGAACAGACGTTGATCAAGAATTACGTCGATCGCATGTCGCCTTGCACTTTCAATCATGAACTCTGTGCGTGTTTTGCCGAGGATCGCCGCTGCTTCGTCAATGAGTTGTCGAGTATTGGCGTCGATGCGCAGGTTGATGCTGCTTTTTATGTCGGCGGCGACGGGACGCGCAGCAATCGCTTCTGCTGAGTCGGGCTGATCTGAACTTAGTGCGCGAGACTTGGACATGAGGTTTATTCTGCCAGACTGTATCCACAATGTACACGCGCGCGCGGGTTCTTTGCCTTTTCTTGCGGGGCAACAGCTTGGCAAATGGGTTTTTCCAGGCTCAATCGCAGCGGCAACGCCGGCCGTCCTGGGCCGGGGCGTTCGACTGCGAACACCGTGGCCGGGATGCCGCCCTGGGTGTCGAGCACGATGTGCTCGGGCCGCATGCCCAGCGTGACGGGCGCTCCGGCCGCAGGCGCCTCGGCCATTTTGACGGTCAGGCTGTCGCCGCCGCTTGGCGTCACGGCGGCCATGTCGTTCAAGCCAGGCCGGCTCAGCGTCCGTGTCTGGCCCAGCAGTTTCAGCCCCTGGTAGCCGTGCGAGCGAAGTTCGCCACCGAAGCCCACGCTCAGCAGGCAGCTGTGGTCTTCCTCGTCCACACGCGCGCAGGTGGTCGTTCCAATCGCGCGCGTCGGGGCGCTGCCAGCTCAACGCGCCGGGCAATGACGTTACGGCCTTTGCCGCGGACCGTTCGGCCAGCGCGCCTATGTCGCCGCACTAGGCGCGATAGCAGGGCGCTTCGGCTGGTGCGGCCTTACCGGCGCCGTCGGCGGCCGCGGTCGATGCCGATGGTTGCGCGCTGGCGGGCACGATGGCGAGCATCGCGCCCATCAGGGGCCACCAGCGAATTAGGCTCGGTTTCATTTTTCTCTCCTGTGCGTTGATCGTACAAACGAGAGTAAAACGCCTTCATGTGTCTGACTTGTGTGCCTGGGCGGAGGTTTTGCAATCCATTGTATCTGGCCGCCCGTAGATACAGTGGCGTACAAAACTACGCCCGATCTGCCCGATCCGACACACGGCGGATACGTCGGCCGCATCCAATGGGAGTTCCAACCGAGCCCCGGCGCACCGCCGCGCGCGCGGTTCAACCCGAGGAAAAGCGTGACCTTTGGTTGCGAGCGGCAACCACGGTTTCGCAACCGCCGTGAGGCGTGGATGGGAGGGGCGGGCGGACAGCATCGCCGCCCCCTACGTCGAAGTTTTCTGCTTGTGATTATTCGTGGTCGTTTGAAAGCGACAATCTGTACTTTTAAATTTGCTTGAATTTCTTTCAACATCTATGATTCCGGCTGGAATAAATACGCATAGCGCGTATCGCCAAATTGACGCCACCATTTAATCTATACTTCCATGAAAAAAACTGCATTCGCGGCCGCACTGGCCATCGCCATGCTCGGCTCGGCCCAAGCCCAGAACACCAACTCCGACGTACCGGAAAAGCAGACTCGCTTTTTCCTCCAGATGGGTTTCACCGGTGGCGGTGACAAGATCGCGACCATCCACTACACCGATGGCTCCAAGGGCGACGTGACCTTCGGCAGCCTGATCCAGCTGGGCGCCGGCGTCGACTACCGCATCAACGAAACGTACTCGGTCCAGGCCTCGATCAACGACCACCTCAGCAGCGAAGGTGCCGACAACGGTTCGGTCCGTTTCACCCGCTTCCCCTTGGAAGTGCTCGGTTACTACAAAGTGTCGCCGCAATGGCGCATCGGCGCGGGTGCGCGCTTCGTGATGGGTCCCAACCTCAAGAGCCGCGGTGCCGCTTCCGGCATGGGCAACGGCGATTTTGACAACACCGTCGGCGGCATCGTCGAGGCTGAATACGCCTTCGGCCGGAACATCGGCCTCAAGCTGCGCTACGTGGCTGAGAAGTATAAAGTGTCCGGCACCAGCTTCACGTCAAGCGGCAACCACGTCGGCCTGATCGGCGCCTACTACTTCTAAGGATTGGGCGCGGCCGCGCGCGCAGGCGGGCGCATCAAATAGCGCTTTTAATTTCGCGTGCGGCTCGCTATAATGCGGCCTCTTTTCCCTGATAGCTCAGTTGGTAGAGCGACGGACTGTTAATCCGCAGGTCCCTGGTTCGAGTCCAGGTCGGGGAGCCAGAATTTGAAGGGCCGCATCGCGAGATGCGGCCCTTTTTCCATTTTCGTCCGATTGTCTTGGGTTTCCGCATTCGCCGAGGCGTGACGGCTGTCGGAGGTCCAATATACAAATATGCATGATCGGAGCCCCCGTCATGCATATTTGCATACCCCTTCAGCGTTTCCGCACTTCCCGCGCCAACTCTTGCCATCCTAAATGTATTGACAAAAGTCAAGCATTTCTTATGGCGATGTCTCTATTATTTGTGCTTGTTCAGGTGTGAATTAAATCATTCCCGGGCCCCGAAATCCCTTGTACTATCGACTTTCTTAAGTTTTCTTTAATTCTGTGGACCAGTCCGCCTTGGAGCCGCGCGAGCGAAGACACTCGCCGGAACCGCCGCCGCTGGCCGCGCCATTTCGCTCGATCCACCTTGTCTGAGGAAATCAAATGAAACTGTTCCGGTCGAAGAAAAACGCTGTCCTGTTCTCCCTTGCCGCGCTCACCATGGCCGCCGCGGTGGCGCCGCCGGTGCTGGCCGACGAAACCTGCAACTCCCCCTACATGTCCAACCTGATCAAGGGCCAGGAGGACTTCGTGTACGTCTGGACGCTCGGGGTCAAGGGCATGGGCGACGGCTTCGACAAGCTCGTCACGATCGACGTCAACCCGGCCTCCAAGACCTACGGCAAGGTGCTCGCCAGTGTGTCCGTGGGCAGCCGCGGCGAAGCCCACCACGCCGGTTTCAGCGACGACCGCCGCTTCCTGTGGGCCGGCCAGCTCGACAGCAGCAAGATCCACATCTTCGACATCCACTCCAATCCGGCCAAGCCGAAACTGGTCAACACGATCCACGACATGGCGGCCAAGACCGGCTACGTCGGTCCGCACACCTTCTACGCGCTGCCGGGCCGCATGCTGGTCGGCGCGCTGTCGAACAACAAGGACCACGGCGGCGTCACCGGCATGGCGGTCTACAACAACAAGGGCGAATTCGTCAGCAAGCACGCCATGCCGACCGACAAGGGCGGCGACGGCTACGGCTACGACATCGGCATCAACCCGGCCAAGAACGTCATGCTGACGACCAGTTTCACGGGCTGGAACAACTACATGATGGACATGGGTAAGATGATCGCCGACCCGTCCGCGATGAAGCAGTTCGGCTCGACCATGACGCTGTGGAACCTGAAGGCGATGACGCCCGAAAAAGTGTTCGCGGTGCCCGGCGCGCCGCTCGAATTGCGCTGGTCGCTCAAGGAGGGCGACGACTGGGCCATCACGGCCACGGCGCTGACGTCCAAGCTGTGGCTCGTCAAAAAGGATGCCAAGGGCGTGTGGCAGGCCAAGGACGTGGCCACGATCGGCGACCCGGCCAAGATCCCGTTGCCGGTCGATATCTCGATCGGCGCCGACGGCAAGTCGCTCTGGGTCAACACCTTCATGGACGGCACCACGCGCCTGTTCGACCTGTCGAACCCCGAGAAGCCGAAGCAGACCTATTCGCTGCGCACCGGCTCCCAGGTCAACATGGTGTCGCAGAGCTGGGATGGCAAGCGCGTCTACATCAGCAGCTCGCTGCTGGCGAACTGGGACAAGAAGGGCGCCGACGACGAGCAATTCGTCAAACTGTTCGCGTGGAACGGCAAGGAACTCAAGGAGCAGTTCAAGGTCGATTTTTATAAAGAAAAACTCGGCCGCGCGCACCACATGAAGTTCGGCGCCAGGTCGGCCAAGATGGCCCTGGGCGGCGCGCCGGCGAAGGTGAGCCTTGCAGCCAAATAGGTCGATGCCCATGAAGTCGATGGCAACCAAGTCGATGCCAACCAGGTCGGCGCCAACCCTGGCCCGCCGGCTCGCGCGCGCTGGCGCCGCGCTGGCGCTGGCGGCCTGCGCGCTGCCGGGCGCCGGCGCGGCGGTCCCCGTGACCGGGGTGCGCATGGAGTTCGTGCCGCCCGCGCCCGGCAGCTACGCCTTGCACCGCATCATGAAGGCGCCCGACGGCGTGGTCCTTGCCAGCGACGGCAAGGCGCACCGGCTGCGCAACTTCGTCACGGGCAAGGTCACGCTGTTCTCCTTCATCTACACCTATTGCACGGACGCGAAAGGGTGCCCGCTGGCCTACGCCACGCTGCATACGCTCAAGAAGGAGATCGAGTCCGACCGCGCCATGCACGGCAAGGTGCGCTTTGTGAGCATGAGCTTCGATCCCGAATACGACACCCCGCCGATGATGGGCAGCTACGGCGGCAAGGACGGGCGCGACGACCGGGGCTTGCGCTGGCATTTCCTGACCAGCCCGTCGCGCGCGCACCTGCGCCCCATGCTCGATGGTTTCGGCCAGGATGTCAGCGTCGCGGCCGAACAGAGCGCCGGCCAGCGCGTGCCGACCTTGCAGCACATGCTCAAGGTGTACCTGATCGACAGCCGGGGCCAGGTCCGCGAGATCTACTCGACCTCGTTCCTGCAACCGAACGTGCTGATGAACGACATCAAGTCGCTGCTCATGGAGGCGGCCGCCGCGCGCAAATGAAAACCGCCGCGATCCTGTTGCTGGCGCTGGCCGTCCCGGCCGCGCTGGTGCTCGGCCGCCCCGCGCCGCCGGCGGGCGCCGGCACGCTCGGCCTGCCCCCGCTTTCGGTGCCGGCCGACAATCCGATGACGCGGGCCAAGGTCGAACTGGGGCGCAAGCTGTTCATGGACCGCCGCCTCTCGCCCAACAACACCATGTCCTGCGCCATGTGTCATGTGCCAGAGCAGGGCTTCACGGTCAACGAGTTCGCCACCGGGCTCGGCATGGAGGGGCGCAGCACCCGCCGCAACACGCCCACCTTGTTCAATGTCGGCTTCGTCGACGCCTTGTTCCACGACGGGCGCGAGGCCAGCCTCGAGCGCCAGGTATGGGGTCCGCTGCTCATGAGCAACGAGATGGCCAACCCCTCGGTCGCCTACGTGGTCGACAAGGTGCGCGCGATGCCCGACTACGCGGGCAGCTTCGAGCGCGCGTTCGGCGGCCGCGGCGCCACCAGGGACACCATCGCGGCGGCCATCGCCAGCTACGAGCGCACCTTGCTGGCGGGCGACTCGCGCTTCGACCGCTGGCGCTACGGCGGGCGCGCCGACGCCGTCAACGCGCGGGAGCGGGCCGGCTTCGGCCTGTTCTCGGGCAAGGCCAAGTGCATCGCCTGCCACAGCGCGGGGCCGGCGTCGGCGCTGTTTTCGGACGGCTTGTTCCACAACACGGGCGTCGGTTGGACGCGCGCGGCCAGGCTGGGCAGCCGCGTGCACCGGGTGCAACTGGCGCCCGGCGTGTTCACCACGATCAGCGACAAGGAGTTGGCGAACGTGTCGGAGCCGGTCGAGCCCGACCTGGGCCGCTTCGAGGTGACGCGCGCCGAACGCGAACTCTTCGCCTACCGCACGCCCGGTCTGCGCAACGTCGCCCTCAGCGCGCCGTATATGCACGACGGTTCGCTGGCGACGCTGGAACAGGTGGTGGCGTTCTACAACCGCGGCGGCATCGACAATCCGAACAAGGACCGCCTGCTGCGCCCCCTCGGCCTGAGCGCGCGCGAGCAGGGCGAACTGGTGGCCTTCCTGCGCAGCCTGACGAGCTCCCAGGCGCCGGCGCTGGGCCGGCAGGCGCGCGCGGGCTGGGTCGACCGCGCCGGCCGCTAACCGGGGTGGGCGGATCGGGCATTCTCGTGTTAATCTTGCCGTGACACAAAACGTGACACAAACCGTGACACAAACCAACCCGCCGCCATGCAAGCTGCCCACGTCCGCATCGAAGCCACCGCCCTCCCGCCGCACAGGCGCGCCGGGTTGCGGCTGCTGGTGGCCGGCGCGCTGGCCGCCGCGCTGTGCGCCGGCGCGCACGCGGCGCAGCCCGTGCCCCCCGCCAAGGCGGCGCCCGAGGTCGTGACGGTCGGCGTGTTCACGATCGCGCCCTATGTGATCGCCTCGCGCGACGGCGCTCAGGGCGCGCTGATCGCCTTCTTCGACCGCGAGATCGCGCCGCGCATGGGTGTGCGCTTCAAATGGGAGATGCCGACCACGGTCGCGCGGCTCGAACAAAGCCTCGCCTCCGACAGTATCGCGTTCACCCCCTTGCTGATCCGCACCAAGGCGCGCGAGGATGCCGGGATCGTCTTCGTCGGCGACAAGCTGATCAGCTTCGAGCCGTGCATCGCGGTGCTGCCCGGGTCGCCGCTCAACAAGATAACTTCGCAGGCCGACCTGGCCGGGATGACGATCGGCTGGGTGCGCGCCGGCGTGGTGCCCACGTTCATGCTCGACAAGCGCATCAAGCTCGAGCTGGCTGGCGTGATCGACTGGGAGCGCACCAACATCGCCAAGCTCGCCGCGGGGCAGCTGCAGGGCGTGTATTTCTCGGACCGGATCACGCCCCAGTACTACGGGCGCCAGAACGGGGTGGGCCTGAAACTGCTCAGGCTGCCCACGCCGCCGCTGGCCCTGCACAGCGCCTTCAGCCCGGGCGCCCCGACCCACTTGCGCGAGCGCTACCGCAAGGCCGTGCGCACCGCCTTCGCCAACGGCCGCTTCGAGAGCTATATGCACCAGGCGCTGGCGCTGCCGCCGCGCTGAGGCGGCGTTCAGTCGGGCGCGGCCTCGATACTGAACAGTTGTTCCACCGTCACACCGAGCACCTTCGCCAGCTTGAGCGCAAGCAGGGTCGACGGCACCATGTGGCCCATCTCGATGGCGTTGATCGACTTGCGCGTGATGCCGCTCAGTTCGGCCAGCTGCGCCTGGGTGAAGTCGAGCCGGGCGCGCTGCATCTTCATGGTGGTGCGGAGTTGTTCGCTCATCGCGGTCGCGCCTAGCGGTCGTAGTAGAGCGCGCTGAGCAGCACCACCAGCGCGGCGCCGGCCGAGGTCGCGCAGGCCATCACGGCGACCGGGTTGGCGAGCTCCGCCATGCCCAGCGCCAGCGCCAGCGCCAGCGCCGGCTGCATCAGCAACACGCAGGCCACGCCGTTGCGGTAGGCGCGGTTCAGGCTGGCCTGGCGCAACTCGTCGTCCAGCACCGCGCGCATCGCCGCGCCGCCCGCGCCGCCGGGCGCGGACCTGAGCGCGCCCACCGAGATGGCGATGACGACCGGAAGCAAGCCGAACAGCAGGCCCGCGCGCGCCGCCAGCGCGCCGCCGGGAAAGGCGAGCATCGCCAGCGCCAGGGCGCCAACGACACCGATGAAGGCGACGCAAAACCAAAGGTGGCGGCGCGACCAGCGCACCAGCAGGTCGGTGGGGGTTAGTGTGCCGGCGGCCATGGTGATTTCCTCGAAAATGGTTTGGATGGCATGTAATGTAACATATAAATCTCAAAAAGGAACTCATAGGTTACTTTATTTTCGAGAGCGGCTCCGCGCCCGCACTTCACTTCACGCGATGGCACGCTTGAAAACACTTGACCTTCCCATCGTCGGAAGGTTTATCGTTACGTGGCTGCGCCCACGCGCGGCGCGCGGCAACAACAACGAATGCCATTCACAAAAAGGAGAAGGCGATGTTTGAACTGACAGTTGAATCAATGACTTGTGGCCACTGTGTCGGCACGGTGACCAAGGCGGTGCAGGAGCTCGACGCCAACGCCACCGTGGCGATCGACCTGCCCACCAAAAAAGTGCGCATCGACAGCGACGCGGCGCTGCCGGCGATCGTCGCGGCGGTTGCTGCGGCCGGGTATCCGGTCACGGCCAGCGCCGCCGTTTGAGCGAAGCGGGGTCGGGCGCGCGGCACGTTTGACGCAGGGCGGGGGCGGGCGATATCGTGCATTTCCATCCCCCACCGGCGCCTTCCATGTTGCGAACCTCCGAGCCGGCCTGCATCGTCTGCGGCGGCCAAAAGCGGCCCGGCCTGTCATCCTGGCATGCCAGTTGCCCGGCCTGCGCCTACGAAAGCGCGAGTTTGGCGCCGACCATCAACGCCCATTGCGCGCATGCGCAACTTAACGAGCGCGACCGCGAGGCGGGCCTCAAGGCTTTGCGTGCGCAAAACTTCGCCGCCATCGCCGCGCTGGCGGCCAGGCACGCGGCGCCCGGCGCCACGCTGCTGCTCGACGTCGGCTGCGCGCACGGCTGGTTCCTCGAGGCCGCGCGCGCGCGCTTCACCGTGCTCGGCGTCGAGCCCGACACGGCGATCGCGCGGCGGGCCCGCGCGCAAGGGCTGCCCGTGCGCGACGGCTACTTTCCCGACGCCCTGCAGGCCGGCGAGCGCTTCGACGTCATCGTCTTCAACGACGTCATCGAGCACATCCCCGACATCGATGCCGCCTTGTCCGCGTGCCAAAGCCGCCTGCGCGACGGCGGCCTGCTGATCCTGAACCTGCCCAGCAGCAAGGGTTTCTTCTTCCGCCTGTCCAAATTGCTGGCCCGGCTGGGCTGGCGCGGGCCGTTCGAGCGCCTCTGGCAGAAGGGCCTGCCCTCGCCGCATGTTCATTATTTCCATGCTAAAAATCTGAGCGCGCTCGTCGGCCGCCACGGGTTCACACCGGTCCACCAGGCCGAGCTCGCCTCGCTGCGCGCCGGCGGCCTGCTGCAACGGCTGCGCTGCGTGGGGCAGGGCAGGCGGCGCGGCCTGTACCTCCAGTACGCGCTGATCCTGTGCACGATTCCCGTGTCGCGGTTGTTTCCGAGCGACATAGTCGTGTGCCTGTTCCGGAAAAAGTAACGCGCAAAATATTCCCGTGCGACAATCGTTTGGTCGAATCCACCCGCCGGGAGCAAAGCATGACCTTCTTACACATCGAAACGCCGCTGATCGAATCTGGCGCCATGTCCGTGCCCGGCGGCCAATCCGTCTGGCTCAAGATGGAGGCCATGCAGCCGCCCGGTTCGTTCAAGATCCGCGGCGTCGGCTTCGCCTGCGAAACCTATCTGGCGCGCGGCGCGACCCGCTTCCTCTGCGCGTCCGGCGGCAACGCCGGCATCGCCGCCGCGTACGCCGGGCGCCGCCTCGGCGTGCCCGTCGTCGTCGTGGTGCCCGAAACGACCACCGAGCGCGCCAGGCAATTGATCCGGCGCGAGCGGGCCGAGCTCATCGTCCACGGCGCCTCGTTCCAGGAGGCCAACGCGCTGGCCGAGTCGATGGTCGCGCCGGGCGACGCCTTCATCCACCCGTTCGACGATCCGCTGTTGTGGCAGGGCCACGCGGGCATGATCGACGAGGTCGCGCGCACCGGCCTGGTGCCGGACGCGGTGGTGCTGTCGGTCGGGGGCGGGGGATTGCTGTGCGGCGTGCTCGAGGGCATGCACCGCAACGGCTGGACCGATGTGCCCGTGGTCGCGGTCGAGACCGCGGGCGCCGACTCCTACGCGCAAGCGCTGGCGGCCGGACGCACGGTCGAATTGCCGCGCATCGACAGCATCGCGACCTCGCTCGGCGCGCGCCGCGTGGCCGAGCGGGCGTTCGACTGGTCGCAACAACATGTGGTGCGCAGCGTGGTGGTGTCCGACTTCGCGGCCGTGGCCGCCTGCATGCGCTTCATGGACGAGCACCGCGTGGTGGTCGAGCCCGCGTGCGGGGCGGCGCTGGCCGTCGCCGGCGGCGCGCACCCCAGCCTGGCCGGCTGCAAAAACGTGCTGGTGATCGTGTGCGGCGGCGTCACCGCGACCGTGGCGCAATTGCAAAAATGGGCGTCCTGAAGCCGGCCGCGAAATATCAGAGTGCATGCGGTGGCGCTGCGGAGGGCGCGGCAAGCGTCGCGGGGCGGATGCGTGATTATCTGTCGTCGACTTGCGCGAGCGCGGCTCGCAGCCGCGCCTCGGCGTCATCATCGAATCCTATGTAGCTGGTGCAGGCGACCAGCCGGTCCCGGTGCCGCAGGAACTGCCACACGGCGTCATCGAGCGCGATCCATGCATCGCCATCGCGCAGATTGAGCGCAAGCCAGTCCAGGATTTCATTCTCGCGCCTGGCGGGAACGTATTTGCCTTCGACATAGTCGGCAAGCGGCGTCGCGCCGATTATCCTGGCCGCGATGTCGGGAGAAAATCTCGTCCTCAGCTCGGTCAACGTGTAGTCATGCCGCCACATCGAACTGATGACGACCTCGACGCGGGGGAAATCGCGCAGGATGGTTTCCAGTCGCGGCAGATGACAGAACACGCGATCGGCCGGCGTCGGCTCGCGCTCGTGCTCAGGGTGCAGCACACCGTCGAAGTCCAGGAACAGGATCATGCGCTGGCGTCCCAAGTGCTCACTCAATCATTGCCCGATGCCGCGTGAGCGCAGCAGCGCGATGACGCTTGCCACCGACTGTTCAAGGTTTTGGCAAGCGGTGTCGAGCACCAGTTCCGGCGCCGGCGGCGCCTCGTAGGGCGAGGAGATGCCCGTGAAGTCGGCGATCTCGCCGCTGCGCGCGCGCCGGTAAAGCCCTTTGACGTCGCGCCCCTCGCACACCGCGAGCGGGCATGCGCAATACACTTCGATGAAATCGCCCTCGGCGACGAGCGCGCGCACGCGCGCCCGGTCGTCGGCGAAAGGCGAGATGAACGCGGTCAGCACCACGGTGCCGGCCTCGATGCCGAGCTTGGCGACCTCGCCGATGCGGCGGATGTTCTCGCTGCGCGCGGCCTCCGAAAAACCGAGGTCCCGGCACAGCCCCTGGCGCACATTGTCGCCGTCGAGCACGAAGGTGCGGCAGCCGGCCAGGTGCAGTTGTTCCTCGACCGCGTGCGCGAGCGTCGATTTGCCCGAACCCGAAAGGCCGGTGAACCAGACGATCACGCTGCGGTGGCCGTTGAGCGATTCGCGCCGCGCGCGCGTGACGCTGGCGCGGTGCTCGCTCGTGTTGGTCGATGCCATCGGCCGCCCCTGGCTATTAGATGCCGACCGTGCGGCGCAGCACCGCCAGCGGCTTGCGCAGCACGTGGTAGAGCAGCGGCGCCCAGTTGCCGTACAACTTGGCGGTGCCCTTGAGGCCGATGCGCGGCACCTCCTCGCCGGCGGCCAGGTCGGCCTTGAGCTGGTACGCGACCACGCCCTCGGTGGTCAGCGCCGGCTCGTAGCTCGACTGCACCAGTTTGCCCTCGACCGTGCCGAGCGGCGCCACGTTCAGGTACAGCTTGACGGTGGCGCCGGCCTCCATGTTGAGCGCGTCGTCGACCGGCAGGTCGATCGCGATCTGGACCTTCTTCGGGTCGGCCAGCAAAACGATGCGCTCGCCCGTTTGCACCGGGCGCCCGAGCCAGTCGTTGGCGTCCGAAAAAATGGCGATGCCGGCGTCGGGCGCGTTGACCTGGATCCGTTCGAACAGGTCCTGCACATAGCGCGCCTCGGCCGCCTTTTCCTCGAGCCTGGCCTGCAGCGACGACAGTTCGGCCTTGCTGGCGCCGTCGTTGAACGATTTCTGGGTGGTGCGCAGATACTCGGCCTCGGCCACCTCGCGCGACGCGACGGCGACCTCGTTGCGGTTGCGCGCGCCGGTGTCGTCGAGCGCGAACAGGGGCGCGCCGGCCGCCACCGCCTGGTTCGGCATCACGAAGAAGCGCGCCACCACGCCGTCCTGCGGCGCGGCGATCAGCTTGGCGTCCTTGCCGACGATGTGCGCCGGCGCGAGCACGGTCAGGCGCATCGGGATCATCGACACGAGCAGCAGCGCGAACCACCAGCGCTTGCGCGAGCCCTTGAAGCGGGTCAGCGCGCGCTGCCAGACGGGAGGGCGCTGGCGCCACGCCCACAGCGCCTGGCCGTAGCAGCCGGCCAGCCGTTCGAGCAGGGCCTGCTCGGCCGCGCTGGCCTCGTGCTCCAGATTGAGCCACAGGCCGCCCACGGCCGCGCCGGCGGGCGCCGGCAGCGTCACCAGCAGCGCGCCGAAGCCCATCCACTCGCGCCAGCCGTCGTGCAGCGCCGGCGGCAGGTCGTGCATCGTGACGATGCGCGCCTTGCCGCCCTCGAGCCCCGGCACCAGGTGGCGCAGGGCGTCGTTGATCCATTGCCGGTAGGGCGAGTCGCCGGCCACGTCGGCCAGGCCCGACACCAGCCGCAGCGCGGGGCGCCCGAGGCCGTCGGGGCGCCACATCAGCGCCTGCCGGTACGGCACGATGCGCCAGGTGTCGTTGACGGCGATGAACTCGACCGCCGCCTCGCTCACCGCCTGGCGCGCGTCCTGCTCGATCTGGAGTAGCGCGCCGATGCTCGAAAGGTTGATGTCCTTGTCGGCCAAGTGCGCTCCTAGGGCTTGGTCGCTTGCGCGAAGCGGGCCACGCCGCTCATGCCGGGCAGCAGCTGGACCGGTTTGCCGACCACCTCGCCCTCGATTTCGATCGACTGGCTGACCGTGTCGACCCGCCCGTTCATGCGCACCACGCGCCCGGCGTAGGACTGGCCGGTCTCGTCGATGTTGATCGAAAACGCCGCCCCGGGCTTGAGCCAGACGAGCCAGTTCGACGGCACGTTGAGCTTGACCTTGAGTTTGCCGTTGTCGACCACCTCGAGCAGGGCCTGGCTGACGTTGACGCTTTCGTAGCGTTTCGCGTGCAGCTTGGTGACGCGGCCCGAGAACGGCGCGCGCACCGAGCATTGCTTGATTTGCACTTGGATCAGTTCGATCTGGGCCTTGGCGCGCTGGGCGGCGGCCGCCGCCTGCTGCACCTCGAGCTCCGAGACCGACTGCATGGCCTGCAGCTTGGCCTTCGATTCGAAGGTGCGCTGGGCGCCGTAGTATTCGGCGTTGGCCATCTTGAGCTGCGCCTGCTGCGCTTCGCAATTGAAGCGCAACAGCACCTGGCCGGCCCTGATCGTGCTGCCGAGCGCGGCGTCGATCTGTTCGATCCGCCCCGTCATCTGGGCGGCGAGCACGCTCTCCTGGTTGGCCACGACGAGCACCCGGATCGCCTTGCCCTCGGGTGCCTTCGGCGCCGTTGCCGGCGCCGCCACTGCATTCAATCCACTGCTTAACAGCGCGGCCGCGAGCGCGGCCGTTTTAAACGAAAAACCCCTCAATTCGATCCCCCTTTGGCGATGCCCGTTGTTGCGCCCACTCTGGTTGCGCCCACTGCGTTTGCGCCCACTGTGGTTGCGCCCACTGTGGTTGCGCTCACTGGGTTTGCGCTCAC
>NZ_PXWF02000002.1 GCF_003011895.2 Massilia glaciei | reverse complement strand
CGCGCTCGACCAGGACATGGGGCTGGCGCTGGCGCTGACCTCGATCGCCGGCGTGCTCTCGATCGGCATGGTCAACCTCTTGGTCAGCTTCGGGCTGGCGCTGTGGGTGGCGCTGCGCGCGCGCAAGATCCATTTCACGCAGGCCGGCGCCCTGTTCAAGGCATTGGGGCGGCGCTTCCTGGGCGCGCCCGTCGAGTTTTTCATCGGACCGAAGTACCCGCCGCTCGTCCTCGAGATGGCGGCAACACCGAAGGAACCAACATGAGCACATCGCGCCTTTATGGCTGGCTGGCCATCGTGACAATGAGCATCGCACTGGCCTCGTGCGCCAGCCTGCCCGAGGTGGGCGCGGACGCGCCGGCGCGCGGCCAGGTGCCGGCCGTGGCCGGGGCCCAGGGCAAGATGCCGAGCAAGCAGGCCAAGGCCCTGCTGGCGCGGCGCTGGGCCAAGGCCACGCCCGACATGAAGGCGCTCGCGCTGCTCGAGGAGGCGGCCACGGGGGTGCCCCTGATCGCCGGCAACAAGGTCACGCTGCTGTTCGACGGCCCGCGCACGATGCGCGAAATGATGGCGGCGGCGGCGGCGGCCACCTCGACCATCAACCTCGAGACCTACATCTTCGACCAGGACGAGGTCGGCATGCAGTTCGCCGACGTGCTGATCGAGCGGCAACGGCACGGCGTCACGGTCAACATCCTGTACGACGCGGTCGGCACGCTGGGCACGCCGGCCGCGTTCTTCGAGCGCATGAGGGCGGCCGGCATCACGCTGATCGCGTTCAACCCGGTCAACCCGGCGGAGCGCAAGGGCAAGTGGGAATTGAACAACCGCGACCACCGCAAACTGATGGTGGTCGACGGCAAGGTCGCGTTCACGGGCGGCATCAACATCAGCAGCACGTACGCCAACAGCTCGTTCTTCCGCTCCAAGCGCCGGCCCGAGACGACCGCCGCCGACAAGGTCGGCTGGCGCGACACCCACATCAAGATCGAGGGCCCGGCCGTGGCCGCGCTGCAATGGATCTTCATCAACGCCTGGGTCGACCAGGAGGGCGGCGAGTTGTCCGAGCGCGAGTACTTCCCGCCCCTGCCGGCGGCCGGCGACAAGGTGCTGCGCGTGCTGGCGACCGATCCGACGGCCGGCTACGAGATCTACAAGTCGTTCATATTGGCGATGAACGAGGCCAAGAAGTCGGTGCACATCACGTCGGCGTATTTCGTGCCCGACCAGCAGTTCGTCGACGCGCTGAGCAACGCCGCCAAGCGCGGGGTCGAGGTCAAGCTGGTGTTGCCGGGCGTGTCGGACCACGGGCTGGTGTACCACGCGGGGCGCGCGTTCTACCAGGAGCTGCTCGCGAGCGGGGTCAAGATCCATGAGCTGCAGGTGGCCATTTTGCACGCGAAGACGGCCGTGATCGACGGCACCTGGTCGACCGTGGGCTCGTCGAACATCGACCGCCGCAGTTTCCTGCACAACTACGAACTCAATGTGATCATCCTCGACGCCGCGTTCGGGGCCGAGATGGAGAGCGCGTTCAGGGAGGATTTGCGCGGTTCGAAGGAGATCACGCTGGAGGCCTGGCAGTCGCGGCCCTGGTCGATGCGGATGAAGGAATGGGCGGCCAAGCTGACCGAGTATTGGATTTAAGGGCGCCGGCGGCGCGCTCCCGGCAACGAGCGCCGCTTGCGCCGCGGCTGTGCTTCAGTCGAAGCCGCAATGGTCGGCCAGGACGTCGGCGGCGCGGCGCGAGCGTCCAAGGCGGCGCTCGGACAGGCTTGCGGCCTTCGCATTGGCGTGCCCGACAAAAGAGAGCGCGGTCTTGAGCGCGCCGGCCATGCTTGCCGCCGCCGAGGTCATGGTCTCGGACTCGCCTTTGCGCGCGCCCTGGCGATCCATTCGTCAATGGCGATGGCGGCCGCCCGCGCCGGCAGCAAGGACGCCCGGGTTTCGCAGAAGTATTTCGACAGCGCGTCGACCGAGGTGGCGGGTACTTTGTGGGTGCGTGTGGCATTCATGCTCGTTTCCCCCTCTCGTTTTGTCTGGTTTTCTCGCTTCTCCTCTTTGTTCGACAGGGCAAACACGGCAGGGTTCAAACACGACAAAACGAGCACGAACGCGTGCGGCGAACGAGCACGAATGCCAGAGGGAGTTGGGCAGGCACGCCCCGCCCCCCTCGCCGCAATTCCAATCGGAAACAAGTGCGCCTTGCCACTGAGCAAAAATGCGCCGGTCTGCATCCGATTGAAGCCGCCACCGATCAGGACCGGCTCCCAGCCGTGGCGGGCGGCCCCGGTCGCCGCCGCCCCGCGGCACCTTGGACCAATCGCGTCCGCGGCCACCTGCCCGGGGGCTAAATCCCGATCGGAAACAAGCCGGCGGTGTGCGCCGACCACACATTGCCGCTGCGGAAAAACGGCTCGGTCTTCATCAGGTTGAAGCCGCCGCCGATCACATCCCAGCCGTAGCGGTCGACCTCGATCCGCTCGTGGCTGACCCGCAGCACGTTGAAGGAATTGACCTCGCCGCGCCCGCGGGTGGAGGTCGCGGTGCCGGCCTGGACCACCAACGCCGCGTACTCGCCCATCTCGTAGCGCTCGGCCGTGCTGCCGGCGTGGCTCGCGTGCATGTGGCCGGCCAGCAGCAGGTCGACGCCGCAGTCGGCGAACGCGCGCATCGCCATCGGCGCGCGGTCGACCAGGTCGGCGTCGTCGAAGGTCTCGGGCAGGTCGAACGGATGGTGGGTGACGACGATGCGCGTGATCGATTTGCCCAGGCCGGACAACTTGGCGCGGATGTCGCCGATCTGCTCCTCGTTGACGCGCCCGTCCTTGAAGGTCAGCGAGCGCGCCGTGTTGACGCCCAGAATGGCGATCTCGTCGTCGACGTACATCGGGTCGAGGTCGTCGGTGACGTGCCGCTTGTAGCGCTTGAGCGGCTGCACGAAGCGGCGGAACACGTTGTAGAGCGAGATGTCGTGGTTGCCCGGCACGATGATCTGGGGCCCCGGCAGGGTGTCGAGCCAGGCCTTGGCCTCGATGAACTGCGCGCTCTTGGCGCGCTGGGTCAGGTCGCCCGAGACGACGAGCGCGTCGGGCCCGATGCGGTGCACCAGATCGCGCAGCGGCGCCAGCAGGGCCGGGTCGACGCGGCCGAAATGCAGGTCTGACAAATGAACGATCGTGCGCATGGGATGCTCCTCAGGCAGGGACGACCACCGTGAGCGCACCGGGCCTGATCCGGTAGCGCAACGGCGTCGCCATGACGGTGACTTCACCGTCGGTTGCCACGCGCAATCGCTTGCGGTGGGTCGTGATCGCCATTTTTTCGGCCAGCAGCACGTCGAAGTCGCGCTCCTGGGCCAGGCGCCCGAACAGCGCCAGCACGGCGAAGCGCAGCAGCGCCAGGCGGCCGGGGTGCTGCGCCACGTACAGGCTCAGGGTGCCGCCGTCGAGCCGGCTGCGCGCGCCGATGTCGAAGCCTTGCATGGTGTAGGCGTTGTTGCCGATGAATACGAACGGGGTGCGCCGCGCGCGCGCCAGGCCGGCCTCGTCGTCGTCGACCGCCAGGCGCACGCTCAGGAACGGATAGCGCCGCAGCACCGACAGCGAGGCCCACAGCGCGGCGGGCCATTTGCCGCGCCCGAGCCGGGTTTGCTGCTTGACGCGGTCGCGCACCATGTCGGGGTACAGGCCGAGGCTCGAATTGTTCAGGAAGATGCGTCCGTTGACCTCGCCCACGTCGACGCTGGCGCGGCGCCCCTCGGCCACGTTGCGGACCGCCGCCTCGAGCGCGAGCGGAATGCCGAGGTCCTTGGCGAAATGGTTGAGGGTGCCCAGCGGCAGCACGCCGAACGCGACCTTGGTGTCGACCATGACCGAGGCGACCGCGTTGATGGTGCCGTCGCCGCCGCCGGCGACCACGATCGGCGCGCCGCGCGCGAGGGCGGCGCGGGCCGCCCCGATCATCTCGGCGCCGCCGTGCGCGAGCGTGACCTCGGCCCCGAGGCCGTGCCTGGCGAAGCTGGCGCGCAACTGCCCGGCCAGTTCGGGCGCGTGGCCGAGGCCGGCGCCGGCGTTGATGATGACTGCGATCGGTGTCAGGGTGTCTCTCCGGTGGATGTGGGGGCGTGGCGGGCGGCGCGCCGGCGCAGGGTCGAGCCGGCGGTGATGCAGATGGCGAGCCAGGCGGCGCCCTCGGCCACGGCGGCCAGCACGTCGCTCAGGTAGTGCACGCCGAGCACCATGCGGCTCAGGCCGACCAGCGCCACCATCGCGCAGGCGGCGGCCACGGCGAGCGCGCGCCGCGGCCAGCTGCGCGTGCGGCACACCAGCCAGGCGGCCAGCATGCCGTAGAACACGGTCGCGCCGACCGTGTGACCGCTCGGAAAACTGTAGGTCGACAGGGTCAGCAGGGGATCGGTGAAATCGGGGCGCGCGCGCTGGAAGGTGTACTTTAACAGCACATTGAGAAGCATGCCACCCGGCACCGCCGCGGCCAGCGTGAGCAGCCAGTAGCGCGCGCCGCGGCGGTGAAAATAGACGGCCAGCAGCAGCGCCATCAGGGCGACCCCGGCCTGGCTGTGGAGGTGGGTGACGACCAGCATGGCGCGGGTGAAGCCGTCGTGGGCCGGCCGGTGCAAGCAATGCGTCAGCTCGACGTCGAGCAGCGTGATCGGCCTGCCGGCGACGACGTCGGCGGCGATCACGCCGAACGCCGCGCCGGCCAGCAGCATCAGCACGAAGCCGACCGTCAGGTGCAGGCCGAAGGCTTCGGTCGGCGAGAAGCGGGCCGCGATATGGCGCTGCAGGCGGGTGCGCGGCCGCGGTTTTTTCATGATGGTTGAGTGCTCATTGGATTCGGAAAGTGCTTGGATTTCATTGATTCTTTCGCATTTAAACGCTTCACATTATGGGTGCCTCCGCATTGTCGCTCAAAAAGGGGCGCGGACGCGGTTCCTGCCGCCATCGCCATGTAGGAAAATCTTGATATCATGGTAACAGCGGTCAATCCGCCCCGACAGGAGACGACCATGCGAGATCCACAGCAAGCCATACCGTGCCCGCGCCGCGCCGCGCCGCGCCGGAATTGACGATGGGCAGACTGCTGCTGCATCTGTGCGCGCACGCCGGCCTGTTTTATCTGGCCTACCGCCTGTATGGCGCGGTGCCGCCGGACAACAAGAAACATGTGCTGATCGCCCTGCTGCTGTGCGCGCCGCTGTGGGCGCGCAACATCGCGCCATTCGTGCTCGCGATTTTGCCGGCGCTCCACGGCAAGGCGAAGCGCGACGCGCACGAGGCCTGGAACGGGCGCTACTACGCCTTCGAGGGCGCGCAGCTGCGCTTCGTGATGCTGGGCGAGGCGATCTGGGTCGCCGCCGACGACCTCGACGCCTTGCTGCCGGCGCCGCCCGACAGCCGCGAACGGCGCATCCTCGGTCCCGACCACGGGACCATCCCCGGCTACCGGATCAAGGGCTACACCGAGAACGGCATGCGGCGCCTGCTCGCCACGCGCACCACGGCGCGCACGGCCAAGCCGCAGATGATCAAGCTGCGCCACTGGCTCGAGCACGAGACCCTGCCCAACCTGCGCCGCCTGCCCGGCTCGGCGGCGAACCGCTGAAGCCATGGCATAAAAACCACAAAATCAAAAAAAGCTGTTTATTCATACAGTACCTGTGGATTCATACAGTAGTTGTGCTATTCTGGCCTCTCTTGATCAACACAACTCCACAAAGGAATTTGTCATGACCACCTTGAATAGCACTTTCGGCATGGAATACGCTCCGACCCCCTTCATGCTGCGCTTCGGCCGCCGCGAGGTCCTCGTCACGCGCGATTTCCGCAAGCGCTACTATCCGGTCAACCCGCTGATCGAGTGCGACACCGGCGTCGAGCCGGGCCACGTCGAGGTGCTGCTCATGCGCCGCTGGTTGCTCATCCTGTCCAAGGCGCACTGATAAAAACGCGTGTGTTTGTTCCAATGGAGCCGTCCTCTTTCGTCCGGCGCGCGCGTGAGCTCCCGCTTCCCGACGCCGCCATCGAAAGCGATCCGAACGGGTCCATGAATGGCGCAAGGAATTAAGCCGAGTCGCCCCTGCCGGGCCGCGTGCGCCGCGATCGCCAGCAGGAGCGCGCCGCAGAATCCGGAGCTAAGGCTCCGAAGCTCGAACTGCCCACGACCAGGCTGGTCGCCGCTCACGCTGTTACGACCAGACTGGACGCCGCCCAAGCTGTTACGGCCAGGCTGGTCGCCGGCGCTGGACGCGCGCGCAAAATGGCGCGCTCCGCCGACGCCGTCCTGCTCGACCAGATCTGCAGCGAGCGAGTAAATACGGGGCCTGCACGCCCGCACACGCGCCTGAAAAACGTGGTATTTTTTGTCAGTTTCGGTGCCGACCTGGCCGCCGCGCAGTGCCGACAGAACCCAACAGGAGCGTTTTATGAAGCGTGCAACAGCCAGCGATTTTGCCCCGGAAGTGCTTGAACTGTTCGACCAGTATGTCCATGGCGCGCTGTCGCGGCGCGACTTCCTGTCGTCGGCGGGCCGCTACGCGGTCGGCGCCGCGACCGCCGCAAGCCTTCTGGCGGCGCTGTCGCCCGCGTTCGCGGCGCAGGTCGCGCCCGACGACGCGCGCATCGTGGCCAGGTATGTCGAGTATCCATCGCCGCGGGGTTACGGCACGCTGCGCGGCTACCTGGTGCAGCCGGCCAAGGACGGGGGCAAGCTGCCGGCGGTGCTCGTGGTGCACGAGAATCGCGGGCTCAATCCGCACATCGAAGACATCGCGCGCCGCGTCGCGCTCGAGGGCATGACCGCGTTCGCGCCCGACGCGCTGTTCACGCTGGGCGGCTATCCCGGGGACGAGGACAAGGCGCGCGCGCTGTTCGGCAAGCTCGACCAAACCAAATCGCGCGCCGATTTTGTGGCCGCGGCGGCGGTCCTCAAGACGCTGCCGGGGGCCAACGGCAAGGTCGGCGTGGTCGGGTTTTGCTACGGCGGCGGGATGGCCAACTACCTGGCCACGGCGCTGCCCGAGCTGGACGCGGCGGTCGCGTTCTACGGTGGCCAGGCGCCGGCCGACAGGGTCGCCGCCATCAACGCCCCGTTGATGATCCACGACGCCGAGAACGACGCGCGGATCCGCGCGGGCTGGCCCGCATACGAGGCGGCGTTGAAGGCGGCGGGCAAGCGCTACCAGTATTTCCTGTACGCCAAGACCGAGCACGGTTTCAACAACGACACGACGCCGCGCTACGACGAGCCGGCGGCCCGGCTCGCGTGGCGGCGCACGATGGCGTTTTTCAAAACCGAGCTGGCGTAGAGGCGGCGGGGCGCGGTGGGGCTGTGCGGTGCATCCTGCAAGTTTGGGCGCCACCACCCTCCGCGCCAAAACCCGTCAATCCCCGCCCCACCACCCGTGATTTCCGCCATTGGCGGACATGACGGGAGGGGGAAGCCGCTTTACATCGCGCTCAGCATGGGTTCCCGCCTTCGCGGGAAGTCATGTCCGCCAATGGCGGAAATGACGGGAGCGGGGAGGCCGCAATTCGTCCTCGTCGATGTCGACCGCGGGGATCGTCTCCACGTGGTCGACGTCGATGTCGGCGTCGTCGCGCACGTCGTCGCGCCCGGACGCGGCGCGTTCGCCCGTGCCGCCCGAATCGGTGTCGCTGTCGAGATCGAGGTCGCCGACGTCGGGGCCGGCGTTGCCGGCCGGCTCTTCGGCCAGGCCGTCTCCGGCCAGCGGCGCGCCGGCCAGGTCGCTGCCGCTGTCGGAGGTGTCGCTCGGACCGAGCGCGCCGGTGCCGTGCCCGCGGCCGAGCCGGCGGTCGGGACGCGTCGGCAGGTTGTCGGGATCGAGTGTGCTGCTGCCTGTCATGATGGCCTCCAAGACGTTATAGGGAACGTCCTGCAAGCATAAGCATTTGCGCGCCAGGGTGGCGCACACGGCGCCCGCTCAGGCCGGCCCGGCGCACGCGGCCCGCTCAGGCCGGAGCGCACGCCGGACCCGCTCAGGCCGGGATGGCCTTGGTCTCATTGATCACGCCGACCAGCATCCAATTGTCCACGCGCACCGCGCGCCACTCGATGTGGGTGTCGCGGTGGACCCCGTCCTTGTGCTTGAGCCTGGCGCTGCTGCCGTGCGCCGAGCCGTCCGCGATCAGCCTGTCGAACACGCTCGCCAATTCGTCGCCGTTGCCGATCTCGAGCGAGGACAGGTCGAGCGCGGCAAGCTCCTCGCGCGTGTAGCCCGACAGCCTGCAGGCGGTCTCGTTGGCGTCGACCACGCGCATGGTGGCGCGGTCGATCAGGCACACGCCCTGCCCGATCGCGTCGACCGCGGTGCGGAAGCGGCGCTCGCCCGAGAGCGGCTTCATGCGCTCGGTGATGTCCATCCCGATCCCGCGGTAGCCCGTGAAGCGGCTCGAGCTGTCGAACATCGGCTCGCCGCTGACCTGCAGGTACTGGGTGCTGCCGTCGGCCAGGCCGCGGCTGTAGACCAGGTCGAGGAACGGCCGGCGGCTGGCGATGTTGGCATCGAGCAAGGCGCGCTCGGCCGCGTTCCAGTTGCCCCCGCCCGTGTCGCCGCCGATGCCGAGCATCTCGATGACCGGGCCCGAATGCTTGGTCAGCTTGCCGAAGGCGTCCTGCTCCCAGTACCAGTCCGACGACAGCTCGGTGAAGCGCTGGAAGCGCGCCTCGCTCTCGCGCAGTTCGGCGGTGCGCTCGAGCACGGTCTGCTCGAGCACCTTGTTATAGTTGTCGAGCTTGCGGTACAGCAGGCGCACCTCGAGCATGTTGTGGATCCGCGTTTGCACCTCGATCAGGTCGAACGGCTTGCTCACGAAGTCCTTGGCGCCGGCCTTGAGCGCGCGCAGCTTGTGGCCGGGCTGGGCCGTGATGACGAGCACCGGCAGGTAGCTCTCGTGCTCGATCGTCTTGAGCGCGTCGATCACCTCGAAGCCGTCCATCTCCGGCATCTGCAGGTCGAGCAAGATCAGGTCGTAGCGGTTGGCGCTGTGCATGCTCAGCACCAGCTTCGGATTTTGCGTGGTCGTGATGTTGGCGTAGCCGGCGTTGCGCAGCATCTGCTCGAGCAGCATGACGTTCGCTTCCATGTCGTCGACGACCAGGATCGAGGCGTTCAGAATTTCGGAGGCATCAAGCATTACAGTTTCCCAAAGAAGTCTTCATTATTGTTATAGGTTTGTCGTGCGAAGTCGTGAGTTGTCGTTCGAAACATGCGCGGTGGCGATCCTAGCGCCCCGGCTGCGCCGGCTCGACCAGCCCGTTCGCGGCCGCGTGGGCCAGCGCCACGTCGAGCGCGTCCATGAATTCGCGCACCCGGATCGGCTTGGTCAGGTAGCGGAAGAAGCCCGCCTCCAATCCCTTCTCGATGTCGCGCGGCACCGCGTTGGCCGACAGCGCCACCACAGGGATGTGGCGCGTGGCCGGGTCGTCCTGCAATATCTTGAGCGCGCCGAAGCCGCTGATGCCGGGCAGGTTGATGTCCATCAGGATCAGGTCGGGCAGGTAGGCGCGCGCGAGCTCGATGCCGAGGTGGCCGTCGATCGCGGTCAGCAGCTTGAGGTCGCCGCGGCGGGCGATCAGCTGCTCGACGAGCGCCAGGTTGGCCGGGTTGTCCTCGACGTAGAGCAGGGTCGGCTGCTCGGCGCGCGCGAGCGCGGCCTGCTGGCGCCGCTCGAGCGCGATGTCGTCGAGGCTGTCGAGCATGAGCGCGGGCGCGTCCGAGGTGGCGAACTCGACCCAGAACTCGGTGCCGACGCCGACGCTGCTCTCGACCCCGATCTGGCCGCCCATGAGCTCGACGAGCTGCTTGGTCACGACCAGCCCGATGCCGGTGCCCTCCTCGGCGCTCTCCTCCTGGCCGAGCCGGTTGAACGGCTGGAACAATTGGGCCAGCTGATCGGGCGCGAGGCCGGCGCCGGTGTCCTTGACGCTGATGCGGATGCGCTCGTCATGGACCACGCAGGCGACGACCACCGAGCCGCCGCTGCCGTTGTACTTGATCGCGTTCGACAGCAGGTTGATCATGACCTGCTTGACGCGGGTGCGGTCGGCGTGCACGTAGAACACCTTGTCGAAGGTCGGGAAGGTCAGCGCGATGCCGCGCTTGGCCGCCTGCGGCTCGATCATTTCCTGGCAGTCCTGCAGCACGTCGGTGAGCGACATCGACTCCTGCGACATGGTCACCTTGCCCGACTCGATCATGGCCAGGTCGAGGATCTCGTTGATCAGGCGCAGCAGGTACCAGCCGCCCTTGAGGATCTGGTCGATCGAGCGCTGCTGGTTGAGCGGCGGGGCAGGCACCTCGGAGGCCATGAGCTGGGCGAAGCCGAGCACCGCGTTGAGCGGTGTGCGCAGCTCGTGGCTCATGCTCGAGAGGAATTCGGACTTGGCGCGGTTGGCCTTCTCGGCCGCCGCGCGCGCCACCTCGAGCGCGTTGTTGGTCTCGAGCAGTGACTCCTCGGCCAGCTTGCGCTCGGTTACGTCGCGCGCCGAGGCGAACACGCCCTGCAGCTTGCGGTCGCGGTCGTGGAAGGTCGTCGCGTTGTACGACACCACCGTCTCGCGGCCGTCGCGCGCGAGCGCGGTCAGCTCGTAGTTGGTGACCTTGCCCTCGCGCAGCACGCGCGTGATGGCCTCCTCGGCCCGGTCGGGCTCGGTGAAGTAGTTCTTGAACGGCGCGCCGATCAGCTCGTCGCGGGTGCGCCCGGTCAGCAATTCGGTCTGCTGGTTGACGTCGCTGATGATGCCGCGCGAATCGGTCGTCATGATGGCGTCGATGTTTGACTCGATCAGCGAGCGCGTGTAGAACTGCTGGTCGCGCAGGCGCTGGTCGAGCAGGGCCTGCTCGGCTTCAGCCTGCTTGCGCATGGTGTTGTCGGTGCCGATCAGCAGGTAGCCGATGGCGTTGCCGGGCGCGTCGCGCAGCGCCGTCACCGACACCAGCGCCGGCAGCCGGGTGCCGTCCTTGCGGATGTAGGTGATCTCGTAGATGTCCTCGATCCCGCGCGAGGCCTTGTAGACGAGCGCCTCGAAGCCGGGCGCGATCAGCGTGCCGAGCTCGCCGGAGAGGGCGGCGGCGCGCTCGACGAGCTCCTGGGCGTCCGAGATGTTGGCCGGGGTCATATTGTCGACCACCTCGGCCGCGTTGTAGCCGAGCATGCGTTCGGCGCCGACGTTGAAGATCTGGATCACGCCCTGGGCGTCGGTGGCGATGCTCGAGAAGTTGGCGCTGTTGTAGATCGCGTCCTGGAGTGCGCTGGCCTTGAGCAGCGGGCCCTCGAGCATGGCGCGGGCCTGCTCGTTGCGCTTGGCGATGGCGCCCTGCACGGCCACGAACAAAAGCGCGAGGAACAGCAGCAGCAAGATGATGCTCGCCTTGATCAGGTTGACCGCCCCGGCCGACTCGACCGCGTAGTTGAGGGCGATGCCGCCCACCAGAAGCAGCACCAACAAGGTGGCCGCGAACCCGACCGCCATGAGGCGCTCGACCGACTGGTTGTTAATTGACTGCATAAGCTGCTTCCCCGTTCCGTTCATTGGCGCGCCGGTTGGCGGTTGCGCGTGTCCGACAGCAGACGCGCGAATTCCTTCTTGACCACTGCGTAGCATTCGCACACGTCGCCCTCGAGCCCCATGCGGTTGAGCACGGTGATGTGGCCGCGCCGGTAGCTGATGAAGCCGTAGCCCTGCAGCCGCCCGGCGGCCTCGGTGACGCCCTCGCGCCGCACCCCGAGCATGTTGGCGATCAGCTCCTGGGTCATGGTCAGCTCGTTGGTCGGCAGGCGGTCGAGCGTGAGCAGCAGCCAGCGGCACAGTTGTTGCTCGACCGTGTGGTGGCGGTTGCACACGGCCGTCTGCGACATCTGCGTGATCAGGGCCTGGGTGTAGCGCAGCAGCAAGCGCATCACGGGGCCGGCCCTGTTGAACTCCTCCATCAGCACGCGGATGGGCAGACGGTAGCCGAAGCCGCCGGTCTGGACCACGGCGCGGCTCGGGGTGCTGTCGCCGCCCATGAACACGGAGATGCCGAGCACCCCCTCGTTGCCGACCCCGGCGATCTCGGACGAGCCGCCGTTTTCGAGCAGGTAATGGAGCGACACGATCGACGTGGTCGGGAAATACACGTGCGCGAGCTTGCCGCCGGACTCGTAGAGCACGTCGCCAAGGGGCATCGGAATCAGTTCGAGGTGCGGCGCGAGGCGGTCGAATTCGGCGTCGAGCAGGGCGGCAAGAAGGTGATTTTGGTTTGGGTCATGTTTGCTGGACATTCCAGGTTTCTGCTCCTGTGCTAACGTGCGGTGAAAAGTCCCGAAGCGTAACACGCCGCCGGCTCACCCTGCCCGAAAAATGTTACACAGGAAATTGACAACCTTCCGTTCGCTACCGTACATAGCACCATAAAACATTGCCTGATTGATCAGAAAGAATGGCGCATGCCGACGTTCAGCGCCGAGCTGGCCGGGGCCGCCGCGGCGCCGGCCAGCCTGTAGCCGGCGCCGTTGCGGTTGGTGATGCGCGACCACGCCGCGTAGTAGTCGGTGCGGCGCGAACTGGCGTAGCTCAGGCCGATGGCGGCCTGGTTGGCGTCCTGGTTGGCCAGGTTGCGGTCGTTCTTGCGGATGAACGAGGCCAGCACGGTGGTCGCGCCGAACGGCACGGCCAGGCCGACGAGCACGTCGCGGCTGTCGGTCGAGGCGGTCGTCGCCATCGAGGCGCCGTAGGGGTTGTCGGGATTCCACAGGGGCGAGCTGCCCCAGCCGCGGTTGGCGCTGTAGGCGGCGTAGACCTTGCCGACGCCGACGTCGTAGTTGGCGGCGAGGATCGTGTTCTTCGCGTCCATCACGTTGCCCAGCCCGGTCTGGGTCTGGACCTTGGCGACGTTCTTGTTCTGGTGCGCCAAGCGCACCGTGAACGCGCCGCTCTCGAGACCGACCGAAACGCCCCAAGCTCGGTTGCCGCGCGGATTGCCCGACACCTCGCCTAGGCCGAGCGAGGCGGCGGCGGAAAGGCCGTGCCTCTCGCGCGTGATGAAGCGCACGCTGGTGTCGAGTTCGGCGTCCTCGTGGCCGACCAGGTTGCCCGCGCCGACGGCCAGGCCGCCGTGGAACGGGTCGGCGACATCGGTGACGGCCAGCTGTTCGAGGTCGTGGTGGCGGCCCACGGTGAGCGCGCCGAACTTGCCGGCGACGCCGACGAAGGCTTGGCGGCCCAGATAGTGGCGCTCCTCGGCGGTGCGGCTGTCGGGCAGCGCGCCGGCGTCGAAGGTGAAAACGGCCGAGAGGTCCTTGCCCCCGGCCTTGCCCAGCGCCGCGCTGCCGCGCGCGCTTTTGGGCGCCTGGGGGACGCCGCGCCCCGCCATGGCGCAATCGCGGCAGGCCCGGTCGGCCAGCGTGCCCGACGCGGGCAGGCCGTAGGCCGAGGCCGGCGACTGCGCCTGGGCGACTGTGGCGCAAGCACCGAATGCGACTGCGATAGCGAGGGACGACGTTTTCATTTCCAACTCCAGGAGCGTGATTTGCTCTGACAAAATTCATTATGCGCTTGCAAGCTTGAAAAGATCCGTCTGCTGGCCCACATAACAAAACAATCTGATAGTGTTGACCTAGGGCATTAAATGGTTCTTTTCAAGGACCCCGACGCCCCAAATTAGCACCAGCGGGTAGACTGCCATACCCGTCAGCGCAGTATTGTTGTTTAAATAAGGTTCAAATACGATGAGCGTCAAAGCCCCGCCCTCCCCCGTTTCGCCAGGCAAGTTTCCCAAGATGCCGGGCACGCTGCGCGCCGAGGTGCTCGCCGTGCTGCTCGGCTCGGAGGACATGACGGGCATGGAAAGCATTTTCGACGGCCGCAAGACCACCCTGAGCACGGTGATCCGCGCGCTCGGGCGCAAGTACGGCTGGCGCATCGAACGGCGCGACTTTCCGACCAACACGGCAGACGGCCGGGCCGGCTGGGCCTCGGTGTATTGCCTGCCGCAAGAGGTGATCGACGCCGCGCTCGACGTCGAGGGCCGCGCCTGGCTCGAGGGCGTGAAGGCGGCGCGCCGGGCCCGGTCGCGGCGCGCGGTCCGGCGCTGATCCCCTTCAACCCCTTCAACCCCGCAAACCTGCAACCCCGCAAACCTGCAACCCCGCAAACCTGCAACCCCGCAACCCGGCGACCCGGCGACCCTGCAATCCAGCAATCCAGCAATCCAGCAACCATGCATCCCCGGCAACCCGGGGCGGCACGGGCGCGTGGCCCCCACGCCCCTCTCTGGCATTCGTGCTCGTTTGACGTCTCGTTCGTGCGCGTTTTGTCGCATCCCGCCTTCCGCCTTTCCAATCCGCAACTCGCGAGGCCGGATACGACGAAACGAGACAAAATTTGACAGCAAACGCGCACGAATGCCAGAAGGTCCCGGGGATGCGCGCGCCCGGTCGGCGGCGCCAACCATTTGCTTGCGGCAAGCCCTGCCGTCTTTTTCCTGTCAAACGCCGTGCACCGGTACGCGGCACAGGCGCCAAGCGATCGCCCACGGCAAGCCCTGCCACCTTTCCCCTGCCAAACGCGTGCGCCGGGCGGGCCACCGGCGCCCCCCTCTCCCGCGGCAAGCCCCGCCGCCTTTCTCCTGCCAAACGCCGTGCGCGGGGGCGCGCCGGCGGCGCCAAACGGGCCTGGGACGGCGCCGAGGGTATTCAAATCTGCATGGCAGACTGCACCGCCATGCAAATTTGTATTGCCACCGCGTTGCCGGTCAAGCCGCCAAACCGCCCGGCGCACCCAGACCGCCCGGCGGGCAAGCGAGCACTGCGCACCGGAAGCGCGCCGCCGCGCCGCATCGACCGGGTTGCGCGCCGGCCCCGGAAGCAGCCCGAGGCCGGCCATAGGCCGCGCGGCCGTCGCCCCCCTCCCAATCGGCACCGTCCGGCAATAAAAACCAAAAAACCCACACCGCCCCGGCCCGCCGCGCCACTACTTGCCTATACACATACCATCCGTCTAGAATGGGTGCGTGGGTCCTACCACGGCGCGCCGGGTGGATGTTGCTCCATCTCAAGGAAATGCGCATGAAGACCCCACCGCCGCGCTGGCGGACCCGGCAGCGCTCTTGATCGGAGGGTCGATGTTTAGCACGCAAACGCTGGCCCGCCGCCTGCTCTACACCATGCTGCCGTGGTATCTGCTGCTGTCGGTGTGCATGACGGCGCTCCAGCTCGGCATCCAATACTTCGCGGTCAGCCGCGCCATCGCCGACGACCTCGCCTCGCTCGGACGCACCGTCGAGCCGGGCGCCACCCAGGCCCTGTGGGAGCTCGACTTCGCGCGCCTGACGGCGGTGGTGCGCGGGGTGCGCCAGAACGCGATCGTCACCGGCGTGCGCGTGAGCAACTCAGACGGCGAGGAGCTCGTCGGCGACGGCGACCGCCCCGGCGCGCGCGACGGCTCGTCCGCCACCCCCGCGCGCCAGTACAAGGAGGTCCGGGTGCCGCTGCTGTACCTCGAGCGCGACAACAAGCAGCGCCTGATCGGCCGGCTCGAGCTGTACGCCAACCGCGACGTGCTGTGGGACCGCATCGAGTCGAGCTTCTGGGTCGTGCTCGTCAACTCCGTGCTCGGCAGCACCTTCCTGTGGCTGATCGTCTACTGGACCATCAGCTACCGCCTGTCCGACAGCGTGACCCGGGTCGCGTCCGGCGTGGCGCGCTGGCGCGCCGGCGACGCCGCCGCCGAACGGATCGGCTACCCCTACCACGACGAGCTGGGCGAACTGGTCCGGGCGCTCAACGACAGCCACGTGGCGCTGGTCGACTCGGTGCAGCAGCTCAAGGACGTCAACCAGAACCTCGAGCGCCTGGTCGCCGAGCGCACCGCCGAGCTGCAGCAGGCCAAGGACGCGGCCGAGGCGGCCAACCTGGCCAAGGGCCAGTTCCTGGCCAACATGAGCCACGAGATCCGCACCCCGATGAACGCGATCCTCGGCATGCTCTACCTCGCGCTCAAGACCGAGCCCGCCGCGGCCCTGCAGAACTACCTGGGCAAGGCGCAAAGCGCGGCCCTGTCGCTGCTCGGGATCATCAACGACATCCTCGACTTCGCCAAGATCGAGGCCGGCAAGCTCGAGATCGAGCAGATCGCGTTCTCGCTCGACGCCGTGCTCGAGCAGCTCACCGACACCATCGCCTGGCAGGCCGAGCAGAAAGGGGTCGAGTTCCTGATCCGCTACGACCCGGCGATGCCGGCCGCGCTGGTGGGCGACCCGCTGCGGCTCGGCCAGGTCCTGCTCAACCTGTGCGGCAACGCCGTCAAGTTCACCGAGCAGGGCGAGGTCGAGCTCAGCTTCCGCGCGCTCGGCGCCGGCGCCGGCGGGCTCGAGGTCGAGGTGGCGGTGCGCGACACCGGCATCGGCATGAGCGAGCAGGTCCAGCGCGACCTGTTCGCGAAATTCACCCAGGCCGACCAGAGCACCACGCGCCGCTTCGGCGGCACCGGGCTCGGGCTGGCCATCAGCAAGGAGCTCGTCGAACTGATGAAAGGGCGGATTTGGCTCGAGCGCTCCGAGCCCGGCCGCGGCAGCACCATCTGCTTCTCGCTGGCGCTGGCCACGCCGGCGGCGCGCGCGCCGGCGCTGGTCGACCCGGTCGGCCCGCTGCTCAAGGGCATCCGCGTGCTGGTGGTCGACGACAACGCGCCGGCCGGCGAGATCCTGGCCGACATGCTGCGCGTGCTGCAGCTCGAGGTGGCCGTCGCCGCCAACGGGGTGCAGGCGCTCGCCGCGCTCGCGGCGGCCGGCGCCAGGCCGTTCGACCTGGTGCTCATGGACTGGCGCATGCCCGGCATGAACGGCGACGAGGTCACCCGCCACCTGCGCGCCGACGCGCGCATCGCGCCCACCCCGAAGGTGGTGATGGTGACCGCCTACGGGCGCGAGGACGTGTTCCGGCTGGCCCAGCAGGCCGGCGTCGACGGCTTCCTGATCAAGCCGGTCTCGCCCTCGACCCTGCTCGACGCGATCCTTTCGGTGCTCGGGCGCAAGCGCATCCTCGACGACGGCGAGCGGCGCCGCCCGGGCCGCCGCCTGCCGTCCCCGGGCATGGCCGGCGCGCGCCTGCTGCTGGTCGAGGACAACGACATCAACCGCGAATTCGCCAGCGAGCTGCTGCGCTCGGAGGGGATCGAGGTCGACGAGGCCGTCAACGGCCGGCAGGCGCTCGAGATGGTGCGCGCCAAGCCCTACGACGCGGTGCTGATGGACATCCAGATGCCGCTCATGGACGGGCTCGAGGCGGCGCGCCAGATCCGCGCCATGGCCGCCTCCGGTGACGGCGCGCGCTTCGCCAGCCTGCCGATCATCGCCATGACGGCGCTGGCGATGGCCCACGACGCAGAGCAGAGCCACGCGGCCGGCATGAACGACCATGTGACCAAGCCGATCGCCCCGGACCGGCTGCTGGCCACGCTGGCGCGCTGGATCCGGCTGCCGCCGGCGCGCGCCGGCGCCGCCCGCGACCTCGTGCGCGCCCGGCCGGCCCGGGCCACCGCCGCCTGCCCGCCCGAGCTGCTGGCGCTGGCCAGCCTCGACGTGCGCGAGGGCATCCGCCGCATCGGCGGCAAGGCCGACGCCTACCGCCGCCAGCTGCTGCGCTTCCGCGACAACTACGGCGACGCCGGCGCGCGCCTGGCGGCCCTGCTCGATGGCGATGGCGATGGCGCCGGCGCCGGCCTCGAGGCCGCCGAGGGCTACTGCCACGCGCTCGTCGGCGTGGCCGGCAACATCGGCGCGGCCGCCCTGTTCGCCGAACTGGGCGCGATCAACGCCAGGCTGCGCCAGGGCCGCGCACCCGAACCCGGCGCGCTGGCGGCGATGGACGCGCTGCTCGCCGCGCTGGTGGCCGACATCGACAGCCTGGGCCCGGCCGCGCCCGACGCGGCGGGCGAGCCGGCCCTGCCCGGCGCCTCGCTGGCCGCCCTGCTCGAGCAGCTCGAGACGGCGCTCGAGTACGACCTGGGGCGGGCCGGGGCGCTGCTGGCC
>NZ_PXWF02000199.1 GCF_003011895.2 Massilia glaciei | reverse complement strand
GCACTTGGTTCTTGAGAACGCCCTTGGTTGGGCAACGGCAACGCAGAATTAAGGGGCACTGTCCGAATCCAACTAGACGACTTAACGCAATTGCATTTGAAGTCACTGATGCCGCTTTGAGGTCACTAATGAACGGACCCAAGATGATTTTATCGGTTGCAAATGAGAATTGCAGCTTCTGTCCATGTTCATTATATTCGCAGAGAAAACCGATCACATCAATCCCGCCGTGTCCGTTCCCGCAATCGAAATGAGGTCATCATCGGCGATTCCCCGTCGACCGGCATGTTACGGTGCTTCTTGTGGCCAATGATCGAGGGCATCCCAGGAATCTCTGATTCTGTTTTTCGTGGGCCGATACTTGCTACCGTTGAATCGCAG
>NZ_PXWF02000198.1 GCF_003011895.2 Massilia glaciei | reverse complement strand
CTGTTTTTCGTGGGCCGATACTTGCTACCGTTGAATCGCAGTATGTATGCATAGGTCTTCGGAATATTGGCAAATTCTTTCGGTATTGGGTCTCTGCGTTCATCGACCTGAACTTCACGCTCTGCGTGAAGTACCAGATCAGGCATTCCCAGCGTTTGCTGTTTGGTTGGGAGCAGAGTTCGTGTCGTATCCATTAGGACACTCGAGCAACAAACGCCACCATCCTCGGTCAACGCGACTCTGCTCGAGAGAGGAATGTCGCGAAGCACAGGCTTTAGCGCGGTACCACGCTGCATAAGCAGCGTCAGTGACACGCTTACGTGGGAATTCGCTGCGTTAAGTCCACGCTCATTGTCATGGCTGATGGCAAAGGCAAGGGCCTTGCCGCGACTGTACGACACGGGAATCACATAAGCCTTGCCCTGGTATGTCTCTATCCATCCGCTGAAGGGAAAGGGCTCAATGTAGCTCGATACGATGCTGCGTCTGTGCATGTCGAAAAGGCCGGCCGTCAATCTGAATGGCCGGTCTCTTAGCTCTTCGTCCGAAACATCCGGTTTGTCTGGATAGGGCATTTCGGGCATGAAGACTGCGAAAGCCAACATTCTGCCTTCCCTGATTTGACGGCATTCGCCAAATTCGAGAGTTACATCAACATTGTTTGGAGCAAAGGCAGGCTTGTTGAGTGCAGATAGGAGAGCCTTGGTTTGTCCAACTGTGCAGGATTTCATCGTGGGGGCTCTACTAGAACTGCCCGCCCACGATAGGTTGCAGATCATGAACAAGAAACACGTGATTGAAACGAGGCGCATAGAATCCCTAACGTGCGAAGTAGCTGGCTGCCGATACGCGCAGCGTGAAGGCGGTCCAGTTGACTGCCGGGTTGGACGAAGCCGCTACGCGGAGGAAGCGGACGCATCCGGTTTCGATTCAAAATATGACCTCATCCCTGGCACAGAGGGCCGGTTCAATTAGTGACAATGAGGTCATCATAATATGGAAGGGCGTTC
>NZ_PXWF02000197.1 GCF_003011895.2 Massilia glaciei | reverse complement strand
CCGCTTAGAACAAATTCACCGTGGAAGGCGGGCCGATCCCCGCGCCAGAGAGCCTCCGAGTCGGTTAATATATCTTTCTTTTTGAATACTCTGGAGTGCCCTCGATGGCTGCAAGCAGTTTATTGGCGTTGATCGATGACATCGCGACGATCCTCGACGATGTCGCCCTGATGAGTAAAGTCGCGGCGAAGAAGACCGCCGGCGTGCTCGGCGACGACCTCGCCCTCAACGCCCAGCAGGTCTCGGGCGTCGATCCCGAGCGCGAACTGCCCGTGGTCTGGGCGGTCGCGGTGGGTTCGCTCAAGAACAAGGCGATCCTGGTGCCGGCCGCGATGGCCATCAGCGCCTTCGCGCCGTGGGCCATCACGCCGCTGCTCATGCTCGGCGGCGCCTTCCTGTGCTACGAGGGCTTCGAGAAACTGGCGCACAAGTTCCTGCACTCGCCGGCCGAGGACGCGCAACACCACGCCGAGCTGTCCAAGGCCCTGCTCGACGAGACGGTCGACTTCGTCGCGCTCGAGAAGGACAAGATCAAGGGCGCCATCCGCACCGACTTCATCCTCTCGGCCGAGATCATCGTCATTTCGCTCGGCACCGTGGCCGGGGTCGGGCTGGGCAAGCAGTTCGCCGTGCTCACCGCGATCTCGCTGCTGATGACGGTCGGCGTCTACGGCCTGGTCGCCGGCATCGTCAAGCTCGACGACGCCGGCCTGCACCTGAGCAAGAAGGCCAACGCCGGCGCGCGCGCCTTCGGCTGGTTCCTGCTGGCGGCCGCCCCCAAGCTCATGAAGACGCTGGCCGTGGTCGGCACCGCCGCCATGTTCATGGTCGGCGGCGGAATCCTGGTGCACGGCATTCCGGCGATGCACCACGTGGTCGAGGCGGCGGTGCACATGGTCGCGCCGCTGCCGCTGGCCGGCCCCGCGCTCGCGTGGGTGACCCCGGTCCTGATCGACGCGCTCGCGGGCCTGGTCGCCGGCGCCGCCGCGCTGCTGGCCGTGACGGCCGGCATGCGAATCTTCAAGCGCAAGGTCGCCAGTCCGGCGCCGTGAGTTCGGGCGGCGGCCAGGCTAGCAGCCTGCCGGCCGCCCAAACTTACGGCGCGCTTACAAGCGCCCCGCGAAGCGTTGTTTTTCCCGTAAGCCGTGTTTACGAATATTGACATACTGAACGCCCCGCATCAGTATCGATGGGCGTCCAGCTCATGCTGCCGACCCAGGCGTCTGTCACTTTCTTCGTACGGCAATCAAGGGAATCAAACATGCAAAAGACGTCCGCTCCACAGAAGCACCTGCTCGCAACCGCCATCACCGCCATGTGCGCCACCTTGTGCGCCGGCGGCGCGGCCATGGCGCAAACGGCGGCCACGCCGCTCGACCCGGGCGCCACCGTGGTGGTCACCGGCACCCGCGTGGCGAACCGCTCGGTGCTCGACACGAGCGCCCCGGTCGACGTCATTTCGGCCGACAGCCTCAAGCAAAGCGGCAGCACCGAGATCAACCAGGCGCTGGCCGTGGCCCTGCCATCGCTCAACTTCCCGCGCCCCGGCCTGGCCGACGGCACCGACACCATCCGCCCGGCCACCCTGCGCGGCATGGGTCCCGACCAGACGCTGGTGCTGGTCAACTCCAAGCGGCGCCACGCGTCGGCGCTGGTCAACGTCAACGGCACCATCGGCCGCGGCTCGGCCTCGGTCGACCTGAACACCATCCCGACGGCGATCGTCAAGACG
>NZ_PXWF02000196.1 GCF_003011895.2 Massilia glaciei | reverse complement strand
TGAACACCATCCCGACGGCGATCGTCAAGACGATCGAGGTGCTGCGCGACGGCGCCGCCGCCCAGTACGGCTCGGACGCCATCTCGGGCGTGGTCAACCTGCGCCTGCGCACCAACCGCGACGGCGGCGAGGCGAGCCTGACCTACGGCGCGCGCAACACCGAATACGACGTCATCGCGTCGGGCGCGGCGCCGGCCGGCAACACCTGGGCCGCGAACGCGCCGACCTCGCGCAAGCGCAACGACGGCGAAACGGCCACCGTCAGCATCTGGAAGGGCCTGGCGCTGGGCGGGGCCGGCTTCCTGACCATCGCGGCCGAGCTCAAGGACCAGCAGCGCACCGAGCGCGGCGGCTACGACCTGCGCCGCCAATACCCGCTCGTGGCCGGCGCGTTCGACCCGCGCGAACAGGCCTTCGACCGCTTCAACAGCTGGTACGGCGAGCCCGACATGAAACAGAGCACCCTGTTCGCCAACGCCGGCAGCGATCTCGGCAACGGCATGGGGCTGTACGGCTGGGCCAGCCACCAGAAGCGCGAGGCGCGTTCGGCCGGCTTCTACCGGATCGCGCAGGACGCGCGCAACACGCCGGCGATCTACCCCGACGGCTTCCTGCCGGTGATCGCCCCGACCGTCGACGACGCCAGCGCCACCGGCGGCATGACCTGGACCATGGGCGAGTGGGACATGGACGCCTCGCTCGGCTACGGCGAGAACAAGATGCGGTTCTCGATCGAAAACACGCTGAACCGCTCGATCGGGGCGGCCAGCAAGACCGTGTTCGACGCCGGCGGCTTCTCGTACGACCAGATGGTGCTGAACCTGACGGGCGTGCGCACGGTGGCGGTGGCCGGACTGGACTCGCCGCTCAACATCGCGCTCGGCGCCGAGACGCGGCGCGAGGGCTACACCCTGTTCGCCGGCGAGCCCGACTCCTACCGCAACGGCGGGGTGCTGCTCGACGGCAAGCCGACCGCGTCCGGGGCGCAGGTGTTCCCGGGCTTCCGTCCGGCCGACGCGTCCGACCACAGCCGCACCGCGACCGGCGTGTTCGCCGACTTCGAGGCGAACGTGACGCCGAAACTGCTGGCCTCGTTCGCGCTGCGCGGCGAGCATTACTCCGACTTCGGCAACAGCCTGGCGGGCAAGCTGGCGGCGCGCTACGACATCTCGACCGGGTTCGCCCTGCGCGGCTCGCTCCAGAACGGCTTCCGCGCGCCGTCGCCGCAGCAGCAATTCTTCACGACCACCTCGACCAACTTCGTCGACGGCGTGCCGCTCGAAATCACCACCTTCCGGCCGTCCGACGCGGCCGCCGTCGCGCTCGGGGCCAAGCCGCTCGACGCCGAGAAATCGCTGAACATGTCGCTCGGCGCGGTGATGCGCTTTGACAACAAGGCGACGCTGACGCTCGACGCCTACCGGATCAAGATCAAGGACCGCATCGTGTTGTCGGAGAACCTCAACAGCGGCCCGGTGGTCGCCTACCTCGCCGGCAAGGGGTTCGCCGGCGTCGGCGGCGCGCGCTTCTTCATCAACGGCGTCGACACCACCACGCAGGGCCTGGACGTGGTGCTCAACTATCCGATGCAGACGGCGGCGGCCGGCAGGTTCGACTTCACGCTGGCGGGCAACATCACCGACACCGAGGTGACGCGCATTCCGACCACCGCGCAGGTGTCGGCGATCACCCCGGCGCCGACCCTGTTCGGGCGCATCAACCTGCTGTCGTTCGAGGAAGGCCAGCCGATGAACAAGATCAACGCGAGCGTGAACTGGAAGCTGGGCAGGCTCGGCGCGACCTTGCGCGCGACCCGCTACGGCGAGGTGCTGTCGCCGGGCACATCCGAGGCGCTCGACTTCAGGATGTCGGCCAAGACCGTGGTCGACCTCGAGGCGCGCCTCGCGCTCACGCCGAAGATCAACCTCGCGCTGGGCGCGGACAACCTGTTCGACGCCTATCCCGAGGCGCTGCCGACGACGCTCAACACGACCGGCACCACGCAGTTCTCGAACTACGCGCCGTTCGGTCGCTCGGGGCGCTTCATCTACGCCAAGGCGGCGTACAGCTTCTGATGCGATAGCCAAGACCGAGAGCTCACACCCGCAACAGAAATCGTGCGGATTGAGCTTGAAGAGCAAAAACCAGCATCGCCCTCGCGCATGCGGGGACGATCTGTTCTTGCTTCGGCACTTTTTTGGAAGCACTCAATGGGCGCCAGCCATTTCCTCTATTTCGCGTACGGCTCGAACATGAGCGCGGCGCGCCTGACCGCGGCCGACCGCGCGCCGTCGGCGCGGGTGGTGGCGGCCGGCTATGTCACGGGCCGCCGCCTCACGTTCGACAAGGTGGCCGCGACGGCAGCGCCAAGTGCGATTGCGAACCGACCGGCCTCGCCGGCGCCCGCGTCTACGGCGTCGTGTATTCGGTCGGGGTGGCCGACAAGGCCGGGCTCGACCGGGCCGAGGGCCTGGGCAACGGCTACGCCGCGGCCATGGTCGATGTCGTCACCGAAGGCGCGGTGCTCACCGCATGCACCTACTTCGCCACGCGCAAGGACGCCGCGCTCAGAGGCTGAGAGTTTTTCGGGCGTGCCCGAGCAGCCCGCCAGAAAGCGGCAGATCGAGGCGCAAAGCACAGCCATAGCGGGCTATGGTGAGCATTTGCAACGACGAACTGGCGCTTTCTGGCGTGCTGAGCGGGCATGATCGAAAGACTCTCAGCCTCTCAGGCCCTACCACTGGTACAAGCAGCATGTGCTGTCGGGCGCGCGCGAGGGCGGCCTGCCGGCCGACTACATCGCCCTCATCGAACAGATCGCCTCGATCGACGACCCGGCCCGGCCGTAGCGCCGCGCGGGCGGCCGGTCCGCCCCTATGGGAATGCGGCGATCAGCGCGTTGGCCCACGCGGTCGAGGTGGCCTCGAGATCGCCGACCAAACCGGTGGTCTGCTCGATGTGCAAAAACTTGCCCGACGCGGAGGTGGCGGCGGTGCCGCAGGCATTGGTGGCGGTCACGCCGTTGAGCATGCGCCCGGCGGTGTTGGTCGAGGCGACCAGGGCGCAGGTGCCGCCGCCGCCGGTCGTCTCGATGACCCAGGACGGTTTTTGGGCCTCCATGGCGGCCTTGAGCAGCTGCAGCTTGGAGCCGGCCGGCGGCGTCTCGTTGCGGCCCATGCTCATGAACACATCGTTGCTGCAGGTCGACGCGCTCTTGCTGTGCCATTCGATGGCGGTCCAGTCCTGACCCCGGGCGGCGTAGAAATTGTCGAGCGCGACATTGGCCGGGAAGTACATATTGGCCGTGTTGTGGGCGCAATCGCTCTGCCAGTAGGAACCCTGGCAGGTGCTCGCGCTCAGGTTCGCGCTGCGGCGCGTGCCCGCCATCAGGTAGCTGCGCGAATCGCTCCGCTTGAAAATGCGCACCGCCTCGCGCGCGCTGTAGGCGTCGCCCTCGTCCGAGCCGGTGCTCGCGGTGTCGAATTTGGGATGCGGCGCGTGGTGGCTGATGCGCCGCGCGCCGGCCGGGTGGGTGATGAAGGTGCCCCAGCCCTTGTCGACAAAGCCGCTCTTGACCGAGCTTTTCACCTCCATCAGCAGGCAGTAGGTGCGCCCGTTGCCGTCGTCGGTGAAGCTGCGGATCGCCATGTTGGCGCCGATGCTCGCTGGCAGCGCGAAATCGCAGTTCCCTTCGAGCATGGATGTCACGACGGCCGCGAAGTCGGTCGATTGGGCCGCGGTCGGCACCGCGAAGCCATTCGAGTCGTGCTGCGGCATCTGGTGGGAGATGCAATCGACCAGCGCTTCGAGCGTGCCGCTGGCGGCGCACGACAGGGTGGCCCGCTGGGGCTTGGCGGCGCCGGCCGGGGCTGGCGTCGCGGACAGCGCGGCGGCAACGGCGAGCACGGCGCCGCTCCCTGCGAAAGACAGGGTATCGGTCGCGAACATGGAGTCTCCTTATTTTTGGTCGATTGCAGCGCGCCCTTGGCCGGTTTGCCAAACAGTGCGCGAGCGTTCAATTATGGCCCGTGCCGGTTCACATATCAAACAAATAGCGCCGGGCACACCAGAGGCGACGTTATGGCGCCGCGTTACGGCTCCATCGTGGCGCGGCCGGCCGCCGCGGGTGCGTCGGCTACAATACCGGTCCGCTTTCCACACTGGTCCGACTCCGATGCGATACCACCGGCCGACACACCTGCTCTGCGCGAGCGCGCTGCTGCTCACGACGGCGCTGTGGGGCGGCGCGAAGGCGGCCGACATCACGGTCGGCCTGTCCGGCACCATCACCTCGCTCGATCCGCACTTCCATAACAATTCTTCCAACTCGAACGTGGCCGAGCACATGTTCGATCCGCTCGTCGCGCGCGACGCCGGCGCCGGCATCGTGCCCGCGCTGGCGCTGGGCTGGACACTGCGCGGCCCCACCACCTGGGAGTTCAAGCTGCGTCCGGACGTGAGGTTCCACGACGGCCGCCCGTTCACCTCCGCCGACGTGGTGTTCTCGCTCGGGCGCACCAAGACGGTCAAGAACAGCCCGTCCTCGTTCGCGCTCTACACGCGGGCGATCAAGCGCGTCGTCGCGCTCGACAAACTGACCGTGCACGTCCACACCGACGGTCCGGTGCCGATGCTGCCGCGCGACCTGACCGGCGTGCTCATGGTCTCGAAGGCGGCGGCCGAAAACGCCGCCACCGAGGACTTCAATTCGGGCAGGGCGCTGGTCGGCACCGGCCCGTTCAAGTTCGCCGCCGTGCGCCGCAACGAACGGATCGACCTGGTGCGCAACGCGGCCTACTGGGGCCGGCAGGGGCAGTGGGACAAGGCCACCATTTTGCTGCTGCCGAACGAGTCGACCCGCACCGCCGCCCTGTTGAGCGGCAAGGTCGACCTGATCGAGAACGTGCCGACCCAGGACGTCCGGGCCGTCGCCGCCAGGCCGGGATTTACGGTGGCCTCGGCGCCGTCGTTCCGGCTGATGTACCTGCACCTCGACGGCGCGCGCGCGCAAACCCCGTTCGCCTTCGGCCTTGACCGCAAGCCGCTGGCGCGCAACCCGCTGGCCGACCTGCGGGTGCGGCAGGCGATCTCGAAGGCGGTCGGGCGCGACGCGCTGGTGGCCAAGGTGCTCGAGGGGATGGGCGTGCCGAGCGACCAGCTGGTCGGGCCCTCGGGCGCCGGCCACGCGCCCGAGCTAATCGGGTCCAGGCAGGACATCGCCGGCGCGCGCCGCCTGCTGGCGGCGGCCGGCTATCCAAACGGCTTCCGGATCACGCTCCATTCCACCAGCGACCATTACGTCAACGACCGCCAGGTGGCGCAGACGCTGGCCGGCATGCTCGGCCGGGTCGGCATCCTGACCGACGTCCAAAGCTTGCCGGCGCCGGTCTATTTCGCGCGCGGCAACAAGCTTGAATTCTCCCTGATGCTGGGCGGCTGGAACGCCGACTCCGGCATGGTCGAGTCCAGCATGAAGGCGCTGCTGGCCGGCTTCGATCCGGCGACCGGCATGGGCGCCTCGAACCGGGGCCGCTACCGCAGCGCCGCCTTCGACCAGGCCCTTCTGGCGGCGCGCGTGGAGTTCGACGATGCCCGGCGCGGCCGGTTGCTGCGGGAGGCGAACCGGGTGGCGATGCGCGACGTCGGCCTGGTCCCCCTGTACATCCACACCACCGTGTGGGGCAGCAAAAAAGGCTGGAACGTGACGCCGCGCCAGGACGGGCGCACCTACATCCACCAGGTGGTGCGGGCTTCGGCGCCCAAATAAGTTTTACAAAGCCGCCTTCGGCTTGAGGCTGCGCAGCGTGACCGCGTACGCCATGACGCCGACGCCGTCCTCCTCGCGTCCTGCGCGCCGTTCGGCCTCGACCACCTCGAACCCGGCCGCCGCTGCCAGCGCGCGCACATAGGCGAGCGAATGGGCGAAGCGGTTCGACGGCCGCAGCGTGAACTCGCCGCTGTCGCAGGCCTCGACCGAAAAACAAAAGCCGCCGCCCGGGCGCAGCGCGCCGTGGACGGCGCCGAACACCGGCGCCAGGTCGCCGATGTACACGAAAACGTCGGCCGCCACGACCAGGTCGCAGACGTCGGTCCGCCCCGACAAATACTGCGCCAGTTCGCTGCGGAACAGGGCGTCGTAGCAGCCCGCAAGGCGCGCCTTGTCGAGCATTTTCTCGGACAGGTCGACACCCACCAGATGCTTCGAATACGCCCTCAGGTAGGGACCGCACAAGCCGGTGCCGCAGCCCAGATCGAGCGTGTCGGCGTCGCGCGGCGAAAACGCGCGGCGGATCGCGGCGTCAAGCAGCGCCGGCATCTGGTACCCCAGCACGCCGACCAGGTGGTGATCGAAGTGGTCAGCGTACTGGTCGAACAAGCCGGCCACATACGCGGCCGGGGCGGCGGCCGGGGCCTGGCCGACGCCGAGCGCGGCGAGCGCGTACCCGATCTGGGTGGCGTCGCCGCCCTGCGCCAGCGCGCTGCGGTAGGCGGCGACGGCCTCGGCGGGGCGCCCCAGCGCGCGCAGGGTGTTGGCCCGGTATTGGTGGGCGAGCGGATAGTCGGGCTTAAGCGCGAGCGCGCTCTCGTAGGCGGCCAGCGCCTCGTCGAAGCGCTGCAGTCGTTGCAGCGCGGCCCCGCGCCAGCAGCGGGCCTCGGCCCAGTCGGGCTTGAGCGCGATGGCGCGGTCGTAGTCGCGCAGCGCCTCGCCGAAGCGGTGCAGGCCGTGCAGGGCGCGCGCGCGCGCGCACAGCGCCTCGGGGTAGTCGGGGCGGCCGCCCAGGGCGCGCCCGGCGCTGGCGAGGGCCTCGCCGGCACGCCCGGCGTCGTGCAGCGCGAGCGCCAGGTTGCAGTGCGCCTCGGGGTAGGCCGGGCGCAGCGCGAGCGCGCGCTGGTAGCTGCCGATAGCCTCCTCCAGCCTTCCCAGATTGCGCAGCGTGTTGCCGCGGTTGCACAGGGCCAGCGCGTAGCCGGGATTGAGCGCGATCGCCCGGTCGTAGCTGGCCAGCGCCTCGTCGGGCCGGCCGGCGTCCTGCAGGGCGGCGCCGAGGTTGCAATGGGCGTTGGCCTGCGCGGGGTCGATGCCGATCGCCCGCCCGATCAGCGCGAGGGCGGTGTCGACCTGGCCGAGCTGGCGCGCGGCCACGCCCGAGAGGTGGAGCGCGTCGAACTGGCGCGGCGCGAGCGCGAGCACCTGGCCGTAGAGTTCACGGGCGGCGTCGAATTTTCCGTGCTGATGGCATCCGATCGCTTGCTGGAGCAGCGCCGCGACGATTGCCGAAGGTGGAGCGGTCATTTGTTGAGTACCATCTGGCGCATGCCGTGACGCCCGGATTATAGAGCACCGGCCATCGCGCACCGGCTATAGGGCGCCGGCGCGGCGCTAGCGGCGCCGGCTCAATATCGCCCCGAGCGCCAGGCCGCAGCCGAACGCGACATAGACCACCGCCAGCGCGGGCCGCTCGAGGCGCTCCTCGAAGCCCGGGCGCAGGCGCTTCGGGGTCAGCTGGAAGTCGGTGAAGCAGGCCAGCGCCGACACCGCCAGCGCCGCCTGCGCCGTCGGCGCCGCGCGTGCATGGTCGAGCCACCTGCCGCAGGCGCGCTCGAACAGCACCGCCCAGAATGTCGCGCTTGCATGGTGGATCAGGTAGCCCAGCACCGTGTAGCGGATCGACCAGCCGTCGCGCCGGGCCGCCACGTCGCCCCAGAACCAGTGGCTGATGGCGTTGACCGGCGCGAACATGCTGCCTGCCCCGCGGTGGCCGAGCGCGCCGAGCGCGAGCGCCGACGTCACGCTCGAAACGGCGCCCGAGTACAGCCCGCGCTCGAGCGGGAGGCGCCAATTGTGTGGAATGAAATCTTTCATTTGCTTCCAGTGGGGCGCGGCGCGCTTTCGATTGAACCGATCGCGTCCCCCGGCTATCTACCGTGGGGACGAATGAAAGGCATGCATGCGCATCTTGCTGACGGGGGCCAGCGGTTTTGTTGGGCGGCATCTGCTCGGCCCGCTGCTGGCCGAGGGCCACGAACTGGTGTGCGCGCTGCGCGATCCCGGCGCGCCCTTGCTGCCGAATCCGCACCCTGCCCCCCAACCGTCCGCCGAGGATCGGCGCCTGCGCACCATCCATGCCGATTTTTCCAAGAATACACACAAAGCGGTTTGGCTGGCGCGCCTGGCCGGCATCGACATCGTCATCAACACGGTCGGCATTTTTCGCCAATCCCGGCGCCAGCGCTTCGACACCCTGCACACCCACGCCGCCTGCGCCCTGTTCGCCGCGTGCGTCGAGGCGCAGGTGCGCCTGGTGATCCAGTTCTCGGCGCTCGGCGCCGACGACGCCGCCGACACGCCCTACCACCTGAGCAAGCGCGCGGCCGACGACTACCTGGCCAGCCTGCCGCTGCGCGCCTTCATCGTCCAGCCGTCCCTAATCTATGGCAAGGACGGCGCCAGCGCGCGCCTGTTCAAGGCGCTCGCGAGCATGCCGTTCGCGCTGCGCCTGGGCGGCTCCGGGCAACTGGTGCAGCCGATCCATGTCGACGACGTGGCCGGCGCCGTCGTCGGCCTGATCCGGCATCCTCCGCCCGTGCCCGCCTCGGGCGCGACCGCCCCGCGCATCGCCCTGGTGGGTCCGGCGGCGATGTCGTTCACCGACTACCTGGGCGCGCTGCGCAGGGCGCTCGGCATGGGCCGCCTGCGCGTGCTGCGCCTGTCGTCGGCCGCGGCGCGCACGCTGGCGCGCGCCGCGCGCCTGGTGCCCGGTCTGCCGTTCGACCAGGACGCGCTGCGCATGCTCGAGCGCGGCAACACGGCCGACCCTTTCATGACGGCGCGCCTGATCGGGCGCATGCCGCGCCCGGTGGCCGAGTTCATCACCGACCCCGGGGCCGAGCGCGCGCGCGCCAAGCTCGACTGGCTGCTGCCGCCTTTGCGCCTGAGCATCGCACTGGTCTGGATCGCCGCCGCGATCGTCTCGTTCGGCCTGTTTCCGCTGGCCGACAGCCTGCATCTGCTGGCGCGCGCCGGGGTGCCCGACAACCTGCGCCCGCTGATGTTGCACGGAGCCGCCGCGCTCGACCTCGCGCTCGGCCTGGGCATTTTGCTGCTGTGCCGGCGGCGCTGGCTTTGGCTCGCGCAGATCGGCCTGGTCGGCTTCTATACGGTCTTCATCGCCTGGCGGCTGCCCGAATTCCTGCTCCATCCTTTCGGTCCGCTGAGCAAGAATCTGCCCATGCTGGCGGCGCTTTGGCTCTTGTATTCACTCGAAGAAAAATAATTCGACAAGCGGGTTCAGCGTGTGGTAACGAACGGAAAAGCGTTCCTGTACCGGGCAAAGTGGCCTCATTGAAAACAAGGAGCAACATCATGAACACCACAGCTTTGAAGCACACAATTTTCCTCGCTGGCATGATGGTCGCATCGATGACATTCGCCGGACAAGATGTCATCAAATGCGTCGACAGCGGCGGCAACGTGACGTTGACCGACACCGCCTGCGGCAACGGCGTCGAAGTCGCCCGCGAGCCGGTCGCCGTCGAAACCGACTACGCCGCCGAAGTCGCGCTGCCAGAGGCCAGCGTCGAAATCGTCGACGCCCTGGCGATGGTCCCGGCGCGGGTGGTGTCGCGGACCTACTTTCCAAGCGCGAACGAACTGCGTTTCGCCGCCAAGCAGCGCGCCCAGATCGCGCGTCCCTCGATGGGCGTCGATGTCGCCATGCTCAAGGTCGCCAAGACGAACAGCCAACTGGCCGGCAAGCCGTCACGCCCGACGCGCATGACGTTCGCCAGCAACTAGGAGCGCAACCAAGCGGACAACTAAGCCGGGCAACCAAGCCGGCAAGCGCCGCGCGCGCGGGGAACAGGCCAGCTCAGCTGGCCTTTTTTTCGTCCCGCCTCCATGCCATGCAAATTTGTTGAGCTCGGGCACGCTCCATACATTTTTGCATGGCCCGCCGCGGCGTTGCCGGTGCCCGGAACCGGACACTGGTGAACGGTGGCGGGCATGCGCGCCGCGGGCGCGGACCGCCCCCCCCCCCCTTTAGCCCCGCAGGTCCCGTTTTGGCCACTGGCACGGTCTTTGCTGTTATGGCTGCAAGTGCAACCAGAACAAGCGCAGCAACCATGGACCAGCCCATCAGCGACAAAACCATCAACCGGCGCCGCCGCCTCCAGCTCGTGGCCGCCGTCGGCCTGCTCGCGTCGCTCTCGGCGGCGGCGTGGGGCGTCAACCGGGCAGTGCGCCCGAGCATGGCAGCGAGCGATATCGTCGTCGCGGAAGTACGACGCGGCAACATCGCCAACACCGTCAGCGCCGCCGGCGTCGTCATCCCCGTGCACGAGGAACTGGTGACGAGCCCGATCCAGACCCGCGTGGCCAAGGTCCACGCCAAGCTCGGTCAGTCGGTCAAGGCCGGCGAGCTGCTGCTCGAGCTCGACAGCCAGGCGCTGCGGCTGGCCGCCGACAGCTTCAGGGAGCAACTTGCCCAGCAGGAAAACCGGATCCTCGGCATGACGCTCGAGATGGAGCAAAAACGCAAGCAGCTTGTGAGCAACATCGAACTGCTCGCGCTCGACCTGCAAAGCGCGCGCGTCAAGTGGGAGCGCTACCAAACCCTGCGCAAGAGCGGCGCGGTGTCGGGCGAGGACATGCTCACCGCCGAACTGAACGTGAAGCGGCGCGAGATCGAGCTGCGCCAGCAGCGCGAGCTGATCGACGACAACCGGCGCGCCACCTCGAGCAGCATCGAGGGCGCGCGCCTGCAAAAGGCCATCCTCCAGAAGCAGATGGCGCAGCAGCAACAGTTGCTCGACCAGACGCAGGTGCGCGCGCCGTTCGCCGGCATGCTCAGCTCGCTCATGGCCGAGGAGGGCGCGAGCGTGGCCATGGGCCAGTTGGTGGCCAAAGTCTCCGAGCTGAGCAACTACCGGGTCGAGGCCTCGGTGTCGGACTTCCACGCCAACATCCTCAACCCCGGGCAGCTGGTGCGCGTCGAGCAGGGCGGCCATTTGTTGCCCGGCAAGGTGCACACGATCCTGCCCGAGATCCAGAACGGCAGCATCAAACTGATCGTCCACCTCGACCAGCCCAGCCATCCGATGCTGCGCAACAAGATGCGGGTCGACGTCAACATCGTCACCGAGGAAAAGTCCGGCACCCTTGTCAGCGACAACGGGCCGGCCTTCAACGGCAAGGGCCGCCAAAACGTGTTCGTGCTGCGCGACGGGGTCGCCCACAGGACCGTGCTCGAGATCGGAAACGGCGACGGCAAGGCGGTCGAGATCGTCTCCGGGGCCAAGGCCGGCGAGCGCCTGATCGTCTCGGGCATGGCGCGCCACAAGGACCAGGACAGCGTGCGCATCACCAAATGAACATCACCCAGACACAGCAAACGCATCAAACGCATCAAACACGTCAAACGCGTCAAACACAAACCAAGACCAACCAACGAGACCAGTCATGATCAAATTAGACAACGTCAGCAAAACCTACCAGACAGACAAAGTGGAGACACTGGCGCTGAAAGAAATCAATCTGCACGTCAAAAAAGGCGAGTTCGTCGGCATGATGGGCCCCAGCGGCTGCGGCAAGAGCACGCTGCTCAACCTGATCGGCCTGCTCGACCGCCCCGGCTCGGGCACCATCTCGGTCGACGGCATCCCGCTCAAGTCATACAAGGACAAGGAGGTGGCGAAGCTACGCAACAGCACCTTCGGCTTCATCTTCCAGAGCTTTCACCTGATTAACGACTTGCGCGTGATCGACAACGTCGAGCTGCCGCTGCTGTACCGCACCCTGCCGGCCGGCGAGCGGCGCCAGATGGCGCGCGAGGCGCTCGAAAAAGTCGGCCTCGGCGCGCGCATGGACCACTATCCGAACCAGCTCTCGGGCGGCCAGCAGCAGCGCGTGGCGATCGCGCGCGCGATCGTGGGCCAGCCGCAGGTGCTGCTCGCCGACGAGCCGACCGGCAACCTCGACAGCAAGATGGGCGCCGAGGTCATGGAGATCCTGCTCAGGCTCAACGGCGAAGGCACGACCGTGGTCATGGTCACCCACGATGAACGCGAGGCGCAGCGCGTCTCGCGCATCGTGCGCGTGTTCGACGGCCAACTGGTCGCCTAGGAGGCAGGCATGTTCAAGAATTATCTATTGACGGCATACAAGGTCTTCATGCGCCGCAAGCTGTTCACGGCGATCAACCTGCTGTGCATCGTGCTCACGCTGGTGGTGCTGCTGGTCATCACGGCCATGCTGCAGCACGCCTTCTATCCGGTCGGCGTCGAGGGCAAGAGCGCGCGCTTCCTGCAGGTGATGCAGGTGCAACTGAGCGGCCCTTCCGGCAAGGGCGGCCACCGGCGGATGAACACGCCGGTCGGCTACAAGGTCATCGACAAATACTTCCGGCCGATGAAATCGGTCGAACTGGTGTCGGCCGTGACGCTGGCGCGCACGGTGTCGGTCTACCAGCAGGGCCGGGTCACCACGGTCGAACTGCGGCGCGCCGACGCCAACTACTGGAAGATCCTCGACTTCACCGTGTTGTCGGGCCGGGTGCCGAGCGAGGACGACGTCGCGCGCGGCCGCTTCGTCGCCGTGCTCAACGCCACCACGGCGGCCAAGCTGTTTCCGGGCAGCGCGGCGCTGGGGCAGAAGTTCAGCGCCGGCGGGCAAACCTTTGAGGTCATTGGCGTGGTCGAGGACGAGATGCATGTCAACGCCTACGCAGACGTGTGGGTGCCAGTGACGACCTACCCTACGACCAACTACAAGAACGAGATGAACGGCGACTTCACGGCCCTGCTGCTGGCCGGGAGCGCGGCCGACGTGCCCCAGATCCGCGACGAGGTCGCGTTGATCGCCAAGACCATGCAATTCGACGATCCGACCAAATGGAACGAAGCCAATTTCTGGGCCGACAGCAAGCTCGACCTGTTTGCGCGCGAAATCATGGGCAGCCAGGACGAGGCCGACTCGGGCGCCGGCCGCCTGCTCGCCCTGATCGCCGCCCTGATGCTGGTGTTCATGCTGCTGCCGGCGCTCAACCTGGTCAACCTGAACATGGGCCGCATCATGGAGCGCAGCTCAGAGATCGGCGTGCGCAAGGCGTTCGGCGCGACCAGCGCGCAACTGGTCTGGCAGCTCGTGATCGAGAACATCCTGCTGTGCGTGGTCGGCGGCCTGATCGGCCTGCTGTGCGCGCAGGGCATCTTGATGTGGATTAGCAACTCGGACCTGATCCCCTACACCAAAATCGACGTCAACCTGGCCGTGTTCGGCTACGGCATGCTCATCACCATCGTGTTCGGCCTGCTTTCTGGCGTCATCCCCGCCTGGAAGATGTCGCGCCTCGACCCCGTATTCGCCCTGAAGGGAGCCGCTTGATGTTCCGCCACCTGCTTAAACTGATCTGGAAACGCAAATCCAGGAACCTGATGCTCAGCCTGGAGATCCTGCTCGCCTTCGTGATCGTGTTCGCCGTCACCTGCTTCGCCGTGCGCAACTACCAGCTCTATCAATTGCCGATCGGCTTCGACCACCGGGACGTGTGGACGGCCGACATCAAAGCCGATAACGAGCACGGCGCCGGCGGAATCGACGCCGCCGTGTACGACCAGCTCAAGCGCGGCCTCGAGGCGCTGCCCGAAGTCGAAAATGTCGGCTTCGTGGGCTTTTCGCCGTTCACCCGCAGCACCATGCGCACCGAATTCAACCTGCCGGGCAACGGCAGGCGCGTGTCGGCCGACATGTCGGAGATCAGCGACGACGCCTTCGCCCTGTCCGGCATCAAGATCGTCGAGGGACGCGCGTTCTCCGCCGAGGACGAGGGCGCGCCCGGGATCCCGGTGGTGATCAACCGCAGCATGGCCGAGCTGCTGTTTCCGGGCGTCTCCGCAGTCGGCAAGCAATTCACCGACAGCGAGGCCGAGACCCGGGACAAGCGCATGCTCAAGGTCGTCGGCGTGGTCGACGAGTACCGCAACCAGGGCGAATTGATGAATCCGGTCAACTTCATCCTGATGCGCTTCTCGCCCTTGTCGAGCAAGGATTCCGTCTGGACGATCATGCTCAAGGTCAAGCCGGGCACCGGGCGCGCGTTCGAGGCCAAGCTTAGCGAACGGCTCAAGTCGATCCGCAACGACTGGAGCTACGAGATCTCGCCGCTGGACGCGCTGCGCGCGAGCATGCTCAAAAGCGCGCTCGGCCCCTTGATCGCGATGGCGGTGGTGGCCGTATTCATGCTCGTGATGGTCGCCTTCGGCCTGTTCGGCGTGCTGTGGCAAAACACCACCCAGCGCATCCCCGAGATCGGCCTGCGGCGCGCGCTCGGCGCCAGCGCCGGCCACATCTACCGCCAGATCATCGCCGAACAGTTGTTGCTCAGTTCGGTGGCGATGCTCGCCGCGCTGCTGCTGCTGGTGCAGTTGCCGATCACGGGCGCCTTCGGAGACAGCCTCGGCTGGGATGTGTTCTTGCTGGCGGCGGCGCTGTCGATGGCGGTGATCTATCTGATATCCTTGCTGTGCTCCATCTATCCCGGCTGGCGCGCCGCCCGGCTGAGCCCGACCGAGGCGCTGCATTACGAGTAAGCGACAAGAAACAATGAACCACATCAGAACGCAACGCATCCTCATCGTCGACGACGACGCCGCGGTCCAGGTCTCGGTGGCCCTGCTGCTCAAACAGTCGGGCTTCGAGGCGCTGTGCTGCGACGACCCGCAGCAGGCGCTGGCCCTGCTCGCGGCGCAGCCGGTCGACCTGGTCTTGCAGGACATGAATTTCTCGATGCAGACCAGCGGCGAGGAGGGCTTGGCCCTGCTGGCCCGGATCAAGCAGCGCCACCCGCTGCTGCCGGTGCTGCTGATGACCGCCTGGGGCTCGATCGCGCTGGCGGTCAAGGGGGTCAAGGCGGGCGCGGCCAATTTCTTCACCAAGCCGTGGAACAACGCCCAGCTCGTCGAGCTCATCAAGGCCACGCTCGAGCTGGGCGGGGCGCCCGGCACGCCCCGGCTCACGCGCGCCGCGCTCGACGCCCAGTTCGACTTTGGCGGCATCGTCGGCGAGCACCCGGCGTTGCTGCGCGTGCTCGCCACGCTCGGCCAGGTGGCGCGCACCAAGGCCCCGGTGCTGATATTGGGCGAAAGCGGCACCGGCAAGGAACTCGTGGCCGACGCGATCCACCGCAACAGCCCGCGCGCGGCGCTGGCCCCGGTCAAGATCAACATGGGCGCGATCACGCCCTCGCTGTTCGAGAGCGAAATGTTCGGCCATGTGCGCGGCGCCTTCACCGACGCCAGGGCCGACCGCAAGGGCTATGTCGCCAGCGCCAACGGCAGCACCCTGTTCATGGATGAGATCGGCGAACTGAACCGCGCCGACCAGGTCAAGCTGCTGCGCGTGCTGCAGGACCAGAGCTACCTGCCGGTCGGCGCCAGCCGGGCCGAGCAGGCCGACATCCGGGTGGTCTCGGCCACCAACCAGGAGCTCGCCGAGCTGGTCGCCTCGGGCGAGTTCCGCGAGGACCTGTTCTACCGCCTGAACCTGATCACGATCCGGCTGCCGCCATTGCGCGAGCGGCGCAGCGACATCGCGCTGCTGGCCCGGCACATCGTTTCCACGGTCGCGGCCGGCTACGGGCTGGGCGAGGTCGGCCTGAGCGCGCAGGCGCTCGACTGGCTGAGCGCGCAGCCGTGGCCGGGCAACATCCGCCAGCTCAGGCAGACGCTCGAGCGCACCCTGCTGCTGGTCGACAAGCGCGAGCTCACCCACCTTGACTTCATGCACGCCGAGCAAGGCGCCGACGGCCAGGGGCAGGGCCTCGGGGTCGACGGCATGACGCTCGAGCAGGTCGAGCGCCACATGATCGGCCAGGCCATGGCCCAGCACCAGGGCAACATCTCGCGCGTGGCCAAGACGCTCGGCCTGAGCCGCACGGCGCTGTACCGGCGGCTTGAGCGGCACGGCCTAGGCGGCGCGCAGGACGGCGGCGCCGACGGCGCCGACGGGGACGCGCGGTGAGCTTGCGGCGCCGCCTGCAGGCCTATGTGCTGGGCCTGCACCTGGTGTGCTTCGCGCTCACGATCGGACTCTACCGCACCCAGCTGGGCCTGTTCATCGGGCTCGAGTTGCTGCTGCTGGTGACGCTGGCCGGCGGCTTCCACCTGGTCGAGCGCGCGCTCGAACCGTTCGACACCACGCGCCGCTTCCAGGACCTGCTGCTGGACCAGGAATACGGCGCGCGCATGAAGGGCGGCGGCGCCACCGAGATCGACGCGCTGGTGCGCATGTTCAACAAGATGCTCGACGCGCTGTACCAGGAGCGGCTCGCGCTCGGCGAGCAGCAGGGCTTCCTCGACCGCCTGCTCGAGGCGACCCCGAGCGCGGTGCTGGTGTTCGACTTCGACCAGCGCATCAGCCTGGTCAACGCGAGCGCGCAGGCGCTGCTGGGGCTCGATCCGGCGCAGGCCAAGGGCCGGCCGCTCGACCATTGGCTCGGCGGCGCCGGACAACTGCGCGGCGCGCCCGGCGCCGGCGAACGGGCCCGCTGCCTGAGCCTGCTGGAGCAACTGGCCGCGCTGGCGCCGGGCGAAAAAGCCATGCTGACCGACCCGGACGGGCGCCGCTACCGCGGCCAGCGCGGCCAGTTCATCGACCGCGGCTTCGCGCGCCACTTCCTGCTGCTCGAGGAGCTCACGGCCGAGCTCGAAAACTCCGAGCGCGGCGCCTACGAAAAACTGATCCGGGTGCTGGCGCACGAGGTCAACAACACGGTCGCGGCGACCGGCTCGGTGCTCGAATCGCTGCTGTACTACCGGGCCCAGCTGGCCGAGCGCGACAGCGCAGACTTTTGCACCGCGATCGTGGCGGTGCAGCGGCGCAACGTGAGCTTGGGCGAATTCATCGAGCGCTTCACGCGCGTGGTCAAGATGCCCGAGCCCGAGTTGCGCCCGACCTCGGTCAAGGAGATGGTCGACGACATCCTCTGGCTCAACCGCGAGCAATGCAAGGGCCGCGGCATCGAGATTTGCTGGACCCGCTGCGACGCGGTGGCGGCGCTGCCGCTGGACCGGCAATTGATGGAGCAGGCGCTGCTCAACATCGTCAAGAACGCGGTCGAGGCGGTGCAGGCGCGCCAGGACGCGTCGGGCAGCGGGGGCGGGCACGTGCACCTGTCGCTGGCACACGAGGCGGGCGCCATCACGCTGTCGGTGGCGGACTCGGGCGACCTGCTGGGCCAGTTGACGGCGCACCAATTGTTCACCCCGTTCTTCACGACCAAAAAGGGCGGGCAGGGCATCGGCCTGCTGTTCGTGCGCGAGGTGCTCACGCGGCATGGCTTTGGCTATCGACTCGCCGCCGACAGCAACGGCGAGACCCGCTTCGACATCGTCCTGGCGCGCGCGCAGGACCAGCCCGGTTAGTATTTAAATCGGAGAACTGCGGCATGCCTGCCCCGCATCTGCCGGGCGCGCCGCCCGGGCACGTCCGAAAAACTCTCAGCCTCCGGGGCCGTCGCAAAACGAAATTCTCGGAAATCTTGCCGTGAGATTCTAAGCCATCCGGCAATCCACCTGCCCCGCACCGTAGGCCCCGCACGGTTTGCCCCCGCCGGAATGCGGCGCCTCCCAAAAAGGCCCGATTTCAACCGATTCAAGCCGGCATTGCCCGATAACGCCGCGAATTCTGGTGATGGTCGCACGAAACCGCCCGCGCGCCATCCGATCTCGCCCGCACGAGGCACGAAATTGAACGATACGCCGTTTGCGTGTCCGACCAGGCGCCAACTGAGCGCCAACTGAGCGCCAACTAAGCGCTCGCTGGCGTTGTCGTAAAAAAATCGTACCAGCACCGGGTTGATTCGTGCTTTTGTCGGACCGCTTCGCGCAGTTGTCACGCAAAGTCGCGCAATTATCGCGTGGGTGCGTGCCCGTTTCGGGCGATGCCGGGCCAATAACCGGCCAAATCGGAAGAAAAAAAGAAAAGCCACGGAACGCCATCACCGCGCCATCAAGGCCCAGATTCCCGTTTCGCAACAGGTCTACATGCAACTAAGCCTGGCCTCGGTCACAAGCTTCTTTGAAAAGCAGGTCCGGGGAATCCGCCGGGGCGATCGCGGAGTGGATCTGGCGCCACCACCCCGATACGCTGCCCAAGTCTGACATTCAGCTTGCCAAGGGAAGCGTTTGTTCCTGCCCGATGCCGGTGGCGAGGCTGGCCGGCGGTTTCGGCAGGCGCACCGTGAACGTGGTGCCGCTGCCCGGGGTCGAGGTCACGTCGATCGTGCCGCCGTGCGCCATCGCGATCTCCTGGGCCACGTACAGCCCCAGTCCGAGGCTCGTGCTCGGGCGCGCGTCGCCGCCCACCTCGCTCGCCGCAAGTTGCACCAGCGGACGGAAGATCGTCAGCAGCGACTCGGCCGGGATGACGTCGCCCTTGTTGTTTACCTCGATGAGCACGCAACCGGCCTCGGGCGACACCGCCATCGTCACGGGCTCGCCCTTGGTGCCGTACTGGGCCGCGTTGACGAGCAGGTTCACGAACAACTGGTGCAGCCGCACCGGGTCGAATTCGGCCGTCACGTCGCCCTCGGCGCTGAGCACGAATCGGGTGTCGGGGTGGGTCGCGCTCGCGTCCTCGATGGTGGCCTCGCAGACGAGCTTGACATTGGTCAGCTGCAGCGCGATCGGCATGCCGCTGCCAAGCTGGGTGCGCGTGTAGCCGAGCAGGTCGTCGACCATGCTGCCCATCAGGCGGGCGCTGCGGCGCACCCGCGCGCCGACCTGCGCGAGCACCTCCGGATCGGTGATGTCGCGCGCGAGCAGGTCGCCAGCCAGCGCCATGGTCGCCAGCGGCGCACGCAGGTCGTGCCCGAGGATGGCCAGGAACAGTTCGCGCGTCTGGTCCGCGCGCTTCGAATAGGTCACGATCGACTCGGCCAGCGCCTGGTCGATCGCCTCGTTGAAGCGCACCATCTCGTAGCTGCTGGCCTCGGACATCTCGGTCAGGGTGGGCAGCCACAGGCGCAGCACCGAGGCGCGCAGCGCGCGGAACTCGGAACTGAGCTGGGTCAGCGAAAAATTGCTGGCCTGCCGCAGCGCGCCGTGGATGGCCGCCGCGCTCGGTTTTTCCTCGACATCCTCCTGCGCCAGCCCCTGCGATTTCTCGTGCTGCTCCTGGCGCGTCTGGTGCGTCTTGATGTCGAGCGCGACGGCCTCGAGGATTTCGCGCGCGTGGTCGCGCAGGGCCATCGGCGTCATGGCGCCGGCGGCCGGTCCGAGCGTCTCGGCGAACGATTCCCACTCGGCCAGAATTTCGGCCATGTGCGCGTTGATAAATAGGTCGAGTCTCATTGCGCTCCGTTTGCATCGGCGGCTCGGGCTATGCCACGCCTTGCGCTGAGGACGCAGCGGCAAGATGGGGAATGGTCCGGTTGGGTCGGCCCCCGGGAGGGGCGGACGTAATTGATGCCTTAGCATACCATTTAAGCGCCGTTGGCGGGTTTTTCGCCGCGCGCGCGGCGCTGCCGTGCGCCCCCCGAGGCGGGCCCGCGCAGCGGGGCGAAGGAAAGACTCAGGGCAGCGTCAGCAGCACCTTGACGGTGTCGTCGACCGAGCTTTTGTCGATATAGGCGATGGAGCTCGGATCGGCCGCGACCGCCTTCTTGACGGCGGCGTCGCTGGCGTAGGCCTTGGGCGCCGACCCCTTGCCGGAGAACTCGATCTTGGCCCAGCCGCCTTCGACCTGGGCGAGCGACTTGCCCGCGATCTTCTTGTAAAAATCGCGCCGGATCGGCGACTCCTTGGCCTGGTCGATCGGGGTGAACTGGTTGGATTTTCCAAGGAAAAACTGCGCGGCCTGTTCGGAGAACATGCGCGACGCCTGGTTCGCGGTGTTCGTGACGACGACGATCTGCGCGCTGGCCGGCAGCGCGCATAGCGTCCCGGCAATCAGCCACAAAACGAGCGCAAGCTTTTTCATCATGTTCTCCTAATTCGTGCCGTGCACCGCGCCGACCCCGCGCGCCATCCGCGATTAAAACAGGCGATCGTACGACAGGCGGACCATCGTGACGTTGCCACCGAAATTGTGCGAGACATCCTTGTGGCGGTCGAGCTGGCCTTTGACCGCGCTGCGCGAATCGATGTCGTAACGCAGCGTCAGCGAGGCCCGGTCGTACGACTGCGGCATGTAGATGCTGTGGTCGCTCGAGATTTCCTTGTAGCGCGCGAAATTGAGGAACGGGGTCCAGCTGCCAAACCGGTATCCGGCGCCGAGGGTGAACGCGGGCGCGCTGACCCGGTAGTCGATGGCGAAGTCGCGCTGCAGGCGGGTGACCTCGCTGAGCACGAACCAGTTCTCGAAATCGAAGTTGGCGGCCAGGCCGTAGGCCGTGAGCGCGGCCGAATCGTCGAGGCCGATGCCGGGGTTGGTGCTGCGCACGTCGGTCTGCATGTAGATGGCGCGCAGGGTCATCGGGCCGCGCGTCAGTTCGGCGTCGCCGCCGACCAGATTGCTCCAGACGACCTTGGTCTTGCCATCGTAGTAGAGGCGCTGGTACAAGGCGTCCTTGACCGTCTCCTTGCCCGCGAACAGGCCCAGGCTGAGGTTGCCTTCGCCGACGGCACGCGTGTAGCGCATGCTCACGCCGTTGTAATTGGTCGCCTCCCAGCCGTACAGCTCGGGCGGCGCCGCCAGCCAGGGATAGGCCACGCCGATGTCCTGGAAGTCGGAATAGTAGTACAGCGGAATGCGCTTGCGCCCGACCTGGATTTCCAGGCTCTTGCTCGGCGCATAGCTCGCATACGCCCATTGCACGTTCGGGGTCGGATCGCTGCCGCGCGTGACGACCTGGGCGACGGCGTTGAATTGCTGGTTGAACGTGTACTTGAGCTGGATGCCGGCGCGCGATTCGGGCGCCAGCGAGAAGCGCTCGCGGTACACGCCCGCGTTGCCCCAGTCCGCCGTGTAGCAGGGGCAATCGTTGCCGTCGATCGTGGTCGGGCCCGAATAGTCGCCGGGCATGCTCGCGCTGGTGATCTTGCCGCCGACGATGGAGAGGAAACCGGAGACTTTTAAATTCGATTCGGCGCCCTCGGCGGCGGCCGTGGCAGGCAGGGCGGACAGGCCGGCGGCGAACGCGAGCACTGCCATGACACCTTTTCGGACTGGGGAACGAAGCTCGGCCATTTTCTGTCCTGTTCTTGCGCAACGCGCACAGTGCGCGCCGTCAGGTTCAGCCTTGCCGGATGGTCCGCCGCGGGTGCGGGCGGCCTGCAGGGTTGAGTAGCGCTTGAAAAAAGTATAGACCTTTGCGCTGCGTCAATGCACGTTGCAAAACTGGAAGGATCAAAAGATGTTGCATCGTCACAACGATCCCGGTTGCAAGATTGTTGCCCGGGAAAGCTTGCTCAGGGAAGCGGCCGGCAAGGCAGCGCGAAGTCGACGTGGTAGTGCTCGTCGTGCCTGATCCACGCCTTGCCACGCATGAAGGGGATGGGCGGCCTGGTCGATGCGCCCGGCTTGCCCATGCCAAGCAGGGCGATGTAGGCGGGCTCGATGATGACGCGCTCGACGCGGATGCCGTTTTTGCGCACCGCCGCCTGCAAGGCGGCCAGGTGCGCGGCGACGGCCTCGAAATCGATGCGCAGGTCGCGGTAGCGGCCGGCGGCGTCGAATTCGATGGCATAGCCGTACTTGTTGCCCGCGCCGGAAGGCAGTGGCACCGAACGCCCCGCGGGGTCGAGCACGGGCACCATGAAGTCGACCGCAGAGCCGTTCTGATGGGTGCGGTGCGGCCGGATGCGGCCGCCCCCGGCCCAGCCCGTCTCGCCATACACGTACGTCGTGGCGGGGCGCGACAAGGCCAGCATGGCGTACGCGTCGACCACGGTGCGCGCGACCGCAGCATGCACGTGGGTGCGGCCAAGCCGCACCCCGAGCGTGCTGTACGGGGCGAAGTTGGCGCCGCCGGCGGGCAGGCGCACGCCGCCCTCGAGCCGGCCCTTGCCGCTGGTGCCGAAACACACGCTGTCGGCGGCGCCGGCCAGCAGCGGCAGGGCGGCGATCAGGGAGGCAAGGGGGCGCAGTAGCCGATGCATCGACGCTTTCCGTGGCAAAAGCCCAGTGTACGGCGAAAAGCCGCCGTCCGGCGGCGCTTGCCCCTCTTGTCCTTGCGATCGACCGAGGGGGCCATGTTCGGAAGCACACAGACGCGGCGCCGCCGGGCGCTTAACTTGGGGCCCTGATCAAGCAAGCCCCACCAAGGATACAACATGAAAAAGCTCCTCTGCGCAATCACGCTGCTGCTCGGCGTCTGCCAAGCGTCCCAGGCCCAGGTGTATTTTGCCCCCGGCAGCGCCAAGCCCCTCAATCCGGGCGCGGCGGCCCAGGACCTCAACCGTCAACAGGCCCAGCCGCGCCCGAAGGTGCGCCGGGTCGTGTGCCGCGACGGCACCCGCCACACGGTGCGCGTGTGCCGCCGCGCCCATGGCGGGGTGCGCTGACATCGCGCCAGCAACGCGCCGGCAACGCGCCGGCAAAGCAGGGCCGCGACGCTCCGGTCCTGTCAATTGTAAGCAAAAAAGTTTCCAGTAGGACTTGCCCTACAAGTTTTTATCTTTACAACCTACGCGTTCGCTGCAACTCATCCGATGTGCAACATTCGCCCAAAGAATTATTCTGGTCACATTCGCTGCTGGATATAAACAGCGCAACTTGATAAAGAGAACAAGAAATGAACTCGACAACTTTCAGCAGCACAGCCGGCAACACAAAAATGGATCATCTGCGCGCGATGGACGTGGACCAACTCATGGCGCCGGCGCGTCCTCCTGTTAGCCTGTTCAGCACGCGCCAGAACGAACTGCTGGCCGCCCTGCCCGAACGCGAGATGAACGATCTCCTGTCGCAACTTGAACTGGTCGAACTGCGTTCCGGAAAAGAGCTGTTCGCCTACGGCAGCCAGCTCGAGTATGTTTATTTCCTGACCTCGTCGATCGTCTCGCTGCTGTACGTGATGGAAGATGGCGCGACCACCGAAATCGCGGTGGTGGGCCATGAGGGCGTGGTCGGCGTGTCGATCTTCGCCGGCCAGACGGCGACCTGCAGCGCGGTGGTGCAAACCGGCGGCCACGGGTTCCGCCTCAAGGCGAGCTACCTGCGCGAAACGTTTGCCCGCGGCGGCGCCATGGCGCAACTGCTGATGCGCTACACCAACGCCCTGTTTGCGCAAATGACCCAAAACGCGGTCGGCGGACGCCACAGCTCGATCGAGCAGAAGCTGTGCCGCTGGTTGCTGGACCGGATCGACCGCTCGGACTCCAACGAGCTCAAGGTCACCCAGGAACTGATCGCCATCATGCTCGGCGTGCGCCGCGAGAGCATCACGGCCGCCGCCGGAAAGCTGCAGGACGAGGGCCTGATCCAATACCGCCGCGGAACGATCACGGTGACCGACCGTGCGGGCCTCGAGATGTGCGCCGGAGAATGCTACAAGGTGGCCAAGAGCGAATACAGCCGCTTGCTGGCCGATATGGCGGCGTAACAGCGCCGCTACAAGGAGCAATGCCAAAGAGCAGCGGACAATGCTGCTCTTTGCTTTTGGGGCGCGGGCACGCCGGCTGTCGAGGCATGCTGGTTGGCGAAGCACGCTGGTTCGCGACGCCTTTGTGCGGGCCGCTCAAGTCGTTCGCGCCATGCGCGCCGTCCCCCGATGCTATGATCTGGAATACTGAAATGGCAATAGTGCCAAAGTTATTCCTCATCTGATTGTCTTGCGCCATGACATCCAAATCGCTGAAATCCCTGCTCGTGGTCGCGCTGGTGGCCGTTGCCGCCTATTGGTACTGGTCGCCCTTCCTCGCGCTTTGGCAACTCAAGTCGGCGGCGCGCGAGAATGACGCGGCCGCGTTCAACGAGCGCATCGACTTCCCCAAGGTGCGCGACAGCCTCAAGTCGCAGTTCTCGGCCATGTTCGAGGAGCGCCTGCCGGCGGCCGGCGATTTGGACGACCCGAGGGCGAAGGCGGGGGCCGCCTTTGGCGCCCGGCTCGGCGCGATGATTGTGAACAAATTCGTCGATACCATGGTGCGCCCCGAGACGATCATGCGGGCAATGCAGGACGGCCGGCTGACGGCGCCCGGCGCGGCGGCGCCCGGCACGCAGCCATCCGGCGAGGCCGGCGGCCAGGCACAGGCGACCAAGCCCAAATTGGAGTGGACCTACGAGCGCGAAGGCGTGAACAAGCTCGTCGCGTATGCCACGGACCCGCAAAAACCGACCCAGACCAACGACGAGAAACTCGGCCTGGTGCTCGAGCGCAGCGGTTTTGCGCAGTGGCGGCTGACCGAAGTGCGTTTGTCGGGCATGCCTCAAAGAGGCGCGCCAATAGCCGTCACCGTTTATGCTTCACCACCCCAATAGGAATATCAATCTTGCCTACCGATCTGCATCCTGACCATCCCGTTGTCACCGGCGACTACCAGTTGACGAAGGGCTGGCGTATTACCTTGCCCGAAAAATTTAATCGCCGCATCGAAGACGGAAGCCTGGTGCTATGGATGGCGGAGCTGACGTTCTGGCTCAACGCCTGGAACAATGAACGCCAGATCAGCGTCGATGAGCAACTGGCTTTGATCTTGCAAAGCGCGAACGCCGAACGCCGTGACGAGCGCATCGACAGGGGGGCAACGCTGACGCTGCTGACCTATGAATTGGCCGAAGCGGACCCCGAGGCCGATTCGACGCAATGCCATTCGGTCGCCGCCTACGCGATTTCGGCGCGGGGATATTTGGAAATCTCCGCCTACTTCGATTCGCCGGCCGCGCGCGCACTGGCGTACGACATCATCGGGTCGATCCGCGCCGAGGCCTGATTCCGCGGGCGGGCCCGGTATATTCACAGCCGTGAGCGACGCCACGTAGGTAAAATAAGTCCAGCCATGCCGGCTCCCCAACCATTCGCGAGTAAATCATCAAATGAAAATATTTGTGCTGGCCATTGCTAGCCTTGCCATTGCCGCTGCCGCGTCCGCGCAATCAGCTTCGCCAACGCCACCGGCAACGCCACCGGCCAGCGAGGCGGCGCCATCGCTCGTTGAAGAAGTGGTGCTGTACCCCACGCACGCGATGTACCCGCCCGAACTTGTCAAAGCGGGCGTTCAGGGAACGACAACGGTTGCCGCGCGGCTCACACCCGATGGAACAACGGAGCACGTGAGCGTCAAAGAGACATCCCGGTCCGAAAAGCTCGACGAGATTGCCGTCTCAATCGTAAAACAGCTCAAATACAAATTGAAGGAAAACGCGTCTGGAGCGTCGCCGGCGATCCTTGTCCCTGTCGAGTTTCGCAAGGACACGTTTTCGGAACTCCATAAAAAAACCTGTGAGGACCTGAACACGGACCTGGCTTACTTTACGACCGCGTTCCCGGAACGCGGACCCGGCGAGCTCGGCCTGTTTGACCTGGCGACGGGCGTCATGTTTTTCTCGTTAAAGCCATCCGACGACAAAATTGCGTTCGCAAAAAGCATCAAGGGCCGCGTTGCAAACACGATCGCCACGTGCGCCGCGCAGCCCGAGCTCAAATTCTTCCAGGTCATTACGCAGGCGTCTGCAATCGCGCCAACGAGCAAATGACGGGATGACCGAGGCCGTCAGAGTGGCAACTCGGCAAACGCCCTGAGCCGTCCCAACGCGACCTCCCCCTCCCGGCCGATGACATCGAGCGTGTGCCTGGCTTGCTCGATCTGGCCGGGGTCGAACTGCCAGTGCCGCTCGCGTCCGAGCTTGGCGTCGAGCACCACGCCCGCTTCGGCCAGCACCTTTAAATGCTTGGTAACGGCCTGCCGGCTGATGTCCGTGTTGGCTGTCAACTATGCGATCGATCTGCTACTTGGTGAATTGCTTTTTGCAGTGCGGGCACTCATGCGATTCGCGCTTGCCCACGTCGAGGACCGCCGCGGTGAGTATCGCCGCCGGCAAGGCGAATACGCCGACCCCAAACAAGGTAATCACGCTCGTCAGGATCTTCCCCAGTGGCGTGATGGGATAGATGTCGCCATAGCCGATGGTGGTGAGCGTCACGACGGCCCACCAAAGCGTCTCGGGGATGCTACTGAATCTCTCCGGCTGCGCGGGGTTCTCGACCATGTAAATCAAGGCCGCGGTGCAGTAGACCGCCGTCGGCATGACCGCCGCCGCGACGCCAAGCAAATGGGCCCGCAGCATGATGGAGTGGAGGATTCCCCGCATGGAGCGCTCGAACAATTCCAGATGCAACACGCGCAGCAGCCTGGTGATCCGGAATATCCGCAAGAAGCGCAAATCGATCGGCGCGAAAAAAGTCATCAGGACCAGCAGATCGAGTAGCAGCAGCGGTTGCAGCGCGAAGCGAAGGCGGCCGACGACCGGCCGCGAAAACTGCTTCTGTTCCATCGCCACCCACAGCCGGCAAAGGTATTCGAACATAAAGATGCACGTCGAGGCGAGTTCGAACCAGACGAACGCGGTTTTGTAGGGCAGATAGATCCCCTTGACCGTTTCGAGCGAGACGGCGATGCAATTGACGGCAGTCCGCTCGGGACTAATGGTCTTGCCCGCGGCCCGTTTTTTTCTGCAGTTCTTCGATCCGCTCGGAGGCCTGGGCCTTGGTCAGGTTCTCGTCCACTTCTTCTTTGGCCTCCTCGGACAAGGTCTTGAGGTAGGATTTTTGCGCGCCCGTCATGGGTTCGTCGCCGGTGGTCCAGTCTTTGGGGTCCTTGACCGCTCGCCCCCGGAAGTTCCTGCAGGCGCGATTCGCGCCGCCATTCCCGTCGCCTGCAAAAAGCAAAAAGGGGCTGCCGTGGCAGCCCCAGGCGAGAAAGCGCGGCCGCCTAGAACTTGGCGGCGACGCTCATGCCGATGCTGCGCGGCGCCACCCGGTAGCCCTGCACGATCGACGCCACCTGCGGATGCTGGATCACGGTGTCGTTGTCGAGCGCGTTCTTGACGAACACGCTCAGGTCGTAACGCCCGAGCGAGACGCCGGCGCTCAGGTCGGCCGTGTGGTAGGCGGGCCGTTCGTAGTCGGTCTGGTCCGGGTTGAGCGAGCCCTTGCTTGAACCGACCCACTGCATGCCGCCCATCACAAAGGCGAACTGGTTGCCGAGAGCGAAGTTGTAGCGCGCGTTGACGGCCGCGTTGTATTCGGGGACGCCCTGGATCCGCGCCCCTTTGACCGCGCCGACGATACCGTTTTGCAGGCCTTTGTCGTTCGACAGTTCGGCCTTCACATAACCGCCCGATGCGCTCAGCGTCAGGCCCGCCATCGGCTTGGCCCTGATCTCGAACTCGAGGCCCTTGCTGACGGCGTCGCCCGCGTTGGCGTTGTAGGTGTAGGCGCAGGTCGGCAGGTACACGCCCTGCTGGATGTTGCTCCACTTGACGTAGAAGACGCTGGCGTTGACCGACAGGCGATTGCCCAGCAGGCGCGACTTGCCGCCCGCCTCATAGCTCCACAGGCTGTCCGGGGCGTAGGTGGCCGGCCCCTTGTCGATGCCGTTTTGCTGAAGGTCGGGGCCGCAGGTGGTCGGCGGCACGAACACATTGGAGCCGCCGAGGCGGAAGCCCTTGGCCACGCTCGCGTACAGCGTGTTGGCGGGATCGACCTCCCAGGTCAGCGCGAACTTCGGCGTGAACGCCGTCGACGACAGCGTGGTGCTGCTGTTGTTGCCGGCGCCGGCCAGGTACAGGCCGTTCCTTTGGTCGAGCGTGGACTTGCCCTTGAGGTAGCGCGCGCCAACCGTCCCGTGCAGCTTTGGTGTGAAGTGGTAGTTGGCCTCGCCAAAGACCGAGGCTTGCCTCTCGCTGTAATGGAAGGCCCCCGAGAACGAGTTATCGTTGGGGAAGGCGCCCGGGAACGAGTCCGGGAGGATGTTCGGGTCCTCGCTGCTGAAACCGAATTGCGCGAACGTCGCGTTGACACCGAAGATCGGATCGTTCTCGGCGATGTTGGTGTGCTGCTTGGAAAAGTACACCCCGCCGATCCAGGTCCACGGCGACAACGCCGCATCGTAGGGCTTGGAGGCGAGCCGGAATTCCTGCGACACCTGGCGCACCTTGTTGTTCAGATAGACCGCAGACGGCAGCGCGGCGATGGCGTCGATCAGCGCCGGCGGCGCCGTGACGCCGTCCTCGGTCGAGGTCAGAAAGGTCGACAGCGAATAGCTGTTGTACGCCGAACCGTTCTGGGTGCGGTCGAACTTGCGCTCGAAAAAGCTCGAGCTCGAGGTCAGGTCGGCCTTGCCCAGATCCCAATTGAGGGTCACGTTGGGCGTGAGCAAGATGTCTTTGGACGGCTCGCGCACCTGTTTCAGCGCCTGGTAGTTCGGCAGGTCGGTGTTGAATGCCGAGATATCCTTGGCGTCCACCTTTTGGTAGTACAGCGACGGCGTGATGGTCAGCGCCGGCGTCGGCTTCCACTTGAGCGCCACGCGCAGTTCCTGGTCGGCGACCTGGTTGATATCCTTGGCCAGCACATTGCCGCCGCCATCGACCTGCTTGATGAAGCCGCCCGTGTGCTGGGCCTGCGCGCCGATGCGCAGCGCCAGTTCGTTCTGTATCAGAGGAATGTTGCCCACCACGCTGCCCGCATAGCCCGGACTGCCGCCCCTGGTGCCCGAGGCCTCGCTGTAGACGTTGAACTCGCGCGCCTTCAAGTCCGGTTCGTTGGGCACGAATTTGATGGTGCCGCCCATCGAGCTGGCGCCGTACAAGGTCGCCTGCGGGCCGCGCAGGACCTCGACGCGGTCGATGTCGAAGAACTTCGGCTCGACCGAGCCCATCGTGTAGACGTTGCCCACCGTGATAGAGACCTCGCCCAGATAGATGCCGACGGTGGCCGCGCCGGCCGCCGAACTGATGCCGCGGATTTCGATGTTGGAGGTGCCGGGACCGGCGCCGCCGTTGCCGCTGGCGGCGGTGAATGAAATATTGGGCACGATGCGCGTCAGGTCGGTGATGTCGTTCACGTGCTGGTTTTGCAGTTGCTCGCCGCTGACCGCGGAAATGCTCATGGCCACCTTGTTCGGATCCTCCCTGCGCTTTTGCGCGGTCACCGTGACCACCTCGATCTGGTCGGACATGGCGGCCGGCTTGGCCCTGGCCGTTGTTTCGCCGCCAGTTGCCGCCTGCGCCATTGCGGCGGTCGATAAAACTGCCGTTGCCGCCGCAAGGGAATAGCCAAACACTGCCGGTGGACGAATTTTCATGCCTGATCTTTCCTTTATCGGATCGGTTTTTTTGCCAATAGTGTTGCTTCTCTCAACGTTTCAAATATTACAGCAAAATCGGCGCGGCGAAATCCTTTTCTTGCCCGATGGTCTTTACCGCGCGGCGTTCATGCGTGCGCGAGTGCGATCGCTTGAAAAGATGAATCGGGGTCTAGATGAAAATCGGCCGGCATCAGTTTGTAGTGGCCAAGCGCCCGCTCCACGCGCACGAACCCGACATCCTCCGCGCGGCGGTAGGCTTGCAATCCACGTTCGATGCGCTCGTCATGCGACGAGAAATCCTTGAACCGGAGACGGAAATCGCTCCCAAAGTAGGCAAAGGCGATTGTCGGCCGTCGTGCCAGATACTTGATGAGCCCGTTATCGAAAGCGTCGAATGCCCGCGCCACCGCCGGTGCGACTATGTGTTCCTGCTCCCAGCAAAGGAATGCCATGAACAACGTTTTGCGCTGTTCCCTTGAAAAGTGCGAATCGCGTTGATTCGACTCATGGCATGCGCACAGGATGTCGGCAAACGCATCACCGATCACACCGCGGATATAGCCGTCGCCGCCATGGAGTTTGGTGTAGTGATAGATGGCATAGGCCTCCGCGCACACGCGCCGGTTGATATCCCTGAATTTGTCGGCAAAATCTGCGATCGCCTGCAGTTTCGCGCGGCGCGCGCCGGGGCTCAATAGATAGCGCAAAGAAATCACCCTGCCGCCCAACATACCTTTCTTGAAGTAGCCGCACGCCCACAGGGCGCCATGCGCGGCGATCAGGGGAAAGACACTCCTTTTTCCCGAGTCGGCGTACAGGTGGTGGTAGACACAGGCACGCCGGCGCAGGTCACCGAGTTCGCCCGCCAGCGCGTATCCCTTTTTTCTTAATAATTCATATGACGTGGATGTCATGCATGCCTCGGTTGTTATGTGCGACGTTGAAGGAAACCAGCTTGCTCCCCCTTCCAGACGCAAACGCCGTGCCACCACTCCTGCGCGTCCAAGTCATTGATCCTGCGGCGGTTTATCTTCCTTCATCCATGCCCGCTGTAAGGCTGCTATACAGCCGGGCGCGCTGGGGCTATCAAGTTCGCTTACAGCGCGATCAAACAGGCTTTGTCGCCGCTTTCGGCCCTTGGTCGGCTGGCGGGGCCGGTCCGTCGCTTTGGGCCCGCCGCGGCGGCCCCTATTTCATATAGTGGCAACCTGATTGACCACATTGAGAAAGCGCGGGCGCCATGCTGGAGATGCGAAAGGTAGGAAAAATATACGGTAAGAACGTGGTCGCGGTGGACGACGTCAAACTCACCCTCGAGGCCGGCGTGGTCGGCCTGATCGGCCACAATGGCGCCGGCAAAACCTCGCTGATGCAGATGATCGCCACGCTGACCCGGCCCACGACCGGGCACATCCTGTTCAACGGGACGGACATCGTCAAAGACCCGGATGCGATCCGCCGGCGGCTCGGCTATTTGCCGCAGGACTTCGGCGTCTATCCCAACCTGAGCGCGCTCGAATTCCTGCAGTACTTTGCCGCGCTAAAGGGCGTGTCCGATCCGCGGCGCCCGGTCCAGGTGCTGGAACTGGTCAATCTGCACGGCCTGGCCGCGCGCCAGGCGGCGACCTTTTCCGGCGGCATGCGGCGCCGGCTCGGCATCGCCCAGGCCTTGCTCAACGATCCGGACATCCTCGTGGTCGACGAACCGACAGCCGGACTCGACCCGGAGGAACGCCTGCGCTTTCGGCACCTGCTGTCCGAACTGGGCATGCGCAAGCTCGTCATCGTCTCGACCCACATCGTGTCCGACATCGAAGACATCGCCGGCAGCCTGGCGATCATGCGCTCCGGTAAGCTGGTGTCGTTCGGCACGCCCGACAGCTTCATCGCCAAGGCGCGCGGCCAGATCTGGTCGGCCACGCTCGCGCCCGGCGCGTACGAGGCGCTGGGCCAGCAGGTCAAGGTGCTGCAGGCCAAGCGCGGCGCGGCCGGTGTCGCGGTGCGGATCGCCCATCCCAGCGTACCGTGCGGCGGCGCGGTCGCGGTCGAACCAACCCTCGAAGAATCGCTGATGGCCCAGCGTTACGCGGTGCGGGAGTTGGCGGCATGACGCGCGCGTTGTTGTTCACGATGGTCGTGGGCGAGGCGTGTTTGCGCCTGCGCCGCGGCAGCACCCACGTCCTGCTGTTGGTTGCCGCGCTGGCCGCGTGGTTCATGGTCGTCGATCCGGCCACGGGCTACAACATGCTGGTGGCCAATTCGGCGCGCGTGGCCTACAACAGCACCGGCCTGGCGCTGGGCAGCAGCGTGCTGGCCACGTCGCTGCTCGGCTTGTTCGGCTTTTACCTGGTGCGGGGCCGCGTCGACGACGATTTGCGCAGCGGCATGGGCGGCGTGCTCGCGACTATGCCTGTCAGCAACGCAAGCCTGATCCTGGGCCGCTGGGCGGGCGCGGTGCTCTATCTGGGCAGCCTGATATTGGTGCTCGCGCTGACCATGTGCGTGTTGCAGTCCGTGCGCGGCGAGGGCGTGGTCGCCCCACTCGTGTACCTCCAATTTTACGCGCTCACGATTTTGCCGAACATCTTCTTCTGCGCCGCCATGGCGGTGCTATGCGAGTCGACGCGGCCGCTGATGGGCAAGACGGGCGACGTGTTGTACTTCTTGTTCTGGCTGGCGCAGGTCAGCGTGGCCGCCGTGTTCGTCAGCCTGAACACGGGCGGCACGTTTGCGCTGGCGTTCGACGCCACCGGCGTGGGCGTGCTGACCCAGCGCGGGCAGCAACTGTTGCAAACCACAAGCATGGCGGTCGGCCTGAACCCGTTCGACAAGACCGTCGCGCCGGTCGTCATGGCCGACAATTTCTGGACCTGGCAGATGGTGCTGACCCGCTTCGCGGCGGCGTTCGCGGCGGCCATTCCGCTGGCCCTCGCGGCCGGGCTGTTCCACCGATTCTCGCCGGACCGGGTGCGGGCCCCGGCCTCGCGCAGGACGTGGGCGATCGGTGGGGGCATCAACCGCGCGCTGCGCCCGCTCGACGTGTGCTCGCACCTGCTGTTGCGCGCCTCGGCCCGCCTGCCGCGCCTGCCGGGACAGCTCGGCGCGGAACTGGCGCTGACATTCGCCGCCTATCCGCTCACCGGTCCGCTGCTGTTGCTGAGCGTGGCCGCCGGTTCGCTGCTCGACTACGCGATGCTGCCGTGGCTGCTGCTGGCCGCGGTGCTGTATTGGGGCGTCGTGATCGCGGACCTTGGCGTGCGCGACCACGCGGCCGACACCGAAGCGATCAGTTCGTCGATGCCGGGCGGCGCCATGCGGCGCTATTGGCGCCAATGCGCGGCCGCCGTTCTGCTGGGCTTGTTGCTGACCGCGCCCGTCATGGCGCGCTGGGCCGGCGCCGAACCGCTGCGCGCCTTCTGCCTGTTCGGCGGCATGCTCGCGCTGACCGGCCTGGCCCAGTTCCTGGGTAGCACCCTGCGCACGGGCCGCGCCTTTACCGTGCTGTTTTTGTCGGGCCTGTACATAGTGGCCCAGTCGGACGATGTCGCCGCAATGGACCTGCTCGGCATGCACGGCGAGGCCACCGCGGCGTCGATCGCGCAACAAGCCGCAGCCGGTGTCGCCTTGCTCGTTGCGGGGTTTGGCTTTGCGCGGCGGCGCGGCTTGCAATAGGCCGGCCGCAAACACCCCTGGCGCCCGCCAAGCCCCTGGCCGGCGCTGTTGCCCCCGCACCGCTTGGGGCCGGCCAAGCAAAAAGCTTGTGTCATTCCAACAATACTTGCGCTACGATATGCGTTGATCAGCATATTTACATTTTGCGGCAGCCGCTTCGACCACGCGCCACCGCAAGTTCGCATGTCCAACCGAGGGGGAGAAAGTGTGGCGCCCAACCAAGCAGTAGAGATTGCCTGCCTGAGCGACCCGGGCCAGGCGCGCGAGCATAACGAGGACAGCCTCGCCTGCGTGCCCGAGCTGGGGATCGTGGTGCTGGCCGACGGCATGGGCGGCCACAACGCGGGCGAGGTCGCCAGCGGCATGGCGACCTCGCTGATCTCGGCCGGGCTCGCGCGCGGCTGGACCGCGCAGGCACTGGAGGGCCTAGACCGCGACGCAGCGCAGGCGCTTTCGCGCGCCCAATTGCAACAGCAACTCGACGCGGCGAACCTCGCCATCTACCAAAAGGCGGAAAGCGAGCCCGACTGCGAGCAGATGGGCAGCACCGTGCTCGCCTGCCTTTTCCATCACGATTTTGTGAGCGTCGCGCACGTCGGCGACTCGCGCCTGTATCGATTTCGCAACGAAGCGCTGGAACAAGTCACGCGCGACCACTCGCTGTTGCAGGAGCAGATCGATGCCGGCTTGTTGCGCAAGGAAGACGCCCACCTGTCCGCCAACAAGAATTTGCTCACGCGCGCCTTCGGCGTCGATCCGGACGAACCGGGCGAGATCCACAGCCACGACACCGCGCCGGGCGACATCTACCTGCTCTGTTCGGACGGCCTGTACGGCATGGTCGGGGACGCCGACATCGAGATGGGCATCTCGATCATGCGCGACAACCTCGGCCTCGCGGCGCGCCAGCTGGTGCAGGCGGCCAACGACGCCGGCGGGCACGACAACATATCGGTGGTGTTGGTACGGATCGCCGGCGGGCAGGTAAGCGCACAGAACGAATTTTTTTAAGGGCAACATCATGGCAAAGCTGATTCTGAGTTTTGAAGGCGTCGTGCAAAAGACCTTCCTGATCGACAAGGAGCGCATGACGCTGGGGCGCCGCCCCGAAAACGACATCCAGGTCGACAACCTGGCCGTCTCCGGCGCGCACGCGGTGGTGCTGACCATGGGCGGCGACACCTTCCTCGAAGACCTGGCCTCGACCAACGGCACCTTCGTCAACGGCGAGCCGATCTACAAACACTTGCTCCGGGCGAGGGATGTGATCGAACTGGGCAAGCACACGCTCAGCTTCGTGCCCGATCCTCCCAGGGATGCGAACCAGAATTTCGACAAGACGATCGTGATCCGACGTCCGCCAAAAATCGCGCCGGGCGCCCCCGTGCCGCCACGCCAGGCGGGACCGGCGACCGTGATGGCGGCGCCGTCGGCCCCGGGCGCGGCGACGGTCACGGCGCCGCTGCCGCCGCCGATCGCGGCCGTGCGCGAGGCGGTCCTGCATGTGCTGTCGGGCGCGGCGGCCGGGCGCAGCCTGCCGCTGACCAAGGCCTTGACCAAGCTCGGCGGTGGCGGCCAGGTGGCCGTGATAGCCCGCCGTCCGAACGGGTATTTCATCACCCACGTGGCGGGCGACGCGGTGCCGCTGTTGAACGGCAGCGCGCTTGGCACCGACCCGCGCCAGCTGGGCGAGCGCGACACGATCGAAATCGCCGGCACCCAGATGCGTTTCGAATTCCTGCCACCGGCCTCGGCGGCGTAAAGGGCGCGGCCGGCGACGGCCCCGCCGCACATTTCTTCAAGAGGGGCTGCGCCATGGCGATAGCATCTGGTAAGCGCGCCGCGTGGTGGACCACGGATTGGTTCATCGGCGTCCTGGTCGTTCTCGCGGTGTTGCTGCTCAACGGCGTGAGCGGTTTTTTTGACACGCTCGAGCAGCGCCTGTACGACGTCGCCAGCACCAGCACCCAGCGCCGCCCGTCCGAGCGCATCGCGATCATCGCCATCGACGACCAGAGCATCGCCAACATCGGGCGCTGGCCGTGGCCGCGCGACGTGCACGCCGGGCTGATCGACAAGCTGGCCGCCGCCAACAGCAAGACCATCGCGCACACCGCCTTTTTCTTCGAGCCGCAGACCGACCGCGGCCTGCCCTACATCGAGAAGATGCGGCAGGTGCTGGGCGCGCCCGAGGCCGCCGCGGCGCCGCTCGGCGCGGCCACCGCGGCGCAGTTGCAACAGATCATCGGCGAGGCCCGGCAGGCGCTCGACACCGACCGCATTTTGGCCAAGAGCATGGCCGGCGCCGGCAACGTCGTGATCGCGTCGTTCTTCGAGCTCGGCGAGCCGCTCGGCAAGCCGGACGCGCCGCTGCCGCCGTTCGCGGCCAGGAGCGCGGTCGACACCATCGACAACTTCGCGCTCGCCGCGGTCTCCGGCGCGCAGCCGATCGCGGTCATCGGCGAGAGCGCGGCCGGCGTGGCCCACCTCGACCAGTTGTTCGAGGTCGACGGCGCGGTGCGGCGCGAGCCGCTGCTGGTCGACTACTACGGCCAGGCGATTCCCTCGATGAGCCTGCTCATCGCGGCCAAGAGCCTCAATCTCGACGCCAGCGCGGTGCGGCTCAAACCGGGCGTGTCGGTGCAGCTGGGCAAGCTGCGGATCAAGACCGACCCGGTGGCGCGCATGCTGCCGCAGTTTTACAAGGCGCGCGACGGCAAGGCCCCGTTCGCGGTCGACTCGTTCTTCGACGTCATGAGCGGCAAGATCCCGATGTCCAAGTATGCCAACAAGATCGTCATCATCGGCGCCACCGCGGCCGGGGTCGGGCAGTCGTTCGCCACGCCGGCGGGCCCGGCCATGTCGTCGGCCGAGTACCTGGCGCACGTGACGTCGAGCATTTTGAACGAGCATTTCATCGTCCAGCCCGCGTGGGGCGGGGCGCTCAACATCGGATTGCTGGCACTGGTCGCGGCCTACCTCATCGGCGGCCTGCCGCGCTTGTCGGCCGGAAAGGCGGCCCTGATCACCCTGTCGGGCTTCACGCTGCTGCTGGTGGTCGAATTCGCCCTGCTGTCGGCCTCGGCGGTATGGCTCCAGTTCGTGTTCGCGGCGTCGCTGCTGATCATCGGCCATCTGGTGCTCACGACCAAGCGCTTCCTCATGACCGAGGCGGGCAAACTGCGCTCGGACGAGGAGTCGGCCGAAACCAACCGCATGATGGGACTGGCCCTGCAGGGACAGGGCCAGCTCGACGCCGCGTTCGACCGTTTCCGCCGGGTGCCGTTCGGGGACGCGCTGATGGACAACCTGACGAGCCTGGCGCTCGACTTCGAGCGCAAGCGCCAGTTCAACAAGGCGCACGCCGTGTACGAATGCATGCGGCAGCACGACCCGGAGCACAAGGACATCAAGATCAAGCTCGAGCGCGCCAAGAAGTTGTCGGAGACGGTGATGCTGGGCGGCGCGTCGCACGCGGGCGGCACCTTGCTGCTCGACGGCGGCGGGGTCGAGAAACCGATGCTGGGCCGCTACCAGGTCGAGAAGGAGCTGGGCAAGGGCGCGATGGGCGTGGTGTACCTGGGCCGCGATCCAAAGATCGGGCGCGTGGTGGCGATCAAGACCATGGCGCTGAGCCAGGAATTCGAGGGCGGCGAGCTCGACGACGCGCGCGCGCGCTTCTTCCGCGAGGCCGAAACGGCGGGCCGCCTGCAGCACCAGCATATCGTGACCATTTTCGACGCCGGCGAGGAGCACGACCTCGCGTACATCGCGATGGAGTTCCTCAAGGGCGTCGATCTGTCGGACGCCAGCAAGGCGCCGTTGTTGCCGGTGGCGCAGGTGGTGTCGATCGTCGCGCGCGTGGCCGACGCGCTCGCCTATGCGCACCAGCAGGGCGTGGTGCACCGCGATATCAAACCCGCCAACATCATGTGCGACTTCGCCAGCGACACCGTCAAGGTGACCGACTTCGGCATCGCCCGCATCACCGATTCGAGCAAGACCAAGACCGGCGTGATTCTGGGAACGCCGAGTTACATGTCGCCGGAGCAGGTTGGCGGCGACAAGATCGACGGCCGCTCGGACCTGTTTTCGCTCGGCGTGATGTTGTTCCAGATGCTCACCGGCGAGTTGCCGTTCCAGGCCGATTCGCTGGGCCGGCTGATGTATATGATCGCGACCGACCCGGCCCCGGACGTGCGCAGCATCCGCCCCGAGCTGTCGGCGCAACTGGCCGGCATCGTCATGCTGGCCATGAACAAGAAGCCCGGGGACCGCTACCAGGACGGCGCGCGCTTCGCGGCCGACCTGCGCGCCGAGGGCGTCGCCTCGACCGACGCGTCGGCGGCCGACGCGTACGCGGCCCTTGCCCCGGCAAGCCCGCCGGCCTTGTCGGACGCCGAAACGATGGGCAGGACGATGGTGCTGGAGCGGCCAGCGGCGGCGCCCGCCAAACCGGCCGCGTACGCGGCGACGATGGCGCTCGACCGGCTTGCGCCGAGTGTTGCGCCGCTGTCGGCGGAGGCGGCGTTGCCGGAATATGCGCGGACGATGATGATCGATCGGACTGCGCCCCCGCCGGCCGAGCCGGTGTCTGCGGAAACGGCGGCGAGCGAACGGCAGTCGCCCCCGGAGCCGGAACCGGAACCGGAACCGGAACCGGAACATTCAGATTACGCCGAAACAGTGCTTGTGGAACAGTCGGAGACGCAACTATCGGACTATTCGGCAACGGTGGTTGTGGAACGGGCTGTCGCGCTGCCGTCCGAGTACGTGGAAACAGTGGTCGTCGAAGGATCTGAAGCGCAATTGTCAGACCATGCCGAAACGGTCGTCGTGGAACGGGCTGTTGCGCTGCCGTCCGAGTACGTGGAAACGGTGGTCGTCGAAGGATCTGAAGCGCAATCGTCCGACCATGCCGAAACGGTGGTCGTCGAGAGATCCGCGGCGCAATTGCCCGACCATGCCGAAAGCGTGGCGAGCGATCCGCAAACATCGGCGGCTCCCGGGGCACCGCCAGCGCCAACGGCGAGCGCTGCGGCTGTGCCGCCGGCGCCTGCCGCGGCCGAGGTCGTGGTCGTGTTGGGGCCTGCGGCCGGACGCACGCTGGCGCTGACAAAAGCGCGCACCAAGCTTGGCCGTACCGGGGCGCAAGTGGCTGCGATCGAGAGCAGGCCGGACGGCTTCTTTCTCGTGTTCCTCGAGGGCGAGTCCATGCCCCTGCTGAATGGCGCGGCAATGAACGGCAAGGTGGTCAAACTGGACCACGACGACACCATGGAAATCGCGGGCACCACCATGCGGTTTTCACTCAAGGCGTAGTTTTGAAGGGAGCCGCCAATCAATGATCATTCAAATAGCCGCAGAAACAGATCCGGGCATTGCCCGCGAAAACAACGAGGATGCGATCGCCTTCGACGAGGTGGCGGGGCTGTGCATTCTGGCCGACGGCATGGGCGGGCATAACGCCGGCCAGGTCGCCAGCGGGATGGCCGCCGCCTTCATCGAGTCGGAGATGCGCACCTGGCTGTCGGGCCGCGACGGGGTACTGGTGCGCGGCGAACTCGAAGCCCAACTGGCAAGCTGCATCACGATGGCCAACGAGGCGATCTTCAATATGTCGCAGTCGAACCGTCAATATGGCGGGATGGGGACGACGTTGGTGGTCGGCGTTTTTAGCGGCGACAGCCTGTTGCTCGCGCACTTGGGCGACTCGCGCTGCTATCGACTGCGCGCCGGTGCGCTGGAGCAGATCACCAAAGACCATTCAGTGCGCCAGGAACAGATCGATTCGGGCTTGGTGATACCGGAGGGGGGCATGCCGACGCAGAACCTGATCACCCAGGCGCTGGGCGTCGACGGCGTGGTGAACCCGGAAATGAACTGGCACGAGATCGCGCGCGACGATGTGTATTTGTTTTGCTCGGACGGCTTGACCGATATGATCGACGACGCCGCGATCGCGGCCATTTTGGCGGCCGGCAAGCTGCAAACCCGCCCGCAACTGCTGGTGGGCGCGGCCAACGCCGCCGGTGGCACGGACAACATCTCGGTGCTGCTGGCCAAGGTACGCGAGCGCCGGATCAATAAATTGTTTTCGTCAGCGCGGGGCGCGATCAACGGGGTCTGGAAAGGCAGGCGGCGGACCGATAGGTAGACGGCGCCGGCTAGATCCAAGGCTAGGAGCCTGTCGGACTTAGGATCGTCGGCTGCAAAAAGCGCTGGGCGGTCCATATTTCGCCGCTTTATCGGCCAATAGCTCGCTATTGGCACTGCGAAATCGTCAAAATCTGTCCTCGTCCAGCACTTTTTTCGCTTCGACTCCCTAAGCCCGACAGACTCCTAGATCCGGCCGATGCCGGCCAGGCGCAGCGCCACCTTGTGGCGGAAATAGCCGCTCTCCAGATAACGATACAAATTCTTGCCCGGACACAGGGTTTGCGTGTGGTCCTTGTGGCCGCGGATGCTGTCGATCGACAGGCCGTGCCGCGCTACCAGCAAGGCCATCATGTCCACCACCGCGTCGAGTTGTTGCTGGTTCGGCTCGACGTCTTCAAAGTTGCCCACCACCTCGATCAAGGCCTGCCCCTTCGGATCGTACGTGGTGTTGGTGTCGCCCGCGTAACGAAGGTCGCGCGCGGCGAAGGTCTTGCCCTCCAAATCGACGACGTAGTGGTAGGGAATGTCGATCCATTTCTTGGTGTCACGCGACCAGCGCTGCAGCGTGCGCAAATACTGCGCGGGATCGGTGCCGGCTTTGTAGGTCTCTCCCTGGTGATGCAGGGTGATGCCGACAATAATGTGCGGCCGTGCCAGCGCGGGATCCGCCGGCGTGCTGCCCCAGCCGTGGACAGCGACGATGCCTTGCTCGATCCCGGCGAGCGTGGCGGGCCCCGCGGCGAAGGCTGGCAGTGCGACTAAAAGCGCAAGGAATAGCGAGGCGGGCAGTTTCATGGGGGGAATGTCAAAAGGAAATTTGCCGATTGTACGCCCCACGGATTCATCCCGGCACCTGTCGCTTTGGCTCAAAATTGCATTTCAAACCACAAAAACCGCGTTCCATCGCAATTCGGGCATGTTGCGATTTCCATTCCCGTACATTCGCGCCTTCCACATAGAGAGGTACATTATGAAAAACAAGAAAATCTGGATCGGCCGTTGGATCATCTTCGTGGCCGCCGGCCATTCGCTGCTTGGCCTGGCGGTGTTCTCGAAAGTGCTGGTGCGCATGTTCGAGCGCGGGGTGTTCAATAGTGTGGGGGCCGACCCCGGCGCCAACCTCGCCACGTGGTTCCTCATGTTCGGCGCCGTGCTCGCATTGCTCGGCATGGCGCTCAACGCCCTCGAGCGCCACCAAGACTTTCCCGCGGCCCGTTCGCTTGGGGTCGGCATTTTGCTGATGACCATCGCGGGTGTGGTGTTGGTTCCGGTCTCGGGATTCTGGCTGGCCTTGCCGGCGGCCATCGCCCTGGTGTGGCAACGAAAAGCGCCTGTGGCTGCCGCGATGGCGTGACAACGGGGGGCCGCGATATCAGCCCTGATTTATTCCCGATGAGGCCGGCAACCTAGCCCCACGTGGGCTGTCTTAAAGAGAGGCGGGCAGCGACAAGGCGAACGTTATCGAACGCGCGATGGCCCGGGTGAGCAATCCGCTTGATGCTGCCATCAGGGCGCGGGAGGCAATGCGATGGTATCTCAACATAGCGAATTAGTCTCCATCGAGTCCGACTCGGCCGCCATGCAAGGGATGCTCGAACTGCCGCCCGATCCGGTCGGCGTCGTGCTCTTCGCGCATGGGAGCGGCAGCAGTCGTTTGAGTCCTCGTAACAACTATGTCGCTGGAGAACTGCGTAAGGCCAACATGGGCACCCTGCTGCTCGATTTGCTCACGCCGCAAGAAGACCGGAACGTCAGTACCCGCTTCAATATCGGGCTGCTGACCGAGCGGCTCGGCACGGCCGCCGAATGGCTGCGCCACCATGCCAGCACCGCTGCGTTGCCGCTCGGCCTGTTCGGTGCCAGCACCGGCGCGGCCGCCGCGCTGCAACTGGCGGCCGCGCGCGGACCCGACGTCGCGGCGGTCGTATCAAGGGGCGGTCGGCCCGACATGGCCGGCGAGCAAGCGCTGGACGCCGTACGCGCGCCCACCCTGTTGATTGTCGGTGGCCTCGACGGCGAGGTCATCGCGCTGAACCAGGCGGCCTACAGAGCACTGCACTGCGAAAAACGACTCGACATCATCCCCGGGGCAAGCCATTTATTCGAAGAGCCGGGCACCCTGGAGGCCGTCGCCGGATTCGCTACAGATTGGTTCGTTCGGCACTTTTCAAACAGATCAAGGAGCGCAACGTGAAAACAGAATCGGCAAGACACGGTTTGGGGGAACGCCTGGGTACGACCGCGCTGGGCATGGTGACGATGTACTTTTTCGACCCGAGCCAGGGACGGCGGCGGCGGGGACTCGCGCGCGACCGCCTGCGGAGCATCGCGACGATGGCGAGCGATGCGGTCGATGTCGCCAGGCGCGACTTTGGCAACCGCTTCGCGGGCGTGCAAGCGCGGTTGGGCCACATGCCGGGCCGGCGCGGCAAGGCGCCGGACGACAGGGTGCTGGCCGAGCGCGTCCGCAGCCGCATCGGCCGCGTCGTATCGCATCCGCACGCCATTGTCGTCACCGCGCACGAGGGGCACGTCGCGTTGGGCGGGCATGCACTCATGCACGAGCGGCAGCAGTTGCTCGACGCGGTCGGCGGCGTTGCGGGCGTGGCCCGCGTGGACGACCGGCTCGAAGTCCACGAAAAACCCGATGGCATTCCCGCGTTGCAAGGAGCTGGCCGGCGGGCGGCCGCGCGCAACGAAGTGGCGCAGCAAAACTGGACGCCGACATTGCGCGCCACCGCGCTCGTGGGTGGGGCGATGCTCGGCGGCTACGGAATGGCGCGCCGCACCCCGGTCGGCACAGCCCTCGCGGTCGCCGGCTTGGCGCTGCTTGCGCGCGGGGTGGGCAACATGTCCCTCAAACACATGCTCGGACTCGGCGCCGACGCCCCGGGCACCCAACTCGAAAAGACCATCGACATCGACGCCCCGATCGACACCGTGTTCGACGCCTTCGCCAATTACGAAAATTTTCCGCATTTCATGTCCCACGTCGTTGACGTGCGCGACCTCGGCGAGCAGCGCTCGCATTGGATGGTCAAAGGGCCGGCGGGCTCGCGCCTCGAATGGGATACCCTGCTGACCGCCAGCGAGCGTCCGGGCCTGCTGTCGTGGCAGACCGCGCCCGGCGCCATGGTCGAACACGCGGGTTCAATCCATCTGGAGCCGACCGACAGCGGCACCCGCGCGACCATACGAATGACTTACCGTCCGCCGGCCGGCGCGTTGGGCCACGGCGTCGCGGTTCTGATTGGCAGCGACCCGAAGCGGGAGCTGGACGCCGACATGCTGCGGATGAAAGATTTCATCGAAGGGGGCTCCGCCCCGCACGACGCGGCACAGCCCATGACCTCGATGCAAAAAAAGAACAAGCGGGGCAACAAGAAGGAGTCGCGGCCAAACATCGGCCACCAGGGGCACTAAGGGCGCGGCGCGGCGCGGTCCGGCCGCCCGCCTTGGCGGCGGCGTGCAAGTGGACGGTGCCCGCTTAACGATGGGGCTACGCGCGTCTTTCAAAAATATCGCCAAGCGCTTCGTCCGGCAGCGCCTGCGCGGTCACAACGCTGAGCCGGTAGCACGACCTCGTCATGGCCATATATAGCTTGCGCGCCCTGACTTCGGTGCCACGGTCGTGGCCGCCCAGCGACAGCAGTTCCTCGACGCCGAGAAGGAACACAAAGGTGCCCTCCAGCCCGGTCGCCGTGTCGATGCTCGCCATCCGGATGTGTTCGGCGCCGTAGCCGCCCGGCGGCGCGGCACGGTCCTTGTTCAGCCACCACACCTTCGCAGCGCCAATGCGCTGGCACAAGCTGGCGTACAGCAAATCCTTGGACACCCGCCCGCCGTACATGACCAGGATCGAAGACAGCGGAAAATTCGACTGCCTGGCAAGACCGGCAATCTCGTTGGCGACGCGATCGACCGCGTCCTGCGGCGTGTCCACGGTGACGAGCATGGGCGGGACGCCCTCGTCCATTCCCGCAAAATCCGGGGCGAGGTAGTCTTCCGGGTCCTCCTCGACCTGGCGCGCCAGCATCCGGGTCGCCGCTTGCAGCAATGCTTTGGTGGTGCGGTAGGAGCGGCGCAGTTTCTTGGTGCGGCCGGCCACCGCCAGGCCGACCCGCTTCCAGCTCAGGCGATTTTTCAGGAAACCCTGGCGCGGGTCTGCGCACAAAAACATGCTGCCGCCGGGCCGAAGTGCAAGCTTGATCAGCTGCAGGGAGGCGGGCGCCATGAACTGTGCCTCGTCCACCAAAATATGATCGAAGGTGGCGAAGGTGGCGAAGGCGCGGGTATCGCGCCGCTGCTGCGCGGCGTCGCATATCTCGCCGGCGATCGCGCTCCACAAGCGCCAGCCGCGCGCGCGCAGTTGCGCGTTGAGCTGCTGAAACAGTGCCCAAACCTGGCTGCGCTCGATCTCGCGCAGCGCAAAGCCGCGCCCGGCGCGATCGGCGGCCAGATAGCCGGCCTCGCCGCTGATCAGGGCTTCGTTCAAAAAATTCATTTCCTCGAGCAGCTGCTCGTCGTCAAGCCCCAGCGACGGCGGCCGCGGCTGCAGCGCGCGCACCATGCCCAGCAGCTCGTGGCCCTTGGGCATTTGCGGGTACCTGCCGAAGACCGCCTTCCACTGCCGGATGGCCCACTTGGCGAAGGTGAACATTTGCATGTTGGCCGGAATGGGAAGGTGCCCGCGGTGCATCCGCTCCATCAGATCGGCGACGACATGCGTGTTATGGATCAACAGCAGCACCTGCTGGTCCGGCCGCGATTGCGCCAGGAGTATGGCGCGCTGCAAGGCGATCAGGGTCTTGCCGCAGCCCGCCACGCCGTTCAACAGCCGCACCGAAAAATCTCGCGCGAGCGCGGCCTGCTCGTCCGGCAATGCCAGGTCGAGCTTGCTGGCCCATTCCTGTTCGCGGTCGAGAAAAACGCCGGTCAGGGCGGCGCTGTTATCGCGATGGAACGTCCGTCGTCCCACGCGCAAGCCAGCGATCTCAGACTCGGGGAAATAGCGGCGCCGCAAGACGGTGGCTTGACGCGCGGACAGCTTGCGCATCAGTACGCGCAAGGCGTCGGCCCCGCCTTGCGCGAATCGCTCACCGGAGCACAGCGTCATTTGGCCGCCGGCCGCGGCATCCTGCGCCAGCAACGCCGTGTCGCTTTCGCTGCATGCCGACATCACGACCAGCGTCGGCAGCGCGCCCGCGAGCACATCGCCCAGCGCGCCGAGGTAGCGCAGGAAGGCGTCCCGGCCGTCCGGCGCGAAGAGCTGGCCGCCGCCAATGTCGGCATAGCGGGCGGGACAAATCGCCAGCGCCAGCCAACCGTGTTCATCATGCTCCAGAAAAAAATCCGCGCTGTCCGCGACCTCGAGCAAGGGCTTGCGCACGGCGGCGCCGTCGCCGAGGTCCTGCAACACCCGCCGCAGCTGGAGCGCGCGCCCGGACCCCGCGCCCCACTCCGGGATGAAGGTGGTCATGGCGAATGCTCCATGCGAACGCAGCTGTCGATAAGCTCGCGGTAAATCTGGATGTTCCGGGCCAGTTGCTCGTCGTGCGCGCTAAATTGCGCCGGGATCTCTGGACCGATGATGACCAGCTTGGTCATGGCCCGCGTGACCGACACATTCAGGCGCTCGCGCTGGAAGAAAAATTCCGCCACCGCCCCAAGGTAGGCCAGGTCGCCGGTCGCGAGCGACAGGATGACCAGCTCGCGCTCCTGTCCCTGCATCCGCTCGACCGTATCGGCCACGACCTCTCTGGCGTCGTGGCTGCCCAATTTTGCGGCCAGCAGGCTGCGGATCGTCCGGCCCTGCGCCCGGTAGGGCGTGACCACGCCGATGTCGCCCAGCGCCAGACCGCCGTTGCGGGCCGCCTCGCACAGCGCGGCGACCAGCCGCGCGTCGGGCACATTGCTCGCGCGTGCGCGGTGCTCGAGCGTGGGAATGAAGACCGCGCTGGCCTCGGCGCGCAGCACGGCATCGGCGAACGAGGGCGCCGCCGCCGGCGCGAGCGAGAGCCTGCGCGCCGCGTTCGCGCCCGAAGCGACGAGCTCGCCGCCATAGAACGTGCGGCTGGGCCAGGCGGCCAGCCATTGGTTCATGCGATAGGTCTGGCGCAACATGACGCTATCCTCGTTGTCGGCGGTCAGCCGCGCAAACACCGACGGCGAGCCGCTCAGTATCGACCTCGACAACACCACCGGCGGCAACTGCTGCTGGTCGCCGATGAAAACGAAACGCTTGCCACGACGCATCGCCATCAAGGCCAGCGGCACCGTGATCTGGCTGGCCTCGTCGAACAAGATGGTATCGAACTCGCACATGTCGAGGCGCTGCCCACAGGTGGCGAAGGGGGTTGCGCCAAGCACATAGCCCCCGTTGACCGGCCGCTCCTTCCATTGCGAAAACCGCTCCGCGCGGGCGACCTGCGGCGGCAGGCCGCGGGCCTGACCGATGCTGCCGATTTTCACCGTCGGCACATCGTAGGCGGCGATTTTTTCGAGCGCGTTGTTGATCGCCGTATGGGTGTGGGACGTCACCAGCACCCGCTCGCCACGCGCGGCCATGAGGCTGGCGACCAGCGCCAGCACGCGCGTCTTGCCGGTGCCGGGCGGCCCCTGGATGCAGGCGACGTGCTCGGAGGCGAAGGCGAGGCCCACCGCCTCCGCCTGGCGCGCGTTCAGTCCCTGCTCGGTGGCAATACGGTGCGCGTAGTCGCCGTCGTCCTCGTTGAAACCGAAAGGCAGGGTGCCGTCCAGGAGCGGCAAGATGATTTCGCTGGCCGTGGCGGAACCGGCGATCTCGTCGAGCGCCTGCTCGAAAAACTTGGTCAGGTCGACGCCGTCCTGTTCGGCGTAGTAGTAGTGGACGTCGTTGTCCTCCGGAACCTCGCCGCGGTTCTTGAAGCGCAGCAGCCAGCGCGTCTGGTCGTCGGTTTCGAGCACCACTTCGCGCGCCAGCATGTCGTCGAATGGCGAGCCGGTATGCAGGCACAGGCGGTCGCTCTCGCGAAAGCGCGATTCGCCGCCGGCCAGGCTGAGCCAGGCGGTGCCGGGTTCGGTCCCGCGCTCGAGGCCGCGAAAGCGCTGCGCCAGGCCCTTGTCGCGCTTTTCCTGCATCGGCCGCCGCCGCGACTCGAGCAGCCTGGCCGTGGCGGTGTCGCGCTCCTCATAGACGAACGCGCGCAACTGCGCGAGCATTTGCGCATAAGGATGAGGCAACAATGGGTGGGCGGTTTTGGTATTCACTTGAAAACATTTTACGCGCTTCCTTTCAACGCGTTTTGCAAACGCGGGCAAAGCCGATGACTGATTCAGCGCAGAAGTTGTCACTTGTGCCGCCGGCCGATTGTGCTTACCATGGGGGACGCCACGTTCGTCCAAGTTATGAAACCATCCCGCCCATCACGCTACTTCGCCGCGCTTGTCACGCTGTTTTGCTTGCTGTTCACGCAGCTCGCATTGGCGTCGTACGCGTGCCCGAAGCTGGCGATGCCCGCCGCAGCCATGAACGCTCCCGCCGCCGAAATGGGCGACATGGGTGGGTGCGAGGGCATGGGCATGGGTATAGGCATGGGTTTGGATATGGACCAGCCCGGCCTGTGCAAGGCGCACTGCGAGGCCGGAAATCAGTCCCTCGACACCTCCGGGCAGGCGCAGATTCCTTCCTTCGTGCCCGTCGAATTGGTCGTCGTGCTGTTTGGCGGCGTCGACCAGCACGCGCTCGCCAACCCCTCCGACCCGAATAGATTGACGCGCACCACAGCGCCCCCCCTCGCCATTCGCAACTGCTGTTTCCGCATTTAAGCCCAGATCGCCAAACCGGTCCTCGCCGCGCATTAGCGCCGGCGATGCTGTTTCCTGCTTTCTGGAGGTTTTATGCTTTCCCCGTTTTTCTCGCCGGCCCGCGCGCGCGGCATGTTAACGCTTTTCCTATGCTGCGCGCTTGCGGCGCCAACCAGTGTGCTGGCCGCGGATCTTGGCATGACCTTGGGCGAGGCGCAGCGCCTTGCCGCTTTGCGATCGAGGCAACTTGCCGGTATCGACGCGGCCGTTGCCGCCTCGCGCGAAATGGCGGTCGCAGCGGGCCAACGCCCCGATCCCGTGCTCAAGTTTGGCGTCGAGAACCTGCCCGTCAGCGGGGATGACAAGTTCAGCCTGACGCGCGATTTCATGACGATGCGCCGGATAGGCGTCATGCAGGAATTGACCCGATCCGACAAGCGGCATTGGCGCGCCGAGGGTTTTTCGCGCGCAGCCGACAAGGCCGCGTCGCAAAAAAACCTCGCGCTCGCCGCCATCGAACGCGACACCGCCATCGCCTGGCTGGAGCGCTACTACGCGCAAGAAATGGCCAGCCAGATCACCGGCTTGGCGGACCAGGAAAAACTCGAGATCGACGCGGCCGAAGGCGCCTACCGCGGCGGACGCGGAAGCCTTGCCGATATTCTCGCCGCGCGCACCGCGTTGGCCATGGTGGGCGACCGTGCCAGCGAAGCGGGACGGCGCGTGCGCAACGCCAAAACAATGCTGGCCCGCTGGACGGGCGCCGGAGCCGACGTTCCGCTGGCCGGCCAGCCGCCGATCGACGCGCTGCGCCTGGAACCGGGCCAGTTGGAAGCCCTCATCGCGAACCACCCGCGGCTTGCCGTGATGGCGAAGCAGGAAGGCGTCGCGCAGGCGGAAGCGAAACTGGCAGAGGCCGACAAAAAAGTCGACTGGACCGTTGAAGTCGCGTTCCTGCAGCGCGGTCCCGATTATTCCAACATGGCTTCCGTGGGCGTGTCGGTTCCGCTTCAGTGGAACCAAAGGAACCGCCAGGACCGCGAGCTGGCGGCAAAGCTCGCGGCCGTGGAGCAAGCCCGGGCCGAGCGGGAGGAAACGCAGCGCATGCTGGCCGCCGAAATCCGAACCATGATCGAAGAATGGACCAATGGACGCGAGCGCATTGCGCGCTTTGAAAGGGAGCTTTTGCCGTTGGCAAGGGACCGCACGCAAGCGGTTCTTTCCGCATACCGGGGCGGAAAGGCGACGCTGTCCGATGTCCTCGCGGCGCGCCGCAACGAGACCGAGGTGCGGCTGCAGGAGCTTCAGCTAAGGCTCGACACCGCCCGCGTCTGGGCGGCCCTGAACTACATATTTCCAATTTCGGATTCAAGCACGGGCGCGCTCCAGGCGCCGGGCAAGGCTCACCATGAATAAGCAAAGAAATAGGCAAAGAAATAAGCAAAGAACGGTCGCCGCCATGCTCGCCACCGCGATTGTTGCGGGCGTCGCCGGCGTCGGTTTGTACCGCGCCGGCATCAGCGAGGGAATGAAGCAGATGCCCCCGCCGGGAACGGGCGCCATGTCGGCATCCGAGACCGATAAGAAGCCCCTGTACTGGCACGACCCGATGTATCCAGGCCAAAAATTTGACAAGCCGGGCAAATCGCCATTCATGGACATGCAACTGGTGCCGGTATATGCCATTGGCGCGGGCGATGAGGGCACCGTGACGATAAGCCCGCGGCTGCAGCAAAACCTGGGCGTGCGAACCGCCTTGGTCACCGAGGGAAGCCTGTCGTCACGCTTGTCGGCCGTGGGCAACGTCGCCTACAACGAGCGCGACGTCGCCCTTGTGCAGGCGCGCAGCGCCGGCTATGTCGAGCGGCTGCATGTGCGCGCGCCGCTGGACCGGGTGAAGAAGGGGCAAGCCCTTCTGGAACTGTATATACCCGACTGGATCGCCGTCCAGGAGGAGTATCTGACCGCCCGGCGCATGCAAGGCAGCGGCATCGCCGGCCTGGCCGACGCCGCCAGGCAGCGCATGCGTTTGGCGGGCATGACCGAGCCGCAGATCCGCGTGATCGAGTCGACCGGCAAAGTGCATCCCCGCATGACCATCCATGCGCCCGCCAGCGGCGTGGTCGCCGAACTGAGCGCGCGCGAGGGCATGACGGTGGTGGCCGGCGCGCCGCTATACCGGATCAACGGCCTCGACACGGTCTGGGTCAATGCTGAGGTGCCCGAGGCCGCGGCCGCCCGCGTGCGGCCGGGGGCTGTGGTCGAGGCCCGCACCCCCGGGCTGCCGGGCGAGGTTTTCAAAGGCAGGGTGGGCGCGATCCTGCCTGAGGTCGATCCGTCCACCCGCACGCTCAAGGCGCGGATCGAGTTGGCGAACCCCTCCGGCCAAATGCTGCCGGGCATGTTCGCCACGCTGACGTTCGCGCCGGCGGCGGGCAAGGAAGTGCTGCTGGTGCCGTCGGAGGCGGTCATCCAGACCGGCACCCGCAGTGTGGTGATCGTCGCGCGGGAGAAGGGCGAGTTTCTCCCGGTCGAGGTCAAAAGCGGCATCGAGGCGAACGGCCAGACCGAGATCCGCGAGGGTCTGGCGGCGGGCCAGAAAGTGGTCGTGTCCGGCCAATTCCTGATCGACTCCGAGGCCAGCCTCAAGGGCGCCATTGCACGCATGGGCGGCACGCCGGAGCCGGGCGGCGGCAAGGTCGCCGCCCGGCCGCACCGGGCCGAGGGCAAGATCGAGCGCATTGCCGACGATGAGATAACGATTTCCCACGGCCCGGTCGCCTCGCTGCAATGGGGGCCGATGACGATGGGATTCAAGCCGCCGCCGGGCGGCCTGCCGCGCAATGTCGCGGTGGGCGATACCGTCACTTTCGATTTCCGCCAACAGGACGGCAACTTCGCGATCACGGCAATCTCCCCGACCGCGGCTGCGCCGGCGCCGCCGGCGGCGCCGACCAAACCCGCTGGAGCGCCCAAATGATCGCCAGGCTGATCCGCTGGTCGATCGTCAACCGCTTCCTCGTGTTGCTGGCCACCTTGCTGATGGCCGGCTGGGGCATATGGGCGCTCTCCAAGACCCCGCTCGACGCGATTCCCGACCTGTCCGATGTGCAGGTGATCATCCGCACCAGCTATCCCGGGCAGGCGCCGCAAATCGTCGAGAGCCAGGTCACCTATCCGCTGACGACCACGATGCTGTCGGTGCCGGGGGCAAAGACCGTGCGCGGCTACTCCTTCTTTGGCGACTCCTTCGTCTACATCCTGTTCGAGGACGGAACCGATCCGTACTGGGCGCGCTCGCGCGTGCTCGAATACCTGAACCAGGTGCAGGCGCGCCTGCCGGCCCAGGCGAAGACCGCCCTCGGGCCCGACGCGACCGGGGTCGGCTGGATATACCAATACGCGCTGGTCGACCGCAGCGGCAAGATGGACCTGTCGCAACTGCGCGCCCTGCAGGACTGGTTCCTCAAGTACGAGCTCAAGGCCGTCCCGAACGTGTCGGAAGTGGCCAGCGTGGGCGGCATGGTGCGCCAGTACCAGATCGTGCTCGACCCGGACAAACTGCTCGCCTACAACATCGCGCACGGAAAGGTCATCGAGGCGGTGCGCAACGCCAACCAAGAAACCGGCGGCTCCGTGCTTGAGCTCGGCGAGGCCGAATACATGGTGCGCGCGAGCGGCTACCTGCAGTCGCTCGACGACTTTCGCAAGATACCGCTGACGACGAGCGACGCGGGCGTGTCGGTGCGCCTGGGCGATGTGGCGCGCATCGGGCTCGGGCCCGAAATGCGGCGCGGCATCGCCGACCTCAATGGCGAAGGCGAGGTCGCCGGCGGCATCATCGTGATGCGCTTCGGTAAGAACGCGCTTGAAACGATCGCCGCCGTCAAGGCCAAGCTCGAAACGCTCAAGCCCGGCCTGCCCCCCGGCGTGGAGATCATTCCCGTCTACGACAGGTCGCATCTGATCAAGCGCGCGGTGACCAACCTCGAGCACAAGCTGATCCAGGAATTCATCGTCGTCGCGCTCGTGTGCGCGATTTTTCTGTTCCACATCCGGTCGGCGCTGGTGGCGGTCGTGTCGCTGCCATTGGGCATCCTTGCCGCCTATATCGTGATGTACCACCAGGGCGTGAACGCTAACATCATGTCGCTCGGCGGGATCGCGATCGCGGTCGGCGCGATGGTCGACGCGGCGGTGGTGATGATCGAAAACGCCCACAAGCACATCGAGGCGTGGAACCATCGGCATCCCGGCGAACAATTGACCGGGGACGCGCACTGGCGCGTCATCGGCGACGCGGCGGCCGAGGTTGGTCCGGCACTGTTTTTTTCGTTGCTGATCATCGTCCTGTCGTTCATCCCGGTGTTCACCCTCGAGGCGCAGGAGGGGCGCCTGTTCGCGCCGCTCGCCTACACCAAGACCTACGCCATGGCGGCCGCGGCGGGCCTGGCGGTGACGCTCATTCCTGTGCTGATGGGCTACCTCATCCGGGGGCGCATTCCCGACGAGCATAAGAACCCGCTCAACCGTGGCCTGATCGCGCTGTACCGGCCGCTGCTCGAGGTCGTGCTGAAACATCCGAAGGCCACGCTTGCCGTCGCGGCCGTCGTCGCCGTCATCACGGTGTGGCCGGCCTCGCGGCTGGGCGGGGAATTCATGCCGCCACTCGACGAGGGCGATTTGCTTTACATGCCGTCGGCGCTGCCCGGCATCGGCGCCGGCAAGGTCGCCGAACTGCTGCAACAGACCGATCGCCTGATCAAGACGGTGCCAGAGGTGCAGAGCGTGTTGGGCAAGGCCGGGCGGGCGGAGACCGCCACCGATCCGGCGCCGCTGGAGATGTTCGAAACGGTGATCCAGTTCAAGCCGCGCGAGCAGTGGCGCAAAGGCATGACCAGCGACAAGCTTGTGGAGGAACTCGACCGCGTCGTGCAGGTGCCCGGGCTGTCGAACATCTGGGTGCCGCCGATCCGCAACCGGATCGACATGCTGGCGACCGGCATCAAGAGCCCCGTCGGCATCAAGGTGGCCGGCGCCAGCCTGGAGGAAATCGACCGCATCACGGGCGAGATCGAGCGGGTGGTCAAGGCGGTGCCGGGCGTATCGTCGGCGCTGGCCGAGCGACTCACCGGCGGGCGCTATGTCGATATCAAGATCGACCGCGACGCGGCCGCGCGTTACGGTATGAACATCAGCGACGTGCACAGCATCGTCGCGAGCGCGATCGGCGGCGACAACGTCGGCGAGACCGTCGAGGGGTTGCAACGCTTTCCGATCAATGTGCGTTATCCGCGCGAGGTGCGCGACTCGGTGCAGAAGCTGCGCGATCTGCCGGTGTTGACCGAGCGCGGCGCGCAGATACGCCTCGGCGATGTTTCCGCGATCAGCATCAACGACGGGCCACCCATGCTCAAGAGTGAAAACGCGCGCCTTTCCGGCTGGGTGTATGTCGACATCCGGGGGCGCGATCTGAGCTCGGCGGTGCGTGACATGCAGCAGGCCGTGTTGAAGCAGGTCAAGCTGCCGGCCGGCTATGCCGTTTCGTGGTCGGGCCAGTTTGAATACCTCGAGCGCGCGGTCGCAAAACTCAAGGTCGTGGTGCCGGCCACCTTGCTGATCATCTTCGTGCTGTTGTATCTGATCTTCAAGCGTTTCGACGAGGCGGCCGTGATCATGGCCATGCTGCCGTTCGCCCTGGCCGGCGGCATCTGGCTGCTATGGCTGCTCGGACACAATTTCTCGGTTGCCAGCGGGGTCGGCTTCATCGCCCTGGCCGGGGTGGCGGCGGAGTTCGGCGTGATCATGCTGCTCTACCTGAAAAACGCATGGGAGGCACGCCTGGCCGCGGGCAAATCCAGCCATGCCGATTTGCTCGACGCGATCCGCGAGGGGGCGGTGCTGCGCGTGCGGCCAAAGGCGATGACGGTGGCGGTGATTGTCGCCGGCCTGCTGCCGATCATGTTTGGCGGAGGGGCCGGGTCGGAGGTGATGCAACGGATCGCGGCGCCGATGGTCGGGGGGATGATCACGGCGCCGCTGCTGTCGATGTTCGTCGTGCCGGTGGTGTACCTGATGTTGCGCCGCCGGCAGTTGGACGTGGCGTGATGTGGCGGACGCGATTACAGCACTTTCAGACTTGACACCGTCTTCGTCCCGGCTCATATTAAACCAATCAGTTAATTAACGAATTGCTTAAGTCCGTGCAAGACCATCTCAGCCAGACCTTCTCCGCCCTCGCCGACCCGACCCGCCGCGCCATCCTGGCACGGTTGTCGACGGGCGAGGCGAACGTATCCGATCTGGCGCAGCCCTTCCTCGGCGAAATGAGCTTGCCTGCCGTAACCAAACACCTGCAGGTACTCGAAAAAGCCGGCCTCATCACCAAGACACGCAAAGCCCAATGGCGTTCCTGCAAGATCAATGGCGAGGCACTCAAGGACGCGGCCGACTGGATGGAGCACTACCGGGTCTACTGGGAAGAAAGCTTCGACCGTCTCGATGCCTACCTGAAAACCGTCACCGCGAAAAGAACAGCTGAAGGAGAAGATCAATGAGCGCGAGCAACGAAATCAGAATCGTCCGTATCTACGACGCCCCGTTAAAAGCCGTCTGGGATGCCTGGACCGATCCTGCCCAAACGGCGCAGTGGTGGGGGCCGCGTGGATTCACCCTGACCACCCACAGCAAGGACTTGCGCACCGGCGGCAGCTGGGACTACACCATGCATGGCCCGGACGGCACGGACTACCCAAACAAAACGCACTACCTGGAAGTGGAGCCGCTGGCCAAGCTGGTCTACGACCATGGCGCCAGTGATGACCGTCCGCCCATGTTCCGCGTCACCGTCCTGTTTTCCGAGGTCGAGGGCAAGACCCACATGGATATGTGCATGAGTTTGCCGACTGCGGAAGCCGCCGCGCAGACCCGCAAGTTCGTCAGGAAGGCCGGTGGCAATGCCACCTGGGACCGTCTGGCCGAATACCTGGCCAAACGCCTAATGGACCAGGAAAGATTCGTCATCAATCGCAGCTTCGACGCACCGCTGGCGACCATGTTCGACATGTGGACCAAACCGGCGCATTTCTCGCGCTGGCTGGCGCCAACCGGCTTCGACATGCGCTTCATCCGCGCCGACATCCGCACCGGTGGCAGCTCGATGTATAGCATGAGCAGTCCGGCTTTCACCATGTACGGCCGCGCCCACTACGAGGAAGTGCGCAGCCCGGATCGTCTGGTCTACACGCAGCAATTTTGCGATGAGCACAAAAACATCGCGCGCCACCCCATGGCGCCGACATGGCCGGAAACCATGCGCACTACGGTGGACCTGACCGCGGAAGGCCCCGACCGCACCCGCGTGACGGTCACCTCGGAGGTTGTCGGCCAGGCGACGGCGGAGGAACTCGCGACCTTCCTCGATGGCCGCGCAGGCATGACCCAAGGCTGGACTGGCTCGTTCGATAAACTGGATGCGGTGCTCGCCGGCGGCGTGTAGTCGCTTGGCGCGGAGATTACTGGCAGTTGCACGGTTTGCAAGAAGTCCTCGGTGGCGCGATCAAAGGCGGCGCCGGCATCCTTTTGCGAATCGCTGTCGCGCGAACGTATCCATTGAAGCGCGAGCAGCAGGTTAGGCGTCCTCTCGGATCGGATGATGACTATTGAAGTGCCAAACGCCCACTCTGCCGGCGTTTGGTACTTCAACCGTGTCGCAAAGCTCCGTGCTAGCAAAAGGCCATTGATGAAGACGCTTTCGACGCCATGCGGGTGCAGGGTTAGCGTCAGTGTCGAAAAACGGTTGTGGCCGCCCCGGAGGCGTCGGCGAGGCCTTCATCAGCACTGGAATCCGGATACAAGCATGAATAGAGCTGCCCCTCAACATGACGCGCCGACTATCGCGACGACCCGCACCGATACGCGCAGAGGCGCCGACTGGAAGTTTGCATTGATGGCGGGCCTAGCCGCGCAAAGCGTGCGCCGCATATTCACGGCAGCCGAGTTCCATTATTTTGTCCAGACTTACCGGCCGGGCGCCTCGGCGAGTACGGCACGCGAAACGTCGAACCTGCTGGCATCGGCCGGTACCTTGCGTCGTGTTGCATCCGGCGTTTTCCTCAACCTGCGCGCGGTGCCTCCTGCGGAGCTGTCTGAAGCAGACTCACACATCAGGGCTGGCGCCATAATTTCTTTGCACACGGTCTTAGGCGAAAACGGATTCCTCAACAACCCGTCGGGCATCGTGACAGCGGTGCTCCCTACATCGACGAGCAAACGGCCTCGCTTGGGTGAGGTTATGACTTCGGCTGGTTACAAGTTTCGTTTCTACGGTATCGCGGAGAAGTTTTTTCCAATGACATCGGAAGGCCGATTCGACCTACTTCAACCCGGGCGTCCGTGCGAGATGTTCCGGCCTGAGAGGCTGAGAGTCTTTCGATCATGCCCGCTCAGCACGCCAGAAAGCGCCAGTTCGTCGTTGCAAGTGCTCGCCATAGCCCGCTATGGCTGTGCTTTGCGCCTCGATCTGCCGCTTTCTGGCGGGCTGCTCGGGCACTCCCGAAAAACTCTCAGCCTCTGAGGCGGCCCTCCTGCAATGGCCGCATCTGGCGGGCATGCAGCGCAGCAAGCTGACCATGCCGCCACTGGACGTAGACATGGAGCAACTTGACACGCAGTTGCTGGATCAGCTTGCTAAGCGATGGGGTCTCGAACAGCAACTCCACGGTTGGCTGGCCCGTGCCCAGCGGGCCAACTTCGGAGAAGAGCTTGACGCACCTGCTTCGCCGCCGGAAGCCCCTACACAGGAGGCGTTGGCTAAGTCCGCTGATGCGCGCGCACGTTTGATGGCGCGGCGCACACGGTCCTAGCAGCCTGTCGGAGTTGAACCGCTGCTCGCGCCCCCAATCCTTGCATTGCTCAATAATTAGGCAGTTCTAGGTGGTTTTTGATGGTTTTTGACGGTTTTCTGGGCAATTT